>JARUHJ010000003.1:0-300000 GCA_029667085.1 Deltaproteobacteria bacterium IMCC39524
GGCTGGAGGCTGGAGGCTGGAGGCTGGAGGCTGGAGGCTGGAGGCTGGAGGCTGGAGGCTGGAGGCTGGAGGCTGGAGGCTGGAGGCTGGAGGCTGGAGGCTGGAGGCTGGAGGCTGGAGGCTGGAGAATCTATAAAATTATGATGATTTTTAACAAGCTTTTTCACGCCACAGGGGCCTAAATGACACAGCAGGTCTCCAGAACAGCGACCCTCCTGGTCGTCTGCACCGCCCACTTCTTGATGCCCTTCATGATGTCTGCGGTCGGGGTTGCACTGCCTGCTATCGGCCGTGATTTCAACGCCAGTGCCATGCAGCTAGGGCTGGTGGAAACCACTTATGTCCTTTCGGCGTCGATTTTCCTCTTAGCCATGGGCCGTATGGGCGACATCTACGGCCGCCGCCGCATCTTCCAGTACGGTATCGTCGTCTTTACCCTCGCCGGAGGACTGCTCTCCCAGGCCTGGTCGATTGAATCGATGATTGTCATGCGCTTTTTACAGGGCATGGGCGGTTCCATGGTTATGGCGACCACCTTCGCTATCGTCGTTTCCGTTTTCCCTGCCGAAGAACGCGGCAAGGCCCTCGGTATCGCCGTAGCCAGCGTCTACGCTGGCATATCCTGCGGGCCCTTTTTCGGTGGGGCGCTGGTCACCGCTTTCGGTTGGCGTTCCATTTTCTATCTGGCCGTTCCGCTCGGCTTGGTCACTTTCGCCGTTTCCTGCGCCAAGCTGCGCGGCGAATGGGCCGAAGCCAAAGGAGAACCTTTCGACTGGCGCGGTAGCCTGGTTTACGCAGCTGCAATTCTGCTATTGATCTGCGGAGCCTCGAAATTGGACAAAGGTCTATGGGCCTGGCTGCTGGCTTTGTGCGGTACAGGGGGCTTGATCCACTTTCTGATTCTTGAATCGCACACCGAGTTCCCTGTTCTCAATGTCAACCTGTTGCGTAGCAACCGGGTGTTTGCCTTCTCCAACCTGGCGGCCATGCTCAATTACGCCGCAACGTTCGGGGTCACTTTTTTCCTGAGCCTCTACCTGCAATACGTCAAAGGCTTGAACCCCCGCGAGGCAGGAACCATTCTCATCATTCAACCAATCGTGCAGGCGGCCTTCTCACCACTCTGCGGACGACTCGCCGACCGTTTCTCCGCAGCCACCGTGGCGACCATAGGTATGGGCCTTTGTGCTGCCGGCCTCGCCATCGCCGCCAGTATCACGGCCACAACTTCGATATTGCTGGTCATGGTGATGCTGGCAACCCTGGGTCTTGGCTTTGCGCTCTTTTCCTCACCCAACATCAGCGTCATCATGGGCAGCGTGCCTCCCCGCTACCTTGGTGTCGCCTCCGGCCTCAACAGCACCATGCGCACCCTGGGCATGATGGGCAGCATGACGATTATCACCATCATCTTTTCAATCTTCATGGCTGACCAAGCCGTGACCACGCAGACTCAACCCCAGTTCCTCGCCAGCATGCACACTGCACTCGTAACCTTCTCGGCCCTCTGCATCGTCGGCATCTTCTTCTCAATTGCCCGCATTAAAAAGCAACCGGACCCGAAATAATCGCCCTAGCGGGCAAAAGCCACTGCAACAAATCGCGACAAACCGGAAAAACTCGGTAAGATTAAAATAAGACTTTACCGACAGGCTTAACTTCCGGAAATGCCATGAAGAGCCAGAAACCGAAGATATCTCCACTCTTTCTCAGCCAGTTTGAAGTTGACGAGACCGTACCCTTCCAGCGCCACCTGAACCGGCTCGAAGTTGAAATCGGCCAGGAAGACTACAGCCGGTTGAAGCGTGTTGAGTTGCTTGATGAGGTCCCGGATGAAGTCTCTTTTGCCAGCATGGTAGAGATCACCGAGCGTCTGCTGAAAAGCACCCAGAACAATTACAATCGTGTTCTTTTAAAGCGTCTGCAGGCTCGTATCTACCTCGACCCCATCCACTATTCCATCTACTACCGACTGCCGGATCGCTGCCTGCGCTTCGTCGCAACCTGGCGCAAGGAGGTCCTGCAGCGCTTCTTTGCCGAAGTCCCGACCAGCGATTCCGGTTGGCAGCCCTGCTCCCATGCCCTGCCTGAATTTGAAGCTCGCTTTCTACCGGACGCCGCAGGTGGCGTCCTGCTCTTGCGAAACTTGCAGCATGTCGACCGTCAACAGCGGCCTCTGATCACAGCAAGCCACGGCCCTTACGATCCGCACACCCTCGAGGTGACACTCTACTTCCTACGCACCGGCAAAGGCGGCTCGGCAATTATCAACCTCGGCTTTGCCGGGCGCGAGCCCTTAACCGATGAAAATCTTGCTCAACTGGAAGGCTGGGGGGTCCCACTCAACCCGAGCAATATCGACGTCATCTATCCCTACATTGATGAGCACGGCCATCCTTACTGCTACAAGCTCGAAGAAGGCTTGCCCGGCTATGTTGCCGAACTGGAGATAAGCTTACCGGACCTGGTGATAGATATTCATGGTTGTGTCGGGACTTTCACCGACGATCGGCGCGTCGTGGTGGGCCTCGGCGGCCTGCCGCCCTTCCGGATCCCCGAGCAACTTGGGGAGTTACACCGTAAAAAAGACGTCTTCTATCTCCAACCTCATAACGAGATGCAGCAAGGCCTGACCCTGGTGCGTGACCTCTCCGAGGAAATGTACGTACAGTTCTGTGCCGACACCCATCACTGTTACAACTTTGCACTGCTCGGCGGCATGCAGCTGCTCGGCACACAGATCGATCCGCGCATCGACACCGACAGCCTGCTCGAAGGGGAAGAGCGAGCTTTTTTACCGAATGAGGACCTACGCTGGCTGCCGGGCGCCGGAGCCAACGCCCTGCAGCGCATTGCCGCACACAAGCTCAACCCGGCCAGCCAATGCCTGCATGTCGAAATCCCTACCGCAGTACGCCGCAAGATGGTACTCAAATTACGTTCTCTGGAGATTGAGTCTTCGCTTGATGCCAGTGGTTTGTAATTTGAATTGCGGCGGGGGCCTTTGACGCAAAGACGCAAAGGGTAAAAAGAAACAAGACCAAAGATAATACGAGACAAGAACAGAAATCGGCCGCAGATAAAATCTGAAAACCTCTGATAAAGTCAGTATAAAAGGCCTTAAAGGTTTTGATTTGTATCCTGTTTTATCAGCGGCCAACAATGATTAAGCCTTGGCTTTTTTGCTCTTGTATTCTGGAAAAGCCTCACAAAAAAAGGCAGCCAACCGGCTGCCTTTTCGGTAACATAAACTCGCATGAACGAGTCTTTAGTAGATCACGATATAACCATGCTTAGTGGCAATGCTGGAGATTTCCAGAACATCTTCAATCTGGTAGGTCTCACCATCAAGCACGAAGGTGTAGCCACCGTCAGGGTTCTTTTTGGCGAGATCAATCAGGTATTCAAAGCTGGCCGTTTTTACTGTTTCCATAACGTCCTCCCCAGAGCTGGCTCAAGTCAGAGCAGAGCCATAACCTCTTTATGCAATTCCTTGTTGGCCGCAGCAACCACAAAGCCACCGCCGATCGGTGTCTTGCCGTCAGCATCGGTGATCACGCCCCCTGCGGCCTCTATAATCGGAATCAGCGGCACGATGTCGTAGGGTTGCAGGGTATCCTCAACCACCAGGTCGACCTGGCCGAGCGCCAACATGCAGTAGGAATAGCAATCGCCGCCAAAACGTTGCAGACGCGCTTTCTCAGAGACCCTGCGAAACGCTGCCAGGTTGTCCTGGTTGGCGAACATGCTCTCGTGGGTGCAATAGAGGAGTGCCTCTGCGAGGCGAACCTGCTGCCGTGACTGCATGGCGAGCGTCTGGCCCTTACCTTCTAAAAAAGCTCCGGCGGCACTGCCGTAAAAAAGCTCCCCCGTTGCCGGTTGATACATAAGCCCGACAAGAACCCGGTCTTCCTGCTGCAAACCGACCAGTATCCCCCAGGTTGGAAAACCGCTGATAAACGCTTTGGTACCGTCGATCGGATCGACGATCCAGTTGACCTCCGTGGTCCCGGGCGTTGCCCCGTCCTCTTCGCCGATCACCCCGAAATCAGGGCAGTAGCGAGTCAGCTCTTCACGCAGATAAGCCTCAACTTCTCGATCTGCCTGGGTCACAGGATCGAAGCTGCCTTTGCCGAGCTTGTTGTCCACAGCGAGTGTTTGACGGAAATAACGCAGGGCAATTTCACCGGCACCACGCACACCCTGTTTCGCAAAGCTCAAGGCCTCGGCAATATTCTGTTCTGTCAAAGGGGTCCTGTTCATAGCTTCGGGGTCCTGTAAACGAAAGATACTCTTCGAGGTATTCTATAGGAAAACAGGTTTCTCATCAAAACAAAGGTTTTACAATCAAGCCTTACTCTTTAACCAACAAGACAAAACCTATTTCACTCGCCTTTCGCTTCTCTCTGTGCCCTTCGTGCTCTCTGTGGTGAAAGCTTTTATATAAACAACGATTGAACTATTGCCGAGCCAGCCGCAAATTCTCCACATCGAACTCGAAGTTACTGCGATAGGGATTGATATCCAGACCTCCCCGGCGCGTGTAGCGAGCGTAGACTGTCAGCTTCTCCGGCTGGCAGAAACGCATCAGGTCGTTGTAAATCCGTTCAACGCACTGTTCGTGAAATTCATCATGTTGGCGGAAGGAGATCAGGTAACGCAGCAAAGCCTCCTGGTTGATTTTCGCACCCTGATAATGAATCAGGACACTCCCCCAATCGGGCTGACTGGTCACCAGACAGTTGCTTTTCAGAAGATGGCTATGCAGCGTTTCGTCAACCAGCGTCCCTGCATCTGCAGCGGCGTTAAGAAGTTCTTCATCCAGAGCGTAATTATCGACCTCAATATCAAGATCATCGATGCACTCCCCAGGCAATGTCGCAAATTTTTCTGCGGCAAACTCTGCGGCAGCCATTAATCGGACATCAACCGGCGCACCGGCGGCGCCTCCAAGATCCTGACTGATCAGGGCACGCACTGCTTCAAAATCGTCGAAACGGGTCTGGTTAAACGAGTTGAGATAGAGCTTGATCGATTTCGATTCGATCAGGTTGGACGATTCGCAGGGGATACGGAACTCACCCATGGCAACCACCGGTTTTCCCTGAGGGGTCAACCAGGAGAGTTCATAAGCGTTCCAGATATCCACACCGCGAAACGGTAAATCATCAGACAAGCCAAGCTCATCGCGCTTCAGTTGGCGAGGGATTGGGCAAAGCAGACCGGGATCGTACTCCGAGGTGTAGGTCGTAGCTTTCCCCAGTGGAAGATTGTCTTCAAATTCATTCATGGTATTCCCACTTTGCCAGATCAGGTGGCGATTTCAACTTAAAAAGACTGATTCTATAATCAAAAAAAGTTTAACGCAAAAGCGCAGGGGAAAAGCTTTTGCCTTAAGAGAAGAGATAAAACTGTTGAGCTTCAGCTTTTAAAAGGATCATTGATCGACCGCAGTCTCGGCTTCTTGTTCAGGCTCAGTTTCACTCAAAAGGTCGTCCCCAAGCGGTGCGTTCTTTTCAACAGGGTAACCATTTTCACGAATCAGACTTTGCAACTCTTCAATCCGGTCTTCCGGGTGCGGGTGTGAAGCCAGCAAGTAAGGAACGCGGCGACCGGCCTTCTTGCCCACCCGGGCGAAGAAATCCGTTGCGCCTCCGGCGTGTCCAAAGCTGTTCACCAACAGCTCTAGACCGAAGCGGTCTGCGTCTGATTCCTGCTGGCGCGAATAGCTGCTTTCGGTGACCAGGAAAAGGTTACTCACCAGGCGACTGATTGCGCTGTCTTCGCCAAACACCAACATGGCCGCAACGGTCAAACCTAGACCACGCCCCAGGCGTTTGAGGTGATCGCGATGGGCAAAGTGGCCCAACTCGTGAGCCAGCACCATGGCCAGCTCATTTTCCGACTCAGCCTGTTCCACCAGGCCGGAGAAAACCACGATATGGCCACCGGGCAGAGCCAGAGCGTTAACCTCCTCGTTTTTCACCAACTGCACTGTGAAGGTGTACTGGTGCAGAGGCGAATCTGCGGGCAGGTTATCGAGCAGCCTTTGCAAACGACGCCGCAAGGCCTCATCCTCGTTGGCCTCAAAGGAATCGACGAAAGGCTCACCGAGCCAGACTTCTGCCTTGATCGGAATTTTTGCTACGGCCAGATCGGCGGTAACGCCGAGGACCAGATAAAAGACCAGGGCCAGCAGCAGCATGCCACCGACCAGCCAGGCCAGTTCAGCCAGAGGATGGGTTTTCGAGACATTAAGATTTTCGTCGATATGTTTCGGGGTGAATTTCACGGCCGGTTCATGACCACTGCGGTACCATAGGCGAGTGCTTCGATACTGCCTACACTGTTCTTCTTGTTCGCAGAACGACCGATCGTCGACGTCTCGAGACGCAGGTTGACGATCATATGTGCGCCCTTGGACTTTGCTTCTTCCTTCATGCGCAGGATTGCTTCACGACGAGCACGATCGATCAGGGATTCATAAGCTTTGACCCGCCCACCAAAGAAGTTGCGCAGAATCGCCAGCAGCCGTTTGAAGTAGTCGTTGGAGACCACCATGCTGCCACTCACCAGGAACGACTCTTGGACTGCACCATCAGCAAAACGGCCTTCGGCGGTAACCAACATCAACTTGATCAGCTCTTTTTCACGCTTGATGATCGATTTATAATGACGCTTTTCGGCAATCGTGCCGCAGGAATAGCCCATCACCAAAAAAAGCAGAAAGAGAAAGAGGTCAAGGTTGCCGAGAATTCCTTCCAGCATCGTTGACCTCTACTCGACCCGCACAGCGGTGCCGTAGGCGAAAAGCTCGGCGGCGCCCTGGGCGACTGAAGATGTGGCAAAACGGATATTGACGACCGCGTTAGCCCCCATCAAGCGGGCCTGCTCGGACATGCGGTCCATCGCCTCCTGCCGTGATTCCTGGAGCAACTCGGTGTAACCTTTCAGCTCACCACCAACCAGGTTCTTCAACCCGGCCATCATGTCCCGGCCGAAGTGTTTGGCGCGTACGGTACTGCCCTGCACGATACCGAAATGCTCAACGATCTTTTTGCCGGGCACACTGCCGACATTGGTCATAATCATGGGAACTCCTAGTAAGTATAGCTTTAAGCTGTAGGGCTGTAAGCTCTAAGTAAAGGTAAGCCTTAAAGCTAATGGTTTACAACTTAAAGCTGGCCGTTTTGCGCTCCTATTCTGCCTCTTCTCCCATCAACTTGGCAAGCATATCCGACATGCTCAGCTCTTCCTCTCCATCGACTAGGTGGAACCCGGCCCTGGCCTCTTCCTGACGCAGTTCTTCAGGAATTTCGGCCAGAAAGCGGCTGAGTTCACGGGGCTCGTCCTTGCCGTATTTTTTGCGCACATCGGCGTGCAGGATGGTCAGCTTCTCCCGGGCGCGGGTGATGCCCACATAACAGAGGCGGCGCTCTTCATCGACGTCAACACCCTCGGAGACGGTTTTTTTGTGCGGCAAAAAACCTTCTTCGAAACCGGGCAGAAACACATGGGGGAACTCCAGCCCTTTGCTCGAATGCAGGCTCATCAAAACCACGGCATCCTTGGCTAACTTCTTCTCCTTGCTGTCTGTTCCCGGCTCGTCTCGATCAAGCAATGCGATCTTTTCGAGGAAACCGGACAAGGTCGGCTTGCCCTCACGCTCTTCATAGCTGGCAAGGGCGTTGACCACTTCCTGCACATTTTCGATGCGGCGCTCGATCTTTTCACGTGAGTCCGGGTCGCGCCGCAGTTCCTCTTCGAGACCGATAGCAGCGATGAGATCCTTTGCTGTAGAGGCAAGTCGGCCGCCGCCGCGAAACCAGCGCTTGTGCTCCTCGATCAGAGAGACAAACTTCTCCAGGGCGTCCGAGGCCTTGGCATTAATACCGTCGATCATGCGCGCCCTGCGAATCACTTGCCAGAGGGAGTCTTTACTGGAGACCGAGGTGCGAATCAAAAGGTCGGCGGTGGTACGACCGATGCCGCGACGCGGATAATTGAGGATGCGCAAGAGATTGACTTCATCGTAGGGATTGACCATAAAGCGCAGGTAAGCGATAGCGTCCTTGACTTCCTTGCGATCGAAAAATTGCTGACCGCCGATCAACACGTAAGGAATTTCTGCAAAGCGCAGTTCCTGCTCGAAGACCATGGTCTGGGCATTGGTGCGCATCAGAATAGCATGAGACTTATAGGCCATCTTCTTGGTGCGCACATTATGATTGATCCGCTCAATCACCGCCCTGGTTTCATCCTCGGCGTCGATGCACTTGACCACACCGATTTTTTCACCCTCGACACCCGCCGTCCAGAGCGCTTTCTCTTTGCGCTTCTGGTTGTGTTTAATCACCTTGTTGGCAGCGTTGAGGATATTGGCCGTAGAGCGATAATTCTGCTCCATTTTGATGACGTGAGCCCCGGCAAAGTTCTTTTCAAAATCAAGGATATTGCCCGGATCAGCGCCGCGCCAGCCATAAATCGATTGGTCATCGTCCCCAACCACGCAGAAGTTGTTCCACTTGCCGGCGAGCCTCTGCATCAAGGTAAACTGCGCGGTGTTGGTATCCTGATACTCATCAACCATGATGTACTGGAAGCGGTCCTGGTAGCGTGCCTGAACCTCGGGGAATTCGTCAAAGAGCCGCACCACCAGCATGATCAGGTCATCAAAATCAACCGCATTGTAACTTTTCAGGCTTTTCTGGTACTCGGGATAAACCTTCTGCGCCATCTCACCAATGACATCACCGCGCATGAATGGTCCAAACTTCTCCGGTGGCAGCAGACTGTTCTTGGCGTCGGAAATCTTCCAGAGAATGGCGTCGGGCTTAAGACCGTGATCAGCCTTGATGTCGTTCATCAAGTCCCTGATCAGACGCTGCTGATCAGAGGCACCATAAATACTGAAATTGCGCTTGTAGCCCAGATGTTCGATATCTTCACGCAAGATGCGACAGCAGAGCGAATGAAAGGTCGAGATTTGGATCCGCTCCGTCTTGGTTTTCCCCGCCAGACCGGCAACACGCTCCCTCATTTCCTTGGCGGCCTTATTGGTAAAAGTCACCGCCAGAACACGCTCCGGATCAATACACTTCGACCCGACCAGGTGAGCCACCCGGTGCGTGACCACATTTGTCTTGCCGGAGCCGGCACCGGCCAACAGAAGAAGCGGCCCCTCCGTATGTAAAACAGCCTCAAGCTGCTGAGGATTTAGAGAATCCAAACTCATAATTGAAGCCTGTTTGGCAATGCATCGACAGAAATATCCCCGCCGCAAAAAGCGCCCGGATAGGAATTGGACATCAAGTTGTCTCCCTGGAAGAATCGGGCCGGATGATGACCGGAATCGGTGACTGGTGTGACCCTGAAATGTGCTCGCAGATACTATGCAAAGAAGAGGAAAAAGGCAAGGGACAAGCTGTAAGTCTGTAAGCTTTTAGATCTATAAGTTTTAACCCTAGAGATTACAGATTAAGGCTTAAAGCTTTACAATCTATTGTATCCGTTCAGCGCGGCAACCCGATAAGCTTCAGCCATGGTTGGATAATTAAAGGTCGTATTGATGAAATACTTGATGCTGTTATTGGGTGCCGGCTGAGCCATGATCGCCTGGCCAATATGCAGAATCTCCGTAGCATTGTGACCGAAACAGTGGATGCCAAGAATCTCCAAGGTCTCGCGATGGAAAAGTATTTTCAGCATGCCGGCTTTATGCGAAGTGATCTGACCACGGGCCAGGTTGCGAAAGAAGGAACGGCCCACCTCGTAGGGAACTCTCTGTTCGGTCAACTCGCGCTCCGTACCACCGAGGCAGCTGATCTCCGGCAGCGTGTAAATACCGGTCGGGATATCCCTGACCAGACGCTCATCGCAAGAGCCTTCGGCGATATGCGTCCCTGCGAACCGCCCCTGGTCGTAGGCTGCGCTGGCCAGATTGGGGAAGCCAACAATATCACCCACCGCGTAGATATGCGGCTGAGCGCTCTGGTAGGCCTCATTGACCTTGATATTGCCACGATGATCAGGCTCAATCCCCAGCGTTTCGAGACCCAGCCCTTCAGAATTTCCGGTGCGACCGTTGGCCCACAACAACATGTCCGACTTGATCACCTTGCCGGTTTTCAAATGCAGGACAACACCATGATCATGAACTTCAACCCGCTCGTATTCCTCGTTCTGACGAATCATCACCCCCTGCTCATCGCGCATGTGATAACTCAAAGCGCTGCTGATCTCGTCATCAAGGTACTCGAGCAGACGTTCGCGGGTGTTGACCAGATTGACCTTGACCCCGATATTCTTAAACGCCGAAGCATACTCGCAACCGATCACTCCGGCACCATAAACTGTCAGGGTGGCAGGAAGTTCCTTCATCTGCAGAATCGTGTCGCTGTCCATCACGCGGTTGCCATCGAAAGGCACATCTTCGGGATGATAAGGGTGGGAACCGCTCGCGATGACAAAATAATCGGCTGAACAGTTGCGCATGTTCCCGGCCAGGTCAGAGATTTCAATATTATGCGGATCAATAAAACGTGCCTGCCCTGCGATGATTGTAATGTCGTTGCGCTCGTAAAAATCCTCACGATCGCGCACCTGGTTATCAACCACATTCTGCATTGCAGTCATCAGATCATCACAGGTCACACGGCCGGGATGGCGACCGCGATCAAAAAGACGGTTTTTCTTTTCATCGGCGTATTTCTGCACCACATGAATAAAACTCTTACTCGGGATGGTCCCCAGGTGTGTGCAACCGCCACCGACCAGCAAATGATTCTCGACAATGGCAACAGACTTGCCCGACTTGGCCAGCTTGATCGCCGCCCCCTCGCCACCGGGACCACTACCGATCACGATCGCATCGAAATGATTTTTCTGTGCTTCCATAGTCATTTTTAACTCTCGTTATGAAGGTAAATAGACAGACTCATTAAGGATAAAGGAAAGCGGGGAGTTTGCAATAGCTCTTATATCGAAGATCAAAAATGTTCCACACTTCACAAGTCTGAAACACTTTCAAGCAACAAAGGACTTGCCGGATATTGATTTTACCGCTATGGCGCCAGTTCCAACAAAATAAGCCATTAAATATCTTGTCTAGAAAAAAAGCCCCACAGCCAGGAGGGACTGTGGGGCAACGGGTTCTATGGGTTTTGCTTAGGAGGTAGAACATGAAGAACTATGCTCTGGTTAATACCTTACCATTCTGGTCAGACATGTCAACAAAAAAAACGGTACAAAAAGCCCCTTCAATCTTCGGGTCGGGGTCTTTCTTACCTTGCAGGGTTAGAAAAATTGTCTATTTCAGACCGACAGAGCACCACAAAACCATGTCGGGGGACAAATAAGTTACGCAGGAGAAGCCCATCAAACATTGATGGGCTTCTCCTTGTGAGAGATATTTGAGAGGCTTGTGCTATAGATCAACCTCATGTCACATCATTTGATGCCTTGCTGGCTTTTTGTCCAGGGTGTTGCCATTCAATTGGAAGTCTTGAGGAAATGAAAATTAAAGCACTTCTTTGTCTGGGCCTTCTGATCCAATTGACAGGCTGTACAGGAATGGTCTTTAAAAAAAATCCATCCCTCATCAAGGAACAAGCCAGCAAACACTCAGACAAGGGCCTCTTTCACACAAAAGGTAAAAACAGCTGGCACACTAAGCACATGTTGGCGTGGATTGAGCTGTCCAAAGATTGAAAGAAAAGATAAGAAAACATTCTTCAAATCGACTTCGACGACCGATGTCATCACTAAATCTCTTGGAGGGGGTTATGTGTAAATATGTAAGTAGTTGTAGCTTTTATCAAGAGTTCGCAAGCAGAGAAAGTTTCGTCTGGAAAGCAATGGTCAAGAACTACTGTGACGATGGGTGTGAGTGTGTGCGACATAGGACCTATGAAGTTGAGGGGACAAAAGACCTTCCGGCAACGCTCCTGCCTTCTGGGTCTCATGCCTCAAAAGTTTTTTTGGCTCTGTCCTGAGAACCCAAGGACATTCCTAAGGCGTAATAAATATGATGAAGGCTACAATGCAATCTAATGATGGATATAAACCTGAAAGGCGTTCCAGCATTCGGATTAATGCGGAAATACGAGTTTACTATGGCGCTTGCACCAGTAAGCTACTTACAGGCTACAGCATAGATTTGAACACCAACGGGGTTTTCCTCGTTACAACCTGTCCATTTGATGTTGATGATAATGTGAAACTGAAACTATTTATACCTCTACAAGAGGAGATAATAGTCTCTTGCGTTGCACGCGTTGCATGGATAAATCATGAGAACAACCCCCCTAAGCCTGAGTATCCAGCCGGTGTCGGTTTGCAATTTGTCGACATAACACCGGAAGACCTCTGCTCAATAGTGGGGTTCATAAAGATCAAAGCTGCTTTGTAGAATACCTGTAGGATTAGCGTGGAGTGGGGAGTATGACTGAGATTGGATCGATAACTTCATTGTGTGATAATTGCCAACAGCTTAACGATGTCTCCTTAAACTATTTCATGGAAATCGATGGTAGCTTCAATAAGTCCGTTTTAGCTACGTGCCAAAATTGTAACAGAGATTATATTGTCACACTTGGTGAATCCCTGGAGCGATAATCATTTCTCATAAGTCACGATATCCAGTGAACTTACAGCATCTTCCCTTCTACATCATTTAACTTTCTCTGCAACTCATTCTTGACTTTCCTACGGATACCTAACACACTTATTCGCGGGAGCGTTGAATGCTTCAAGCGCTTTTTGGCCTCTCGGCCTCACTAAGACAAACAACCAGAAGAGTCTCCGGAACCGCCAGGGAACCTTTGAAAACACGATGACCACTCTGCCGGCCCAGCGAGCAAACATTTAAGAACCCACAACTCCGACAGTCCGACCCCAGAAGCCCGATGGGGGAATGATAGTGATCGACTAAGCTTTGAACGCCGAAAGCATCAACTCAAAGTCTTCAAGGAGCGCCTGCAAATCCTCTTCATGCTCTATCTCCTGTTCTATAATCTGCAGGGCAATGTTGTAAGTGACGGGATCCTTGTCTTTGGTCATGTCCATCAGTTCTTTGTAAACACTGATGGCACACTGCTCACCGGCTATATTCTGCACCAGAAGTGTTTTCACGAAGGGATCATCTGGCGGTTCGTAAGCACAGTTTGTGAGCTTGAACCAGTCGCGCGGATCGGTCACAGGATCACCGCCCAACTGGATGATGCGGTTGGTCACCAGCAGAGCATGATTCAGCTCTTCCGTCGCGTGTAGTTCAAGTTCGGCAATCACCGCTTCCTTCATCGGCCCTTTAGCCACTTTTGCACCGGCCCAATACTGATAATAAGCCAACCATTCATCGGCGTAAGCCTTACGCAGCACAGAGATCAGTTCGTCAACATCCAGCCCGACTATTTCTCGACCCTTGCTTCCCATAATTCCTCCTGATGTTTTGTTTATTATGATGACACTCCATAATACTACCCTGTTTGCGTCGAGTTTCCAGAGCCGTCAGGAATTTCAGTCACACCTTATTGGAGGGCGCCCTTTGCATCGTATGTTTTTACGCTATAGTTGCTGGGAAAGGAGAGAACCATGAAACGTATGCTTTGTGCAGTAATCGTCATCGCAGTAACCTTGCTGGCATCAACAGTGACAGCCCTCGAGGTCAACTCTCCGGCACCAGATTTTACGGCATCATCCACCCAGGGAGTAATTACCCTGAGTGAACTATTGGTCAAAGGACCTGTGCTTTTGGCATATTACTATGCCGATTTCAGCTCGGGCTGAACGAGTGAAATGAAAGCTTTTCAAAACGACATTGCGCGTTTTAAAGAGTTGAACGTCCAGGTTCTGGGCGTCAGTTCCGACTCGCTGAAATCCCACCAGGCCTTTTCTGATCAACTCGGTCTCAGCTTTCCCCTCATCGCTGATGACGGCAGCATAAGCAAGATCTACGGCAGCGGTCGGGTGACCACGCTGATTGACCAGCAGGGTATTGTGCGTTATGTCCACAAAGGCATGCCGGACAACGAAAAGTTGTTGCAGGAAGTCATCAATTTACAGAGTTATTAGAACCGCACCCAAACTCCCTGCCTTTGTAGCCAGGGAATGAAATGTTCAGCAACCACAAACCCGGGGGACCCTCATAATGATGGATGCAGAGGAATGGCGTCTGGTTCTCAAGCTGCTCAAAGAACAGGCCTTTGGCGTTTTGGGCACCAACCACAAGGGGCACGCGTATGCCAGCCTAGTTGCTTTCGCGGCCACGGCTGACGTACGCTTCATCTACTTCGCCACAACGCGCGCAACCCGCAAATACCTCAACCTTGCCGCCGACGACCAGGTTGCCCTATTGGTCGATAATCGTGCCGATCAAGCTCTGGCCCTTTATGAGGCGGCGGCAGTCACAGCCTATGGCACAGCGAAAGAAGTCGTGGCCGCAGAGCGCGCTGAAGTTTTGCAGAGCTACCTGGCCAGGCACCCGCAACTGAAAACCTTTGTTTCGTCACCAACCACGGCCATATTCAGCATCGAAGTCGAGTGCTATCACCTGGTTCAGCGCTTCCAGAACGTCAAAGAATTTCGGATGAAGCGATGAACTTGCTGATTCCCTTTACAGACCTCAGCCGGGAGGCCGTCAAATCCTTTGGTGGCAAAGCCATGATGCTGGCGCGTTTGCAGCAAGAGGGCTTTATGGTTCCGGCCGGATATTGCCTGCCGGTGAGTGTCTATCATGACTTCCTTGTTGAAACCGGCCTCGACGCGTTCATAACCATGGAGCTGCAGCGCAAGGATTTTCGCGCGATGCGCTGGGAGGAGCTCTGGGATGTCTCCCTGCGAATTCGCAACCACTTCCTCTCTCGCGCGTGGCCAAAGGTGATCAAAGAGAAACTGCTCAAGGACTTGAGCGAAGGTCCGGCCAACTGGTCCTCGGTGGCCGTTCGCTCCACGGCTCCCGGAGAAGATTCAGCAAGCCAGTCTTTTGCAGGTCTGCACGAAAGCCGCGTTATGTTGCAGGGGGCAGAGGCCATTCTGGAGGCGATTCGTATTGTCTGGGCATCACTCTGGTCGGATGGCGCATTGCTCTATCGGCACGAACTTGGATTGGATCCTGGCAAGAGTGGTATGGCCGTAATCATCCAGGAGATGGTCGTCGGAGAGGTGTCCGGGATACTCTTCACCCGAGCACCCCAGGACGGCAGCGTCATGATGGCCGAGGCGGTCTGGGGTTTGAACCAGGCTCTCGTTGATGGCTCCATTGAGCCTGACCGCTGGCAATTCAATCGTGCCACTGGTGCCGTAACCGAAAAGCATGAAGTTGTTCACACCGTCGCACTGCGGCCTACGACACACGGCACCGAGTTGTCTCCCCTCGGGGAGGCACAAAGAGGACAATCACCCTTTGATCCCGTCCTTTGTCGGGAGCTGTTCCAGGCAGGGTGTCAATTGGAAGCCAGCCTCGGCCAGGCCCTCGATATCGAATGGACCTATTCTGACAAAAACCTGCATATTCTCCAGGCACGCCCGATCACAACGTCTTTGCAGACTGAAGAAGGTGATGAACGGCCCTGGTACCTGAGCCTCCATCGTAGCCTCGACAACCTTGAAGCATTGCGCATGGAACTTGAGCAGCAGGTCTTGCCGGGAATGGATCATGACGCAGAGAAGATGAGTGCTGTCGAACTGTCTCACCTTAGCAACCGGACTCTTGCCGGGGAGTATCTCCGCCGCAGGCGAATTCTGGACAAATGGCTGAGTGTCTATAAAGAGAAGTGCATACCGATGGCTCACGGCTTACGACTGTTTGGTGAGTTTTACAATGATTTGCTTAAGCCTGAAGATCCGCATGAGTTCATCAACCTGCTGCATTCAGATGATTTGCTCGCTGTAAAACGCAACCGGCAACTGCGCGAGATCGCAGAACTGCTGCGAAACGACCATCGCCTGTTGCAGCAGCTTAAAGACGGCCGTGGGCTTCCGGACGGGAGCCATCTGAAATTGAGGCTCGAAGCGTTTAACCACGAATACAGCGGTATTAACTGGGTTTTGCCCCAAGAGCTGGACCTGAGCTCCTGGCTGGTGAAGTTGGCCGAGCAGGATAGCGACGACAAAGGCAAGGGTTTAAAGCAGGCTGACAGGGAACAATCCTTTTTCGACCAGGTGCCTGAAACAGAACACGGCATGGCAGACCGAATTCTGGCGGTTGCCAAAGCCAGTTATCTCCTGCGAGACAATGACAATCTCTATCTGGGCAAGGTCAGAGCCGGTGTTTCCGCTGCCGAGCAGGAAATTCGCGAACGGATTGGTTACGGGGTATCAGAAGGCCTTGATAAAATTCTGCCTGAGACAACAGAAAAAAAAGTCTTTTCAAGGTATGAATCGCAGCGAGAGCCCGTCGAAAGCCCTGACACCTGGCAACTCGCCCGTCAACTGGTTGGTCAACCCGCAGGGCCCGGGGTCAACTCAGGTCCGGCAAGGGTTCTGGATAATGCAAGCGTCCTGACCGATTTTAAAGCGGGGGAGGTTTTGGTCTGCGACGCCATCGAGCCAAACATGACCTTCCTGGCGCCGCTGGCCGCAGCGATCATCGAACGCCGCGGCGGCATGCTGGTCCACGGTGCGATCATTGCCCGTGAATACGGAATCCCCTGTGTCACAGGCATTCCGGAGGCAACCAAAGTCATCAAGTCAGGAGACCAACTTACCGTCGACGGTTATCTCGGCATTGTCACGATTGATCGAGGTGAAGACTAAATCTTTTTGGGCTTAATCCGTATCCAACAAAAGATCTCTGAAGCCTTTGCTGATCGGCTCGTCACCCAGCCAGATACCGAAATATGCAATCGCAAAATCGGCCCCCGGGACATGTCCCAAAGGCTGTTCGTTGAGCCTAAGCTCGGTGCCCTTTCCAGGAAGGTAATTGATGCTGTAGCGATCGCCGGGTTTTACATCCCGAAAGAACCCGTAAAAAGTCTGTAACCGTTTTTCCAGTGCTTGATACTCTGCCGGCAAGAGATTGTCTTGCAGAAGCTTGTCTGAAGCCTCCGCAAAACCTTTGCCCTCAATCTCACGGAAATAGGAGAGCTCGAGTCTTTTCGGGATGTCGTTCGACCAACGCTTCCCGGGAACGCCCCTGGGAAGGTAGAGGGCCCCGGCGTAGACGTCGAACAACATCGCCCATTTCAAAACCGCGGCGCCATTAAGCTTAAACTCAGTTTGATCGACGACCAGAGTGTCACTGAAACGAACACCCTTGATCTCAAGCGCCTGAGCAAGACCGGTCATCGCGACAAGCATGACCACGACCAGCCAAAGTTTCTTAAATGAGGCAATTTTCCGCACGACTCGCTCCTTCACTCATGTTGTTACAGTTCTACCCATCATAACAGATGCTTGCCCACCACTGCACGCAGATGGCTCATTTTTCCTGTTAAACGTATGAAAACATTGCGCTTTATCAAAAATCGGCTAGAATTTTTAAGGTTTCCTATTTGACGTCAAGACAAATCCTTCAAACAGCGAAGCGGGATCGCGGATGAACGTTTTCTTCTTCAGCCTTATTGTGCTGCTGATCTATATGACCACGATTTTTGGGCTCGCACTGCGGCTCAAGGACAACAGCATTGTCGATGTGGCCTACGGCCTTGCCTTCGTTCTGACCTGCAGCTCGGCTTTTCTGGTTTATGGCGATGGTCACGCCCGACAGTGGCTGGTGGTCTCCCTCATCACAATCTGGGGGCTGCGTCTCGCTTGTCACATCTTTCTGCGCAAACAGGGCGAGGGCGAGGATTTCCGTTATCGCCAATGGCGCGAAGAGTGGGGCGACACCTTCATCTGGCGCAGCTTTCTGCAAATTTTCATGCTGCAGGGGACGGTGATCTTTCTGGTCGCCCTGCCAGCCTTGCTGGTCATCAACAGCCCGGGGGGAAAGCTCGGTGCCTTCGATGGTGCAGGACTGCTGGTCTGGTTGTTCGGCTTCGGCTTTGAGGCAATCGGCGATTGGCAGCTTTTGGGGTTCAAGCGCAAGCCTGAGAACCGCGGCAAAATCATCCAGAGCGGCCTCTGGCGCTACACGCGACATCCGAATTATTTTGGTGAAGCCGTGCTCTGGTGGGGTTTGCTCCTGATCGCCCTCAAGGTTCCATATGGGGCGGTGGCGGTGCTCAGCCCGCTACTCATCGACTTTTTATTGTTAAAAGTTTCCGGAATCCCCATGCTTGAAGCCAAGTATCAGAACAATCCGGAATTTTCTGCTTACAAAGAGCGAACCAATGCTTTCTTTCCCTGGTTTCCAAAGCCCGGAGGTTTGAATGACTGAAGCACGCGATAAGCCGACCCAAGGTCAAAAAATTGCCGTGATCGGTGGTGGGGTTGCCGGCATCGTCGCGGCTCATCTGTTGCAAAAGCGATATGACGTGACGCTCTTCGAACAGAATGATTATCTTGGCGGGCACACTCACACCATCGAAATCAAAGAAGGCCCCGATGCCGGACTGGCGGTTGATACCGGTTTCATCGTCCTCAACGATGCCACCTACCCCCTGTTTCGAAAATTCCTTGCCCAACTGGGAGTCGAAGCACGGGTTTCGGAGATGTCCTTTGGTTTCCAATGTTGGCAGACCGGCCTGGTTTATGCCGGCACGGACTTCAACGGCCTGTTCGCCCAGCGGCGCAACCTGTTCAGTCCAGCATTTTACCGCTTCCTGCTGGAGATTGTGCGATTCAACAAACAGGCTCAGGAGGATCTCGACAAGGGTGACATTTCCCAGGTCACTCTCGGCGAATATCTGGAGAAAGGGGGTTACTCACCCTTTATGATCGATAACTACCTGATGCCGATGGCCGCAGCAATCTGGTCCACACCAACGATGCAGATCCATGCTTTCCCGGCTGGCCCGTTTCTACACTTTTTCCGAAACCATGGCTTACTCTCTTTTCGCAATCGCGCCCTCTGGCGAACCGTGGTTGGCGGAAGCCATGCCTACGTTAAAGCTTTTGCCAAGGGTTTCAAGGGGAGGTTGCATCTTGATTCAGCGGTGCGGGGTGTCCATCGTGAAGAAGGGCAAGTTCGGCTCACTTTCTCAGATGACGAGGCACAGACCTTTGATCAAGTCGTGATCGCCACCCACGCCGATCAGGCCTTTCGCCTATTGCAAGATGCGACTGAACTCGAGCAAGAGTTGCTTTCACCCTGGCAATACCAGCTCAACCAAACTGTTCTGCACACGGACTCATCGATCTTGCCGATCCGCAAACACGCCTGGGCTGCCTGGAATTTTACCCGCGAGGCGAGAGAAGAGGAGGATCGCCCCGTTTATGTGACCTACTACATGAACCGCCTGCAGGGGTTAAGGGCGCAGAACGATTATTGCGTCACCCTCAATCGCGGCGAAGCTTTCAAACCGGACACCGTGATTGCCGAGATGGCTTACCATCACCCGCTTTACAGCTTCGCTTCGATGGCGACACAAGCGAAGTTGCCGCAGCTCAATGGTTGTAAGAACACCTATTTCTGCGGCAGTTATTTCGGCTACGGTTTTCATGAAGATGCCGTCAGGTCGGGTGTCGACGTGGCCAAAGCATTCGGACTTGAGTTATGAATTCGAAAATTTATCTCGGTGAAGTCACGCACGCTAGGCTTTCGCCGGTCAAGCACAGCTTCCGCTATCCGGTTTATTTTTACGCCTTCCAGCTGGAAGACCTTCCCGAGCTTGCGAAGCAAACCATGTTGTTTGGTTATAACCAGCGACGTCCGGTTGCTGTTCATGACAAGGACTACCTGGCCCCTGGTGAAGCTCCGATTCGCGAAAAAGTTGAAGAGGTTCTCACCCATGCCGGCATGACCTTTCCCCTGGGTAAAGTCATCCTGGTCACAGCGGCACGATTTTTCAATTACATCTTCAATCCGATCAGCTTTTTCTACTGCCACGACAAGGATGGCCTTCTGGTCTGCATCATTGCCCAGGTGCGTAACACCTTCGGTGAGATGCACCTCTATCTGCTCGATGCGAAAGGGTCAGAAAAAGTTGATGGCCGATTGCTCTTCCGTGCTGACAAGCAGTTCCACGTCTCACCCTTTTTCCCCGTCCGGGGACACTATGAATTTCGGCTGACCGAGCCGGATCAAGCCATCGATAATACGCTCAACTACCATGTCAATGACCAGCTGGCTCTGGTCGCCCGGATCCATGGACAGGCCAAGCCCTTGACCAGAGACAGCCTGGCAAGAACCATCATTGCCCACCCCATCGGCGCTAGCCTGACCATGCCCAGGATTCTCTGGCAGGCGGCCAAACTTCATTGGCAGAGGAGGCTCCCCGTGTATCACAAACCGGTTCCCGATAGCGTCATGACCATACGACCCGTACCAGCGACCTTGATTGATCGGATCGGCTTTAAAATGGTCACGGGCTTTTTGTCACGCCTACCGCAGGGCGAAATTAAATTGAAGACTCCCGACGATTTGCATTATTGCTTCGGTGAGGCAGGGGCCTCTCCGTCGATAAAGCTGGCCGTCAAGGAGTTCCAGTTCTTCCGCCGCGTCATGCTCTCCGGCGACATCGGTTTCGGTGAAGCCTACACCGATGGTGACTGGACCACGTCTGACCTGCCTGGCCTGTTGACACTGCTCGCCGAGAACGAAGATGTAATGGATGACCGCAGTATCATGTCGTCCCTCATGGGTCGACTGGTCAACTACTTCCGGCACCTGCAACGACCCAACACCATCAGGGGCAGCGCCCGCAACATCAAGGAACATTACGACCTGAGCAACGCCTTCTTCGCTACCTTCCTCGACCAGACCATGACCTATTCGTGCGCGCGGTTTATAAACGGGGACGAAACTTTGGAACAGGCACAGCGGAACAAACTTCAGTCAATCATTGCCAAGACCGGGATCGGAGCAGACGACCATGTCCTCGAAATCGGCTGCGGCTGGGGCAGTTTTGCCATTGAAGCCGTGCAACAGACCGGCTGCCGTGTCACGGGGATCACCGTATCCAGGGAGCAGCTCGAGTTTGCCCGCCAGCGCGTTTTGGACGCGGGCCTTGAGGAGCGGATTGAACTCAAGTTCTGCGACTACCGGCATATCGAAGGGGAGTATTCAAAAATCGTCTCGATCGAGATGCTCGAAGCTGTCGGCCATGCCGGGTTAAAACCTTTTTTTGCGGCCTGTGATAAAGCCCTGCAACCCGGCGGTCGCGCCATGATCCAGGTCATTACCATACCTGATCGCAAATATAATGCGTATCGCTACAGTTCCGACTGGATCCGCAAACATATCTTCCCCGGTGGGCATGTCCCCTCTGTCGGGGCACTCACTAAAGCCATGGCGAGTGGATCGAACCTGCACCTGGACAACCTCGAACAACATGGACTGGATTACGCCGAGACCCTTGATCGCTGGCGCCAGACCATGCTTGCACGGCGGCAGGAAATCCTTGCGCTTGGCTATGACGAGGCCTTTCTGCGTAAGTGGGACTACTATTTCGCCTACTGCCAGGCCGGCTTCGCCGCCAACATCATCGACCTGGCACAAATGGTTTTGAGCAAACCGGAACACTCCTCAAGGACCGACTGATGTGCCTGCCACCCCTTGCAACCAAACTTCTCAATGTCTCTATCTACCAGGCCGGCTGGTTCTGCTGCGTGCTCGGCGCAGGCTGGGGCTTTCCGACCTCCGGCGCGCTGGTTGGATTGTTGCTTGCCGGTTTGCATCTGCTGTTGGCCGTATCCCGAAAAAACGAGGCGTTATTGATGTTCGCGGCCTGCCTGCTCGGAATCCTGGTTGACTCCCTTCAGCAAGGCTTCGGCTTGTTTACCTTCACACGCGATGCCGCCTGGCCATTGTGGCTGCCTCTCTGGGTGTTTGTGATCTGGGCGCAGTTCGCCACACTCTTCCACTACGCTTTGCACTGGCTATCGGGACGCTACCTGCTTGCGGCAATCTTCGGCCTGGTTGGCGGGCCATTCGCTTATTGGGCTGGCATTAGAATGGGTGCCGCCTCTTTCGGTGACAACCCGACCCTCACGGTTGTGACCCTGGCCATAGTTTGGGCCCTGGTCACGCCGTTGCTCTGTCGGCTGAGTGATTTAATCGATAAAGAAGAGGGTCGTTATCGATTGGGCAGAGATAAATAATGCTCAGTTGAGCCAGCGACCGACCTGGTAGCTGATCGAAGCGACCAGACTGCAGAGAACAACTCCCCAGGCGATATCGATAAAAACAATCTTGATCGGCCAATCTTTAAGCGTCGCAAGATTCGTCAGATCATAGGTCGCATAGGTAAAGAAACCAAACAGGGCACCCCAGACAAGAGCTTTGAACAAAGACATCTCGGCCAGGGCCGGCCTGACCGCAAACAGAATGATGCCGGCGATGTAGATAAAGTAGAAAGCAAAGGCTGCCGGCCAGTTCACCTCGGGGCTGAGCAAGTGGCCGAGGTTCTTCTGGTAAAGACCCTTGGCAATCACACCCAGCCAGAGCAGGTCAATTGCAAAAAAGACCGGGATCGTCAGGAGGTAGAGTTTCAGATAGAACCAGGTATTCATAAAGAACTCCCACTAAAAAGGATTGTACAACTGCAGTACAATCGGATGCGGGTTTAGATAGAGCCGCGACCTTGACAGAAACTTCAGAAGAGTGAAATTCAAGGCAGAGTTATCTGCGGGCTGTCGCTGCCAATCAGTTTCAGGGCTTTTTCGATTTTAAAATAGACGAGAAATTTTGGCCCCTTGGCTTCGTCTTCTTCGGGGGTCAAGCAACGTCTTGTCATCTGATTCATCAACTCAAGATCCTGATCCTCCCGATCCTTCTTGAGAAACAGACGAAGACCTTTGTAGCCACGTTCTGCTTCGATAAAAAGATACGTGGCATACGGGTTTTCCTGAAGATTGTGATGGGTAAGCCGGTCGCGCATGATAAACGCAATTGTCCCGTCTGCCATGACATGTGGTCTTGCATAAATCGCGGAATCAACTTTACCGACGCTGTCAGCGGTGGACATAACACCAACGCCACTTGCATTTTCAAAATAATCTTGCAATTGCATGATTGCTCTCCTGGTAGGTTTCAAAGTTTCTTTAATCTTAACCGATAAGAGCAAAGGTACAATCCATGCTTCCCCAAAGGCCACCTGGCACAGAAAACACAAAAAAGCCTCAACACTATGATTAGTGCTGAGGCCCTTCTTTAAATGGCGCGCTGCGGAAGATTCGAACGCCCGACTTTCTGATCCGAAATCAGTATCGAGTTCTTCTTTTGCGCCAAGCATCTAACATTTAGGATCTATTTGTTCAGTATTGAGTCGTTGTGCCCCCGATTCGAAGGTCTTCAATAGGGCCACTCTGCCTGGCCTCCCTCAAGGATGAGCAGGCGGGATTCAGAAACTCCCTGTTCTTTAAGATAGTCATAAGTCCGTTTCGCTCCGCCTCCGCCACGGGGACAGATAATCGTGACAGGCTCCATGCTTGCTTTCGCCTGCTCTACAACCCCCTGTAGCTTCTGCCTGTCCTGCTCCGATTTAACCGGGTAAGCGTAGGTCGCAATGGCCTTCTCGATATGGTGCTCAGAAAATTCGTCTTCGACCTGGATGTCAAGCAAAAGACCCTGCTGGTTTGTCTCAATCCTTTTCTGCAGTTCTGCAGCACTGATATACTGATAATCTCTCGCCATAGCAGAAGTTGAAATAACGAGAATCCCCACCAACAAGAAGATAATTTTTTTCACAGGTTTTTCCTTTCAAGATAATTTGCAATGATTGTGTGTGTTCAGTTGCTTCCCAAGGTGCAAAAAGTATCTGATATTGACATCGGATAAGCAAACCGATAATTTCGATATTGTAAATATCAGGTATTGACTATCTCAATAGGAGTGCGTGTGAATTTTCGTCAGCTTGAGCTCTTTATTGCCATTACCGAAACAGGCAGTTTTTCGCGAGGCGCGGAAGCTGTCCTCTTAACCCAGTCAACCGTTAGTCAGCATATGGCAGCTCTTGAAAATGAACTGGGCACAGAGCTGTTTGACCGAATTGGCCGCGGCGTCGTTCTGACTGCAGGAGGAGAGAAGTTTCTTGTCCACGCCAGGCGGATTCTCGCGGAGCGTGATGTGTTGCGCCAATCGATGGCCAGCTTTCAGGGGCTGGAGAATACTCTGCTGAAGATTGGTGCCAGCAATGTTCCGGCAAATTATCTGATCCCGCCGGTATTGCCTGCACTGAAGCAGAAACATCCCGGGATCACCCTCACCATGTTGACAGGTGACTCCCGCGAGATGATCGCTTGTCTCGAAAAATCAGAAATTGAACTCGCCGTAGTCGGCAGTTACCTGAGTACAAAGAAGATCGAATTCACTCCCCTCATCGCTGATTCGTTGACACTCATCGTCGGCCCGAACCACCGTTGGGCAAAAAGGGACTCACTCTCCCTGGCCGAACTTATCTCTGAACCCTGCGTAGTCCGTGAAGAGGGCTCGGGTAGTGGGCAGGCTTTGCATGATGCATTAAGCCATCGAGGCCTGAATCCGGAAGAGCTCACGATCGGCGCACGACTCGGCAGTAACGAGGCTGTGTTACAGGCTGTTGCCGAAGGATTCGGGTGCGCTTTTGTTTCTGAGCTCTCCGTAAACCATAATCTTGGTGCGGGAGAGATTTGTAAGGTCAAAGTCGATGGTTTGACTGTGGACAGGCAGATTTGGCTGGCGAACTTAAAATCTCGCTCCCAGTCGCCAGCATCCAAGACTTTCAAAGAGGTGCTGATGAAATTCTATTACTGATTGCCAATTCTATTGCTCAACCGAAACTTGAGAAACAAAAAGGGAGTTAGACAAATTGTCTAACTCCCTAATCTTAAATGGCGCGCCGCGGAAGATTCGAACTCCCGACCTTCTGATCCGTAGTCAGACGCTCTATCCAGCTGAGCTAGCGGCGCAAACGAACACGGTTTATCGCTTACATCCAGATTAAAGTCAAGCCTTTTCAAGCTTAACATAAAACTGGCGGAGAGGGAGGGATTCGAACCCTCGGTACAGTTGCCCGTACAACACCTTAGCAGGGTGCCACCATCGGCCGCTCGGTCACCTCTCCGCTATTCACAATTTTTGCGGACGCACAGTGTAATGCTGTCGTCCGCGTTTTTCAATCGCTCGTCTTGCAACGTTTGCTCTGTTGTGAATTCAAAAAAACAGAACAAATATGAAAATGGCGGAGGAGGTAGGATTCGAACCCACGGACGCTTGCGCATCAACGGTTTTCAAGACCGCCGCCTTCGGCCTCTCGGCCACTCCTCCGTTTTTATTTATCTAGACCCGCATTTGTAATACAAACTGCGAATCGTAATCAACCGATTTTTTCAATACCGCCCATATAAGGACGTAAAACTTCCGGAATCACCACCGAACCGTCTTCCTGCTGGTAGTTTTCCAACACCGCAACCAGGGTACGACCGACAGCCAGACCCGAACCATTCAGGGTATGAACGAATTCCGGCTTGCTGCCTGCCTCCCGGCGAAAACGGATACTTGCGCGACGCGCCTGGAAATCGCGAAAATTCGAACAGGACGAAATCTCACGGTAAGCCTGCTGGGCTGGCAACCAGACTTCGATATCGAAGGTGCGGGCTGCAGAGAAGCCGATATCGCCGGTGCAGAGATCAACCACCCGGTAGGGCAGCTTGAGAGCCTGCAGGATACCTTCTGCATCGGCCAGCAGCGTTTCCAACTCAGCTTCGGAATCTTCCGGACGGACAAACTTGACCAGCTCGACCTTGTTGAACTGGTGCTGGCGAATCAGGCCTCGGGTATCGCGGCCATGGGCACCGGCTTCTTTGCGGAAGCAGGGCGTATGCGCCGTGTAGCAGATCGGCAGCTGTGCCCCGTCGAGGATCTCGTCGCGAAAGATATTAGTCACTGGCACTTCGGCGGTTGGGATCAGGAAATAGTCCGGATCATCCATGTGGAAGAGGTCCGCTTCAAATTTCGGTAGCTGCCCGGTTCCGGTCATGGTGTCGCGATTAACCATGAGAGGGGTCTGTACTTCAGTATATTTATCATCCCTCGTGTGGGTGTCGAGCATGAAGTTGGACAACGCTCGTTCAAGGCGGGCACCGGCTCCCTTGGAGAGGGAAAAGCGGGCACCGGCGATCTTGGTGGCGCGTTCGAAATCAATGATGTCGAGATCTTCACCAAGGTCCCAATGGGCCTTCGGCTCAAAGCCTAGCTGGTTCGGTTCGCCACAGGTACGAACTTCCGGGTTGTCTTCTTCAGACTGGCCGATCGGGCAGACTTCGTCGGGCAAGTTCGGCAGGGTCAGCAACAAGCTTTTCAGGCTTTCCTCAACCTGGCGCAGCTCTTCATCGAGCTCCTTGATACGTGCCGACACATCTTTCATGCGGACGATTTCGCCCTGGACCTGGCTCTTGTCCTTGGTCTTACCGATCAGGGCTGAAACCTGGTTACGTTCCGCCTTGAGCGTTTCCGCCTCGCTGAGCAAAGCGCGCCGCTTATCATCAAGGTTGCGGAAATCACCGAGATCAACGGCACCACCGCGGGTATTCAGGCGGCGTTCGACTTCGTCCAGGTTTTCGCGTAAAAATTTAAGGTCGAGCATGGGAATTGCTCCGCAATTCTGGGTCAAGGGTCACAGGTTAAGGGTTAAGGGTGTCTTTCCCTGAACCTTTTACCATTCACCTTGCTCCGGTTTTTTAAATAAGTGGGGATTTCTAGCACTTATGGGATTCCGGGTCAAGGCTTCGCATCATCGCGCTCACCGCGAACCCACCATTCGGTATCATCATCAAACCACCAACGGGTGGAATCAGTCTCCCAGATCGTTTCTGCCAGGTTTTTGGCCACACCCGTCTGCAAGCGTTTAAGAGTAACCGGATACCACTCATCCGCGTAGCGGTTACCGAGATCTTTATATTCCTTGAGCGCCAGGATCATTTCCAGCTGATCAGCGTCGTGGGCAATGCGGGCTTCACGGGTTTCCTTGGCCATGAACTCATGCTGCAGACTTCGGTAATCATCACCAAAGGGCAGTGTGCGGGCCAAATCTTCGACCGCTTTGCGCTCATCAACCTTGACGTACTTCTTGTTGACATAGTTGAGATCGCCGGTGCGTGCTTCGGGGATGTCATGGAAAAGACAGAGCAGGACAACCCGACCGGCATCGGCTTTTTCATCGAGTTGCGCCAGGGTGTAGCCGATCAAGCTGGTACGGAAGATATGCTCGGCCACCGATTCCGCTCCAGAACCAAGGAACTGGAATCCGGTACGTGGCGTACGCTTGAGCATGCCAGCTTCGAAGAGGAAGTTTGCGATATTTTTCATGAAAGACCTTTGCCACAGAGACACGGAGACACGGAGACACAGAGGAAACATTAAATGGAAAAACTCTTCTATGCAATCTTTCAATACGAAAAGATAGCTTATGAACTTACAACAACGGCGATCTTTATTTGAATTAAAGAAACAAACTCAGCTTCACGTTCGTTTGCGTTTCTCTGTGACTCCGTGTCTCTGTGGCAGATTTTTTAACCAAGGCGGATCAAAGCAGCGCCAGCGAGAACCAACAGGGTTGCAATTAAACGGATACGACCACAAGTCTCACCAAGGAAGAGCACACCGATCAGGACGCCGATCAGCAGGCTGACCTGGCGGACAGGTACTGCATAGCTCATCGGTGCCATTTGCAGGCCGTAACGAAAGGAAAGGAAGGAGGCCATAATGACCGGCCCCGAGAGAATGACCAGAAAACGGCTGTGCCTGAATTCAGCCATGACCCGCCCGCGGTACTTTGGCCGAATGACATTCAAAGTCATGAACAAGAGCATGAAATCGACCAGCAAAAAGGTGAAATGGAAGGGTGAGTAGAGCATGACACCGGTCTTGTCGATCACCGAACCGATCGAATAGATAAAACCGGCAGCCAGGGCGGCCATCACCGCCGGGTCGCGCAGATTGCGAAAAGGTCTGATCACCTCACTCCAGGCCAAGGCCCGCAGCTGAATCGAATAAGCCCCGAACAAGACCAGGCCGATCCCTGCCGTGCCAAGCCCGGAAACCTTTTCTCCAAGAATGAGCACACCCCAGATCGGCACCCAGAACATTGACGTTTGCGCCAAAGGATAAATCAGCGACAGATCACCGCTACGATAGGCGCGACCGGTGAACAGGTGGTAGAGCATGAAACAAGCCGCACCAACGGCAGCCAGACCAATAACGCGCCATGAGGGCAGCGGGAAAGGCCCGGCCATCGGCAGCGCCAGAACCATCAAGCTTCCCGAGGTTACGAACATCCACCAGATGAAGACGGTCTTATCCTTGCTGCGTTTGACCAGCAGGTTCCAGAGCGCGTGCATAAAGGCAGAAAAAAGAATCAATGTAAAGGCGAGAGTCGACATGAAGGTTCATTCTAACCAAGAGAAAAATTTAGTGATACTAAAAACTCTTTGAAGAGCCTAAACGCTCATCTATCTCATTGACAGAAGCCTCACTATTGATATGCTGAAGAGATAAAAGAGCTAATGATTTCAAGAAGATGTCTTTCCTGAAACGATAACAGACAAACCTTCTCTAAAGGCACAAAAGGAGAGTAAAAAATGTCTGCAACCCGCAAAGAAACCGATTCCATGGGCAGCATGACGGTTCCTACCGAAGCCCTCTACGGCGCTCAAACGGCTCGCGCCAGAGATAATTTCCCTATTTCCGGGATCGTCTTTCCCCGCCCTTTCCTGCGTGCCCTCGGCATGGTCAAGGAACATGCGGCGAAGGTCAATCGCGAGCTTGGCCTGATTGACGAGCGCGTAGCGCTCGCCGTTATGGATGCGGCGGAAGAGGTTATTATCGGTGACCTGGACGATCATTTCCCTCTCGACGTCTTCCAGACCGGCTCCGGAACCAGTACCAACATGAACGCCAACGAGGTCATCGCCAACCGCGCCTGTCAGCTGCTTGATGAGCCCCTCGGCAGCAGAACCGTCCACCCCAACGATCATGTCAACTACGGCCAATCAAGCAACGACGTGATCCCCACCGTCATGCATCTGGCCGCGGCTGTGGAGATCAAGGAACAATTACTGCCAAAGCTTGACGAGCTTCGCAAAGCTCTGGGCGCAAAAGCCCGTGAGTTTGACGACATCGTGACCATCGCCCGCACCCACCTGCAGGACGCCACACCAATCCGTCTCGGCCAGGTTTTTGGCGGCTATTTCCGCCAGGTGGCGCTGGTCATCAGCGAACTGGAACGCACTATGGACGGTCTCTGCGAGTTGCCTCTCGGCGGCACAGCCGTCGGTACCGGCCTTAACACCCATCCGGAATTTGCCCAGCGTGTGATTGCCGGGATAGCAGAGGTCACCGGCCTGCCCCTGCGTGAAGCCAAAGACCACTTTGCTTCCCAGGGCGGTAAAGAACAGGTGATTGCCGCCAGTGGTGCGCTGAAAACCACAGCGACGGCCCTTTTCAAAATCGCCAACGATATCCGCTTCCTCGCCAGCGGCCCCCGCTGCGGCCTCGGCGAGTTACAGTTACCTGCCGTTCAACCGGGCAGCTCGATCATGCCAGGCAAGGTCAATCCCGTAATGGCTGAAAGCCTGATGCAGGTCTGCGCCCAGGTGGTCGGTAACGACACCACCATCACCCTGAGCGGCATGAGCGGCAATTTTGAACTAAATGTCATGATGCCTGTTATGGCTCACAACCTGCTGCAATCGATCGAACTGCTGGCCAACGCAACCGACCAGTTCAACGAACGCTGCCTGCAGGGCCTTGAAGCCGATCGCGAGCGTTGCGAGGGTCTGATTGAAGAGAGCCTGGCCATGTGCACCGCTCTGGCTCCGGTGATCGGTTACGACCAGGCCGCGGCCATCGCCAAGCAGGCCCATGAAACAGGCAGAACGGTACGCGAAGTTGCGATAGCCGAGGACGTCTTACCGGAAGAAGAGTTGCAGAGATTGCTCGATCCGCGACCGATGACGGAAGCGGGTATTCCCGGGAAAACCAGATGATCGAAACGCGTAGCGAGTAGCGCGACAAACCACAAAGCCTCGGTTAGCTTTTCCGCGTTTCCCGCTACACGCGACGCGCCTCGGAGTTTCACCCTTTATGAGCAAAAAAGAGAATCGCCGCAACATGCTGCTGCGTTACAACAAGGAACGCCAGCGCAACGTCCTGGCAAAACCGGGTGAACACGCGTTCGTTCTGGTGCTCGATCAACTCAAACCCAGCTTCAACGTAGGCAAAACCTTCCGCAGCGCTGAAGCCTTTGGCGCGGGCGCTGTGCACCTTGTCAATATCGATGCCTTTGATCCGGCTCCCGCCAAGGGCTCTTTCCGCAAGGTTCCGGCCGTCTTCCATGAGTCTTTTAGCGAGTGTTATGCGCAATTAAGCGAACAGGGCTACCGCTTTTTCCTGCTCAGCCCAGATGACGCGACATCTCTCTGTGCAGCGGAACTGCCGCAAAAGAGTGCCTTTATTCTGGGCCATGAAGAGTTTGGTTTCAGTTTTGACCTGCAGGACTATCCGGACATGCAGAAGTTGACCATTCCCCAGTTTGGCAGTGTCCAGAGTCTTAACGCCAGTATCGCCGCCTCGGTGGTCATGTATGAGTATGTGCGACAATGGCAGACCAAGCTGTGAAAGAGCGGTCAAATACTTAGGCTCTTTTCGCGTTTCGTGCAGAGCGACAAGCCCCTGATGGACTCCCGCCCATACGTTTCAATAAAATTCATGTTTACAACACAGCCCTTCGTATAATTCTCTGCACCCTTTAGTTATATTTCGGGTTGTCATCTCTTGACAATACAGAGGCCTGAGTTAACGTCTCACAATGTTAGGAAACCCTTCTCAATTGAACGAGAGAGGGTGGGCCGTTATTCCTGTAAAACAACACAAAGATGGCCAACTGTCGAAGCTTAGTGTGCCCGATGGACACGGCCTTTTTTTGTGCAACAAACGCCGCGACAGCAAGGACGGAAAAGATCACCTTTTTGCAGAAGGTGAGAAAGGGTCGCAATGGAGCCATTAATTAATGTTGAACTGAAAGATGGTACGATTTGCCAAGTCGCCATTGAGGCATTAGATGTTTTGCTTGAGCACAATAAAGTCAGCAAGTTTGAAAGATCTGGGGGATGGGCTATTGTCGGTCGAGACCCACTGAGAAGTAAGGAAAGGGGGACCGTTTATAGCATTCCAGAGCGTAGGCACTAACTAAAACAGCTTGTAAAAAAAACGGCGGCTGGCAGAGACTTTCGCCATGCCAAGCTGGGGCCGGTTCCTAGACAGAGAGGATTCTCCGATGCTTATTCCTGTAGTCCTTAAAGATGGTCATGAAGAATTGGTTAGCAAAGACGAGTTGCAGTTTTTGATGTTTAACAAGCAACTGTTGTTTTTTAAACGTTCTGATGGATGGACGGTTCTCGGTCGAGACCGAATGCGCTCTCAACGAGGGCCATACAATGGCGAAGAACGACGGCGACATGAAGTTTTTTCTTTAGACTATTAACCGAACACGTCCCTCCGGTTCCCGCTCTTTGCCAGAAGCTGCTTCAATATCGAACGGATATCCCTGCATACAAGTCTTCCCGCCCGGGTTGGACCGTCAACTGGAACACTTCCTGATCAATCCCCATAAACAAATCGTTGATGAACATACCAAAAAAATGGCCTAAAGAGATACCCGCCAGAACATCGGCAGGGTAATGCTTGGCGGCTTCTACGCGAGCCCAACCGGTGGCCAGGGGGATGGCGGTGAGGGTAGCCTTGGAAGTGATTTTCGCCCAGCGCGGTATATTCATGGTTCGAACATTGCGATCAGCAAGAATAGCGTAAACAGAAGCCTGGGAGGCGTGTGCGGAGGGAAAACTGCGATCATTTCGTTTATCAGGGCGATCGCGACCCGTTGAATCCTTAAGCAAGTCGGTCGTAGCATCAGTCAGGCCATAGGCGGCAAGTCCAACCCCAAGGGCCTTGGCTTTCGCCAGAGCCCAGTCTCCGCCAACAGGGCCACTCGGCGCGGCAAGAAAGGAAACCCCATAGGCCACATAGGTCGCCGCCCTGAGGTTATCACTGGCGTCGCTGGCATCATCCTCGTTACCAAAGACCGGGTTATGTCTGAGGGCCCAATCCGAGAGCCGTCCGTCATAGTCCTCGACCTGCAAAGCCAAAGCTGTTGCTGCAGGGGCCCAAACCTCTGGTGACTTGAGAGCATTCCAGGCCGAGACTTTGACCTTTCCCCAACCCGGTCTTAAGGTTACATCCTCTCCCCAGCGATGACCGTTGGGCAGAAGACCGGAACACCCGGTCATTATGAACATAATCGCGAAAAGGAGCCCGAACCATCGACAAAGATTCATAGAATCCTCCTTAGATAGTTCTTATTTATCAAAGGGGTGCAAACTGTCAAGGAGACAAGTTAGAGACTTGCGGGAAAGGCGAACGATTAAAGCTGCCGTTTAATCACGCGTCCCGTGATGTCCCGCACTTCCAGCACGAGCCGAACTGCCCCTCCAGGTCCTCTCCGCAACCGGCACAGCGCCAGGCCGCAGCCTCTTCTTTTTTGAACCAGTTCGCGAGCAAAGACTTGGCGCGCGGCCAGACTTCATCGTCGACCACCCAGAGCTCGGGGCAACATTCGAGGAAAGGGATTTCGCCGAGGGCGGCGAAAAGCTGTTCATTACGGATCAGGCAGGTCACACCTTCGCGCTCCAGCAGCTCTTTGAGCAGGCCGGCTTCAGCACGATCGGCTAAAGTGAAGGTGTGCAGTTTCTTCATGAGAAGGACATCCTTTATCGGGCCAGAGTCGCCAGCAGGCTTTCTCCCAGCTCTTTTTTCTGCCAGTTCTTCAGGCCGACAAATTCATCAAGGGCCTGTGTCGACTGAGGATTGGCAGCGGCCAGGCCTTCAAGGGCCGCGTTGTTGATCAGAACGCCCGGATCCAGCGCCAACCTGGCAGCTTGCTCCTGCCGCCACTTCTTGAGCGTCTTGACCCTCTCTTCGATGCTCGGATCCTTGGCTCCCCGGCGTGGCAGGCGGGGGAATTTAGGCAGCTCAGCCTCCGCTGTTTCCAGCCCTTCACGAACCGCAGACATCAGGGCGCGCCCATACCTTTCGATCAGGCGTGGCGACAAACCTTCAAGGCCCTTCAGGTTGGCTTTATCCCTCGGCATGCGCAGAGCCAGGGCCAGCAACGACTTGTTGCCTATCACCTTGTAAACCGGTCGATTCAGGCGTTCCCCTTCTTTTTCACGCCATTGTAATAACTTTTCCAACACACCGAGTTCACGTGGCGACAAGGTTCCGGCACCTTTAAAACGCAGGCAGATCGGGCCATCGACTTCGGCGAAACGGACGTCCTCCATCAGGGCAAACTCTTCCATTGCCCAGCTGATACGAGCCTTCTCTTCAAGACGTTTTTCGAAAATCTCCACCAGACGATGCAGGTGACAGGTGTCCTCGGCAGCGTAACGCACCATTTCGGCAGGAAGAGGCCGTTGTGACCAGTCAGCACGCTGGTATTTCTTGTCGAGCTCTACAGAAAAATATTTTCGCAGCAGATCGGCAAGGCCGATGCGCTCCTCGCCAAGCAATTGCGCGCTGATCATGGTATCGAAGAGGCCATCAATGGTCAGATTGAAATCCCGCTTTAAGCTGCGCAGATCGTAATCAGCCGCATGGAAAATTTTACGAATCTCCGGGTTGCTAAACACCGCGTGCAAAGGGCTGAGATCTGTGGCCGCAAGAGGATCGATCAAGACCGTCTTCTGCTCTGTTGAAACCTGGATCAGGCAGACTTTTTCCTGGTAGTTGTGCATTGAGTCTGCTTCCAGGTCGACGGCGATCGTCGTCTCTTTGGCCAGAAGTTCGGCCAATTCTGCGACCTGGGCATTGGTTGTCAATATTTCAATCTGTTCCATGTTGTTTCAAATCCAATCTTTAATTAGGTCTTCTTGTGACAAACTCTGATTGCGGAAAAAGGGACTGTCCCTAGATCATTTCCTGCAGATAATTGAAGTTCGATGTGCCCGGCAGGGGTTCATCCTGCTCAAAGGCAGCCAGCACACGACGGGCCTCGGCGGAAGACGCCCCCAGGTGAGAGAGATCGACCACGAACCGACGGCAGCCCATCTTGTGCAATTCGGCGAGATGCCCGATCAGCGAAAAATCCTGTTCCGGGCGAACCACGGTCAAGCCGCTGCGGTGATCCACACGGTAAGCCTCATCGCGATCAGAAACGATCGGCTGATCAGACTTGACCCCTTTCAAGGGAATGCGCGAGGTCATCATCGGCAGGTTGGCGTAAGCGGTGATCGTCAAGGGCAGGCCGGTCTCCCGGTTGAGCAACGCCGAAAAGTTCTCGCGATCGTCTTCAACGTAGAGAGTCGCGCCTGAAAGGCCCAGCTCGCCCCAACCGAGTGCAGCCTGGCTGTTGGTGGTGAACAAGCGGTAGCCGCTCTCCAGCAAGAGGCCTTGCATACCGTCAAAAAGAACCAGCTGGCTGATATTCTGCAACCGGAAGCGTTTAAAACCCGCTTCGGTCAAGAGCTTGATCTCTGTTTGAAAAGCAGACCAGTCGGCGTCAAAAATTGCCAGGGGCAAATCCCAGAGGACCTGCTCCGTATGTTTTGCGGTGCGTCCGCCCGCACCAAGCTTGTTAGAGCAACCGGGCGCAAGCGGCAGGATCAACTCATGCACACCCTTCTGCTTGAGCAAAGAAAGATCATGCAGGTTGCTGCTTGCCACGGCAAAGCGAGGCGGGGAAACCGGAGCCGTTCCTGCCGGGGCCAGATCGGCCATCGCCTGACGACGGTGATCGGTGCGAGCCTCGTGCTGACGGGCTTCGAGGAGTTCCGCCAACTCCTGGTAAAACTCACGACGAACCGCGTTGAGTCGGCTGAGCGGCAGAACCACGGCAGGCAAAGGGCCACATTCGAGAGGACCCAGAGCGAGTGGCAACTGCCCGGTTTTGCCAAAGACCTTGGCCAGAACCTCCTGCGACAGGGGCCGATCCTTGGCCGGGAAGGTCTCCACGCTAAAGTTGCGTGCTAATGACAAGCCATGACAGGCAGCGGTCAGTTCAATGCGATCGCTGGTCGGCATATGGATCGAGAGATCAATCACCGCCTTGCCTGGAGTGACACTTTCCAAACGTTTGCGGCAGGCAGACTGACTCAGGTTGAAAGCCTGTCCCGCAGAGACTTTGAAAACGCGATCCCCGGCACGGAACGACTTGTCAGGCGGGCAGCCGACCGCAACCCGTTCGCCACTATTGGCCCGGGTGACCTCTTTTCCTGCCAGACGCAGGTCACGAATGGTAAAGGCCGTGCCTGGCTTGTCCGTCGCCGGCTGGATGCGCAGGCGATCACCGAGATGGATCGGATCGCGCGAAACAAAGGTCAGTAGCCCACCCTGGCACTGCGCAACCGAGCCGATCAAGCGGCCGGTGGCGCCATGAACTCCGGGGTTAACGATATCCGTTGGAGTGTTGCCCGGCAAGAAGCCGCGGGTCGGTTGGCGGCCAAAAGAATCCTTAAGCAGTTCCTTGGCGGTAACGATCGCCGTCGAACGCTCGCGTTCGGAGGCATCGAGCACCGTACGGTAAGCCTCGACAACCTTGGCCACGTACTCGGCGCTCTTCATGCGCCCTTCAATCTTGAAACTCATCACACCCGCAGCAGCCAATTCGGGCAAAAGCTCGATCGCCGAAAGATCGTTGGGTGAGAAGTAGTAACCGTCCTTGCCCTTATGATGATAACGCCGCCTGCAGGGCTGTGCGCAGCGGCCGCGATTGCCGCTCAGACCTCCGAGCCAGGAGGAGAAACTGCACTGCCCGGAGAGAGAAAAGCAGTGGGCACCGTGAATAAAATGCTCAAGATCGAGGCTGGTTTCGCTCTTGATTACGGAAATTTCTTTGAGGCTCAGTTCTCGGGCCAGCACAGCGCGGGAGAAACCGAGACGTTCCGCCATTTTGACCCCGGCGGCGTTGTGGATCGTCAATTGCGTCGAAGCGTGCAGCTCAATGCCGGGGAAATGCCGCTTGGCCAGACGCCAGACGCCCATATCCTGGAGGATCACGGCATCAACACCGATTGCTTCAACGGCGGCGAGAACATCGATCAGATGGGAAAGCTCTTTTTCTTTAACCAGGGTATTCAGGGTGAGAAAGACTTTGCGTTGCCGGGCATGAGCATAACCGACCATGCGCTCCAGCTCATCGCGATTGACGTTTTTGGCCTTGGCTCGCGCAGAGAATTCCTTGAGGCCGACATAAACCGCATCAGCACCGAATTCCATGGCAGCGAAAAAAGCTTCGAGGCTACCTGCGGGCGCAAGCAGCTCGATTTTTTGTGGTGTGTGGACGTGCGTCATTTTTACTTGCTTGATCGAAAGAAAAAGCCGGGAAAAACCCGGCCAACCAGATACTTGTGCACCTTAGCATGTGAGTGCGTGGGGTGGCAAGCAGTGGAAGGCCGAGGCTACAATCTTGAAACGCCAGGTGCTTATATGCAAAAGCTGAAGAGAACCTCTTAAACTTGACCAAAACTTGCAAGAGACATCCCGCCAGGCGCCTTCCTTTTGTCCCGGCGGAAACAAGAAAACAAGCAAAGAAACACGCCATTTTTGCCTCTGATTTCAAGAAATCGCCACAATGACTGATATGTTTAACCTTACCTCCACCGTCCCCCATCCCACTCACACAGAGTAAAATGCCCCGGCCTGGTCCCGGTAACCGCCAGACTCTGCTCACCCCGGGTCAGGTAAACCGCCCCCGGGCCCATCATGCTGAAACCATTATTATCAAACTTGATACACGGCTTATCATCACAGGGAGGATAATTCGGGCTGGCAAAAGAAACAGCGCTTCCCGGAGCCCCGTTGTTGTTGCTGCAGGCACGACGATCAATGCCGGAAGCCCAACCAAAGGAAACTCCCGGCGGCAGACTGTTCTGCCAGAGCAGGTCCGCTTCGCCTGTCTCTGCAACGCCATTAGCATTATCATCCTGCCATGCATAGGCGGTATAAACACTCGCATCAGGATCAAAAACCAGGAAAGTCCGCTGCAGGACAAGGGCTCCATTGTTCAGGGTCAAGCTGCCGCCCCCTTCCGCCCGACACTGCAACGCTTTGAGATCTTCGAGCAGTTGGTGACCAGCCCTTTTAAGTTGCCAATCACGTGCGAACTTCTGCCCTCCCCAGGTCGCCAATGCCGCCATGATGCCGAGCAGAGACATCACCAGAAGTAATTCCAAAAGGGTGAAACCACGGGATTTATGGACACCTTTTACCTTGCGGGCCTCTAGACAGCTGAGAGTCTTCATTGTTGCCTCCAGGACAGGACCTTGACGGAGCCCTGTCCCCCGACCGGGCCCAGTAAACGGCTGGCCGTACCCAGTTGGGTCACCTCTCCTGTCAGAGACACGGCAACCACCACACCCGGCGCGGTCACAACGCGTCCGATCGTCGCCGCGTCGAGATTCCGGCTGAATTTTTCTTCTCCAGCCTCATTGAGCGCAACAAGACGACCATGCGTGGTCGTCTCACCGGAGGACAGGAGAGAGTGGTAATCACGGGCTGTCGCAAAAACAACAGTTCCTGCGGCATCGAGTTGAGGAGTCTCCCAGACTCTTTCACCCGGCAGAAGAGGATATTGCCAACGCAAACGACCACCGCCGGACAGAATCTCGACAGCATAAAGAGCATAGGGGATATTTGCGTTTGCTCCCTCCACCCCACCGCTACCAAAGATCGCTAAACGACCGTGAACTGCCACACCCGCACCGATTGGCTCTTCAGCAGCACCAGGGACGACATAGACAGGAGCATCACCATGGGCACGGCCATCGACGAGATCAAGGGCCCAGAGACGACCGACCAGATCGCCGAAGACTAGGGTGTCGCTACGCTGATCACCGTTTAGGTCCATCAGAGCAGGAACCGCCGGCGTGGCCTCGGCGACAGCACCGCTTATCGGGTAAGGCGCGGTAAATTGCCAGAGGAGTTGCCCCGAACCCAGGGTCAGCGCGAGAGCGTGAATTGCTGCCGGGCCGTCACCTCCAACGGAATCCGCGGTCAGGTATATGCAATCTCTCGTCTCGGTTACCGAACCGCAGCGACCAATGGTGACACCGCGGGTTCGACCGATCTCGTTGCCCGGCAGCAACGTCTCCCACAAGAGCTCGGGCTGATAGGGGTCAGTAATATCCAGCACAAGGAGGTTGCTGCGACGGCTCTGCACAAGGGTACCGGTCGCCACCAGCAAGGTATGCCAGCGATAGAGGCCATCGCCTTCGAGGTCGAGAAACAATTCCCTGACAACCGGCGGGCCATCGAGGTGTACGCTCAAGGCTCCCGGGTCATCATCGAGCGGTTGACCTTTGATGTGAGGGAGAAAACTGCCGGGCAGATACGCCCACAGCTCTGCACCGGCTTCAGAATCATCTTGCAGGAAATCATTGCTAGCAGCGTCCCATGGACTGACAAAGAAAGCATGCAGCATGCCGTCTTCTCCACCGGCGTAAAGAACCCGGTCACGCTGGCTGGCTTCGTCGTTAGCCGGGCTTCTGCCGACCAGAACCGGAGAAGAGCGACTGATGCTCCAGAGCCTCCTGGGGTCCTCGCTGGAACCGGCAGGGAGCTCGGTGCTGCCGCCACGTCGCCCACGCACGGCGTGCAGCAGAAGTTCTCCTTCAATAAGCGAATCGACCGCCATTGCCGGCTGTAATCTTGTCAGAGAGTCCGCATTGAACGGCAGCTGTTCACCAGCAAGATTCGTGAAAATGCTGCGATAAAGGTTGCCAGAATTAATCGATGTGGGAGGATCTCCACTTGTGAGGTCGCCCGGAGCTGCGCCGCTACCGGCTTGAGGCATTGTGTCGGCGGCGTCCCAGAGGGTGGCAGGAAAGGTGTCGAGAAGATCTATCGCCCGCAGATGGCCGCGATGGTCAGGAAAGGACGTGCTGGCGATGTAGAGGACACCGTCGGCGAGTACCGGGGTCGTGGTTACGTATTCCTGCTGCAGGTCTCCTGCGTGAAGCGGTTTACAGCAGATCAATCCAGTCATGCAGCACAGCATGAATCGAGCATAAGCGCACCAAGTCTTCATTTTCCCCTCCCAGGCTATAAACAATTCTGTTATTGAAAAGTTTACTTTTTCAGTCGGAAATCCCGTAAGTTGCAACCGGTTGGTCGGCAAGTTCATTCACCGAGACACCAGAGCGATCATCTTCCCCATTTCCCGGAGTGGAGAAACCGCACAGGCTCTCAACCATCACCTCTACGCTCACTCTCCCCCTGGCTCGCGCCAGCACGAAAACCTTCAGATCGTTATCACGACGCACATCGCCATCTCCGTCCGGATTGTCGCGCAGATAGAGTTCAACCTCGACACCGTTGACCTGCATCACCCAGGCCGGCATTGACGGGTAACTCCTGGTTGTCCCGGCGGCAAGCAAAGTTCGCCAACCGCCACTTCCGGCATATTCATCAGACAATAGCTGACGCGCCTCTTCTATCCCCGCCTGTGCCGCCCAGAAAACCTGTTCACGCTGGTTGGCTTCTGCCGTCTGCCGGGTCGATTGCCAGACTTTCTCGGCGAGGAGATGTGCCATCGCCAGAAGAACGGACAAGATCATCACCACGTTGATCAAGGCCATGCCCCGCTCGTTACAAGCCATGATTCTTCACCTCGACCAATCGAGACAGCGGCATGCGCCGATAGTGGTCTTGATAAGGGCCGTATTGACAATTCCCCAGCGTATAGATCTTCTCATCGACATAGTTGCGATCGGCGCGCAGATCTTTTACCAGGAGACTGATACGCACCCCGCGCACATCCTGAGGTCTTGCCGGTTGGTGAACCAGAGAACCATCCTTGAGCAGATACTCGAACTGCAAACCGTCCACGGCATCATCGAGGATGTCACGACTGGTGAAATCATCCCGCCGCAAACGTTTGCTGTCGGCAAAAGAATCAAGCAGGAAACTGCTGGCCCGCACCCCAAGCAGCTCGGTTTCGATTGGGACATCCACAAGCAAGGCTTGATTCAGCTCCACTACCAAGTCCGCACTACGGATACCGTAGGAGACGCGGTGATTGGCAAGGACCAGGTGACCGATCGCCTCCGGTGCCGGTAACAGCTCCCGGGTTGAACCGGGGCTGCGATTGGGGCGTCGACTCAGAAGCAGAGAGTCTTCGCCGGCGAGCCCTGCCTGTGCGAGGTGAATGGGAGGAGAGAAGGAAACCGCCTTGACGATCGTCAAGAGATCATCCTGGTCGTCATGGTCTTGTGCGAGAATCGAGAAGGGCAGGGTCTCCAAAGGATCGCCAGCGAGGCTGTCGTGGGTCAGCATCAAGGGAGAGCCATCTGCCAACGTAGGACTCGACCCAAGCAGGAAGGCTGCATCACGGATATCTTTGGCAAGAAAGCGCATCAACCGTTCGGCGCGATCCTGCAGATCATTGCGGCTGACTTCTACCAGAATACGCGACTGATAGCTGATCATCATCTGCAGAACCATCGTACCAACCACAATCGCAATAGCCATGGCAACCATCAATTCAACAAGCGTTACACCGGCACTGGCGGTTTCTTTCATGGTGCCGTCCGCACCGTTTGCAACCGGTAGCGATGGTTCTCTCCGCGCTGTTGCCAGCCTGCCGAAACCGTAATCCTGCTCTGCCCGGGATGTGGCACATCTCGTTCAACCAGTGGTTGAACTTCGAGATCTCCGACCAGCAAGGGCACCTCCGCAGCAAGCGGCAGTCCGGCATAATCGATCACCTGAAACTCGGCCATGACTTCTCCGGCAAGCCTGCGCGCCTGAGCGTTCCGACTGTTGTCGTGGTTCACCTGGATATTGGTCAACAAAAGAGGTAAAAGCCCCATGCTGGCGATCAGAAAAATCACCAGCGACACCATCACCTCCACTAGGGTAAAACCTTCCTTTCCACTGCCTTGACACATCGAATTTTCCCCTCCTGACAAACGTTGATAGATAACAAAACATCATAAGAATCGATTTCAACCGATCAATCCCCGATCAGCCAGACTGATATAACGGCCACTGCCGATAATAATATGATCAAGTACCCTGACCCCCATCAAGGCTCCGGCATCACGCAATCGGGTTGTTAATTCAAGATCCTCACGGCTTGGCTCCGGGTCGCCTGACGGGTGATTGTGGACAAAAAGTACGGCGGCGGCAGATTCTCGGACCACCGGCTGAAACACTTCGCGTGGATGCACGATGCTGGCGTTGAGACTCCCTTCGGAAACCTGGATTTCGCGTAGAACGCGGTTTTTGCTGTCGAGCAGCAGGGTGAGGAAGACTTCTTTTTTACGATCGCGCAGACGTTCGTGGAAATGGGCAAAGACTTGCCGGGAGCTGGTAAAACGTGCTCCAGCGGCCAGGGGAGTTGCGGCAAAGCGACGGGCCAATTCACCAAGAGCGAGAATTTCCGCGGCCTTGGCCGGACCGATGCCGGGCTCCTCGCAGAGTTCGGTCGCCGTTGCCGAGACCATGGCACGCAGGGAACCGAAGCGGTTCAGCAGCTGCCGGGACAGGTCAAGCGCACTGCTGCCACTTCCTGCATGTCCGCTACGCAGGATCAACGCCAGTAATTCCGTATCGCTGAGTGTTGCCGAGCCTCTAGACAGAAGCTTCTCGCGCGGCCGGTCGGCCACGGGCCAGTCCTTGATACAGGACATTGCCCCCTCCATTTTCAGCACAAAATAAAATCAATAAGATAGAATCAGAACTGCGGAAATACCATAAAATACTCTCATTATGCAAGACTAATCTTGCCGAGAAGTACGGAGGACCGCTTTGTCAGAGAAAGCAAGGTTGACTTGCACCGAAAATCACATCTATCATTGATCTATCAGGAACATCAAAGCTTGGCGATACTGATCGGCAGGCTCTTAATCTTTAAGGAACAGTTATGGCTTTACTTAAAATTCGACATTACCCCGATCCGGTTCTCAAAAAAGTTGCCGAGCCGGTGACTGAGTTCGACGATTCCCTGCGTCAACTGGCCCACGACATGGCAGAGACCATGTATGCCGCTCCGGGCGTTGGCCTTGCCGCACCCCAGGTTGGTATCAGCAAGCGCTTGACCGTGATCGACTGCTCCGCGCGGGACGAAGATGCGCAGCTGCTGATTCTGGTCAATCCGGAAGTGATCGATCAGGAAGGTGAATGCTTCGAGGAAGAGGGCTGCCTGTCGGTACCGGAGTACTATGCCAAGGTCAGCCGTAGCGCCACGGTCAAGGTGCGTTTTCAGGATCTGGATGAAAAGGTCCACGTTATCGAGGCACAAGGCCTGACATCGGTCGCCTGCCAGCATGAAATTGATCATCTCAACGGCATCCTCTTTGTCGACCACCTTTCACCACTCAAGCGCAGCATCTTTCGCAAGAAGTGGAAGAAAATCCAGGAACATTTAACGGAGCAGATGTAAATGCAGCCACAGGAACTACGAACCGTTTTCATGGGAACCCCCGATTTCGCCCTGCAGACCCTGCAGGGCTTAATTGATGCAGGCTGCAAAATGGTCGGCGTCTATACCCAGCCCGACCGTCCGAAAGGACGCGGCAAGCAGTTGGCGGCGCCACCGGTCAAGGAGCTGGCGCAAAAATACGACATCCCTGTTTACCAACCGCTCAAGCTGCGTCAGCCGGAAGCTGTCGCCGAGCTCGAAGCTCTCGCCCCCGACCTGATCGTGGTGGTGGCTTACGGCCAGATCCTGCCGAAGAGCGTGCTCGAAATTCCCGCCCATGGCTGCATCAACGTCCATGCCTCATTGTTGCCCAAGTACCGTGGCGCCGCGCCAATCAACAAGGCGATCATAGACGGCGAAACGGAAACCGGCATTACCACGATGTACATGGATGTCGGTCTCGACACCGGCGACATGCTAGTGAAAAAGACCCTGTCGATCGGGCCAGAAGAAACCGCCGGTGAACTGCATGATCGCCTGGCCAGCCTTGGCCGGGAGACGATGGAAGAGACCTTGCGACAACTCTGTGCCGGCACCCTGCAGCGAGAAGTACAGGATGACGAGCAGAGCACTTACGCATCGATGATGAAAAAGGAAGACGGCCGCATCGACTGGGGCCGCTCGGCTCAGGAAATTCACAACCATGTGCGTGGTCTCGACCCCTGGCCGGGCGCCTACACCACCCTCAACGGTGAGCTCCTCAAGTTGGCCGAAACCAGCCCGGAAGCGGCAGAAGGCCTGCCTGGCAGCGTTATCGCGGCCGGCAAGAACGGCGTCTGTGTCGCCTGCGGCAGTGGCTCGCTACGGATTCAGCAGCTGCAGCTGGCCGGGCGTAAACGCCTGACTGCGGCAGATTTTCTACGCGGCTGCCCGTTGGAAGCCGGCGCAATGATGGAATAAGAGAGGACCAATCGCCTGTAACACTTGAAATCCGGTGATTCGTAGCTACATTATTACTCTCAGTTGAGTGAAAAACATCCATCAACCCTTTGACGAAAAGGCTTTTGCGCAATGAACATTCTCCGCACGGCTATCCTTCTCACGGTTTTAACTCTCGGCCTGGTTTTTGTCGGCGGTATGATCGGCGGTCGAGGCGGCGCTCTCTTTGCCCTGATCATGGCCGGCGGCATAAACATGGGCTCTTACTGGTTTTCCGATAAGATCGTTATCAAGATGTATAAAGGGAATCAGGTGACCAGCGGTCCGCTTTTCGATGTTGTCACTGAGATCTGCCAGACCAACCAGTTGCCGATGCCCAAGGTTTACACCCTGCCACAAGCGACCCCCAATGCCTTTGCCACAGGCCGAAACCCCGAGCACGCAGTTGTTGCTGCGACGGAAGGGATCACGCAGGTTCTTTCCCGTGACGAACTGAAAGGGGTCATGGCCCACGAGATGAGCCATGTCATGCACCGTGACATCCTGATCGGTTCGATCGCCGCGACCATCGCCGGAGCCATCGCTTACCTGGCGCACATGGCCCAGTGGGCAGCTATTTTCGGTGGTTTTGGCCGCGACGAAGAAGACAGTAATCCACTCGCCCTGATCGTTCTGGCCATCATCGCGCCGATGGCTGCCATGCTGATCCAGATGGCGATCTCCCGCTCCCGTGAGTTTGAAGCCGACAAGGGCGGCGCCCAGCTCTGCGGCAACCCGCTTTTCCTGGCCAACGCCCTGCGCAAACTCGAGAACGCCAACGAGAGCGTACCCATGCCACGGGTTAATGAGGCGACGGCGCACATGTTTATCGTCAATCCTCTGCGCGGAGGTGGTGGTGTTAAAGCACTCTTCACCACGCACCCGCCGATGGCCGAACGGATTCGTCGTCTTGAAGAGATGGCTCTATAAAATTTACGCCTGCTGAAGGGGACGTTTTACGTCCCCTTTTTTACGGTTCCCTCGACAAAGAAGCCCACATGACTAGTCACTACGCACAACCAAACCCCTTGGACGCCCGCTACGGGGCGTACGAGATCCTGCAACGTGTAGAAGAGGGCGGTTACGCCGACCGCCTTCTGGATGGCTACCTTGTTCGCCATCCGGGGATGGATCCGCGCGAGCGCGGCCTGCTGACCGAGTTGGTCTATGGCCTCCTGCGCCTGCGCGGCCGGGTCGATTTTGCGCTGCAACACTTCTCCCGACAACCTCTAGAGCGCCTCGAAAAAAACGCCCTGCTCCTGGTGCGTCTCGGCGCCTACCAGTTGCTCGAACTCGACCGTATCCCGCCACACGCGGCAGTTCATGCCACTGTTGAATTGGCCCACCAGGTTGGTATGGGGCGGGTTGCCGGCTTGGTCAACGGCACGCTACGCAATCTGATCCGTGAACAAGACACGATCAAATGGCCGACACCGGAGGACCTGAAAGCCTACTTGCAACATAACTGCAGTCTGCCGCCCTGGCTTGCTAAAGAGTTACTGCGTCAATTTCCCAACGTTGACTCCCAGGCTCTGGCAGAAGCTTTTACCAAAGCTGCGCCACTTAGCCTGCGAACCAACACCCTGAAGATCGATCGCGAGACCTTGCTGGCCGCACTGGCTGAAGCAGGACATACCTCCAGGCCGTGCCGCTACGCGCCCGAAGGAATCATTGTTGAGAAACGCGCAGCACAGCCTTTCCTTGGAGATAGTGACGGCTGGTACCAGGTTCAGGATGAAGCCAGTATGTTGATGGCTCACCTGCTCGACCCTCAACCAGGCGACAGAATTCTTGACAGCTGCGCCGCCCCCGGCGGCAAGACCACGCATATTGCTGCAATAACCAGCAATCAGGCTGAGATTATCGCCCTTGAAAAATATCCCCAGCGTGTCGATCTGATCACCCAGGGAGCGAACCGTATCGGGGCCCAAAACATCGAAGCCCGCCGTTGGGATCTCACCGAAAAACCGGGATTTCTTGCGCCGGAGAGTTTTGACCGGATCCTCGTTGATGCGCCGTGCAGCGGTCTTGGCGTGCTGCGCCGCAACCCCGAAAGCCGCTGGAGTCGGCGGCCGGCCGACATCAAGGAACTGGTCGAACTGCAACGTACCATTCTCAAGCAGGTGGCCCCCCTGCTACGCCCCGGCGGTCACCTGCTCTACTCGGTCTGTACCTTCACCGCCGCCGAAACCGACGCCATCGTGCATAATTTTCTCGCGACTCACCCAGGGTTCAAACAGGAAGATTTTCGCACTCTCTTGCCAACAGAATGGCAAGAAATGACCACCGATAAAGGTTGTGTGCGGACCTTGCCGCATCATCATGATGGTATGGACGCCTTTTTTGCAACACGGCTTATTAAAAGCTGACTGGTCAAAACATTTTCAAATAGGTTATAAAGGTTCATTGTTTATCTTTTCTTCCTACCCTTCGTGATCTTCGTGGTCATAGCGGGTTCACTTTTGACCGGAGTTGCAAATGATCAAGATATCCCCATCGATTCTTTCCGCTGATTTTTCCCGTCTCGGAGAAGACGTTCAGGCGGTCGACCGTGCCGGCGCCGATTACATTCACATCGATGTCATGGATGGTCACTTTGTCCCCAACATCACCATCGGTCCGCTGGTGGTTGAGGCCCTGCGTAAAGTCACCGCCAAGCCTCTTGATGTACACCTGATGATCGAGAACCCGGATCTCTATATTGCGGACTTTGCCAGGGCCGGCGCCGACATCATCACCGTCCACCAGGAAGCCGTGCCGCACCTGCATCGCACCGTGCAATTGATCAAGAGCCTCGGCAAGAAAGCCGGTGTCTCGCTCAATCCGGCCACACCGGTAGAGACTCTCGATATCATTCTCGACGAGCTTGACCTGGTCCTGATCATGTCGGTCAACCCCGGTTTCGGCGGACAGTCTTTCATCCCGTCGGCCCTCGACAAGATCCGTGCGCTGCGTCAACGCATCACAGAACGTGGCCTCTCAACTGAGCTGGAAGTCGATGGCGGCGTCAAGATCGACAATATTCGTGAAGTGGTGGCTGCGGGCGCAGACGTTCTGGTTGCCGGTAGCGCCGTTTTCAACACCGAGAATTACGCCGCGACCATGACCGCCTTACGGGAAAACGCCGCCAACACAAGCGCATGATGCTTGACCGCAATCACCTGGCCAGCCATCTGCAGGCTTTTCCCAAAACAACCATACCGGTTGCCTCCTTGCGACCGGCCGCCGTACTAATTCCTCTCTATCAGCGCGATGGCCGCGACTACCTGCTCTTTACCGAGCGCACGGCCCATCTTGAACACCACGCCGGGGAAATTTCTTTTCCCGGTGGCGGTTATGATCAAAGTGACAAGGATTTAAGTGCCACGGCCCTGCGTGAAACGGAAGAAGAACTCGGCATTGCCCGCTCGCACGTAGAAGTCCTCGGGCGCCTGGATGATTTCTATTCGGTACACGGCTATCACGTGGTGCCCTTTGTCGGCACCATCCCACTTCCCGATAACCTGCAGTACGATCCTTTTGAAATTGCCGGTATCTTCGAGGCCCCGCTGGATCATTTTCGCAAGCCGTCAACTCATCGTATCGAAAACTGGCAACACCTCGGCCGCACCCATCCGGTCGACTTTTATGAGTTCGAAGAGCACACCATATGGGGCCTGACAGCTGCAATTCTGCGCCAATTCATCGAGGAAACAGCGGCTCTCAGAACAGCGCCGTTTTAACCGTCAGAGAAGTCAAACAAGAGGTTTTCTTTTTTGGAGAGAGCTGTGAAGGGGAGACACTGAAGGGACTAAAAGGATTCGTTTGATGAAAAAGAAGAGCCGAGCAGGGTGTCCAGATCACCTTTTTCGTTGAGATCGAAGAGTTCCAGGCAACCACCAATCGGAGTATCGTTGATAAAAATGCCCGGCACCTTCTGGCTTTGAGCACGTTGCTGCATTTCTGCTGCCTTGAGCCGGTCATCAGTGATATCATATTCAACAAAGTTGACGCCCTTGATGTGTAAAAGTTCTTTGGCGCGCTCACAATAGGCGCAATAAAGCTTGGTGTAGATTTCTATCTTGATGCTCATGGCCGCACGTCCCGAAAGTTCTGTTTCATTTTGAGAAGTTAATCCTACCCGAGACCGGGCAAGATGCAAGTTGCAGAAAGGAAAATCCGGTGATTTTTAACGTTATGAAGTTTTTTTGCGCATCCGCCATCCTTTTCTCCCTATTGGCGTGCAGTAGTCATCTTGACAAGTCGGTCAACGAGGTTGCTGAATTGAGCCGTAATGATTTCATGAATGCACTCCGCTGGAAGCAGTACAAGGTTGCCGCAGAGTTCATGCTTCCTGAGAATCGCAAGGACTTCCTCGCCACCTTCAACAAGCTCAAAAATATCCATATCACCGATGTCAGGCTTCTGGACCTGCAGGAAAAGGCAGAAGGCCGGCGTTTTGAAACATCGATCGAAATGGATTACTACCTGCTGCCCTCGGTCTCGGTGAAAACCTTCAGTTTCGATCAGGACTGGGTTTATTTTGCCGGTGAAGACTCTGCACAAAAAGGCTTCCGGATCATCACCTCCTTTCCCGACTTTCCATGAAAGATCTTGTCGATAAGGGCTCATCAGGCAGCCGTTAAAAGCAGAGCCAGATTGCCATTGCCGGCCCTTTCTCTCTGATTAAAAAAAAATGGTCTGTCCCCTCCAGGATGCCACCCTGGTGAAAGACTTGTCGAAGCCCCATAAAAAGCCCGTTAAATGGTGCTATCACAGCTTAAATTTCCCTTGATTTTCCAAGCATCGTTATGGTATTTACCTGCATACTGTATACAAAATGAGTTAATGAAAACAAGGCCTACACTACGACCTGAAAAGCGCCGAGGCGCTTTTTTGCTGTCTTTTTGTGTGCCGAAAAACTGACCGAAATGGGAGGTTCAACTTGGCTGAAGTCGTTTTTTCCAGCTGGGGCGGTAAGGTGATCGACAATCGGCAGGGTGGTGAGCCGGAAGCTGCTGCCTTTAAGCTGCCGGGCAACTATCTTGACGAAGGCAACGTAGGCGCCTTCATGGGCTGGGACGGCGTTATCGTCCTGGACAAAGATGTCGATATTGTCACCATGGCCGCTGAGTATATGAAGCGTGTCCAGGAGAAGTACTGTTGTGCGAAGTGCACCCCCGGTAAACGTGGGACGCGGGTCATGATGGATACCTTGGCACGAATTCTTGCCGGACACGGCGAAGAGAACGATCTGGACACCTTGACCGGGTTGAGCGACCTGCTCGACAACTGCAAATGCACACTTTGCATGACAGCGGCCAGACCGATTCTCGATACGGTTAAATATTTCCGTGAAGACTACCTGGCCTTTTTGCGTGGTGAGCGCAAGAGTAAACAGGCAAAGGGCTATCGCGACAAGCTGACGGCGCCCTGCATGGATCGCTGCCCGGCGCATATTGATATCCCGGCCTATATTGAGGAGATCAAGGATTATCGCCACGATGAGGCCCTCGGAACCATCCGTAATCGCATGCCGATCCCGGCTGTCTGTGGTCGCGTCTGTCCGCATCCATGCGAGACGGCCTGTCGCCGTGCCTTGATTGACGAGCCCGTCAGCATCATGGTCCTCAAGCGGGTTGCCTCCGATCATGAACTGCTGCACGTTCAAGAACCACCGCATAAAGCCAAGGAACCGACGGGGAAGAAGATCATCGTCGTTGGTGCTGGCCCTGCTGGTTTGACCTGCGCCTATTACCTGGCGCTCGAAGGGCACAAGGTCAAGATTATTGATATGCTCAACGAGCCGGGCGGTACGGTCGCAGTCGGCATTCCCGACTATCGTATGCCGCGCCCGCTGTTGCAGCGCGAAGCCGATATTATCGCCGACCTTGGTGTTGAAATCGAATATGGCGTCAAGCTCGGCCGCGATGTCTCTCTGCGTGAGCTCAAAGAACAATACGACGCGGTCTTCCTCGGCACCGGTGCTTTCAAATCCAAGCCGATGGGTGTCGAAGGTGAAGATGAAGGCTACAACGGCTTCTCTGAAGGTGGCATCCACTACCTGCGCGCAGTCGCTCTGGGTGAGGGCATGGTCACCCCCAAACGCGTTATCGTCGTCGGTGGAGGTAACACGGCTATCGACTGCGTTCGCGTTGCTCTACGCGAAGGCTGCGAAGACTCGATCCTGGTTTACCGCCGTACCCGCAAAGAGATGCCGGCCGAATCCTACGAGGTTGATGACGCCGAAGAGGAAAATGTCCAATTCGAGTTCCTGCGCAACCCGACCAAGCTGATTGTCGAAGACAACACGGTGGTCGGTGTTGAGGTGATCAAGATGGAGCTCGGCGAGCCTGATGATTCAGGTCGTCGCCGTCCCCAGGAAGTCCCCGGCAGCGAATATGTGATCCCTTGCGATATGGTTATCCCGGCGATCGGCCAGGATCCCGACCTCAGCTACCTTGAAGACGGTGATTACGGCATCGAACAAACCCGCTGGAACAGTATCGTCACCAAGGGCGGCACCATGATGACCGACAACGAAGGCGTCTTCGCCGGTGGTGACTGTGAATATGGTGCCATGACCGTTGTCCTGGCAGTCGGTCACGGCCATCGCGCCGCACGCGCCATGCACCGCTACCTGATGGAAGGCAAAGCCTACCTCGACGAAGAGGACGCCATGGAGGACATCGTCAACAACCTTGGCGTGTTCGACAAGGAAGAGAACCTCGGCATCGTCGGTGGCCTGCATCGCGAGCACCAACCGAAGATTGACGGTGCCGAGCGCGCCCGCAACTACGAAGAGATCGAGCTGGCCATGCCTGAAAGTCAGGCGGTCAGGGAAGCTGAGCGTTGCCTGCGTTGTTACCGCGTCGCCATGCTGGCAGTTAACTAACGATTAAGTTTTCTTACCGATAAATTTGATTAAAAGGCAGATTCGATGATCAACCTTAAGATCGACGGCAAAGAGGTCCAGATAGCATCGGGCGCAACCATTCTCGATGCGGCGGAAACCCTAGGCATCAAGATCCCGACCCTCTGTTACCTGAAAAAGGTCTCTCCGACCGGAGCCTGCCGCATTTGCGCGGTGGAAGTCGAGGGTGCAGACAAAACCATGACCGCCTGCAACACCCGCGCGGTTGACGGCATGGTCGTTACGACCCAATCGGAAAAGCTCTCCAAGATTCGACGAGAGCTGGTGGAACTGCTACTGGTCAATCATCCCCTTGATTGCCCCGTCTGCGACGCTGGAGGCGAATGCGACCTGCAGGACATCTGCTACTCTCAGGATGTTGTGCGCCAGCCTTTCGGAGCCGACGACGTCAACGCCGAGACCATCGACCAATGGCCGTTGATCCAGCAAGTTCCCAACCGCTGCATCATGTGCGAGAAATGCGTCAAGACCTGTCATGAGACGATCGGCTGCAGCGCTCTCTTCGTCAACGAAAAAGGCGATAAAGCCTTTGTCGACAAGGATCTTGACAAGTGTGATTTCTGCGGTAACTGCATTCAGGTCTGTCCGACCGGCACCATGATTTCCAAGCCCTTCAAGTTCAAGGCCCGTCCCTGGGAGTTACGCAAGACCCAATCGGTCTGTACCCTCTGCTCAGCCCAATGCCAGGTGGAGATGCACAGCAAGCAGGGCAAGGTCATGCGCGTCACCTCTGAAGATGGTGTCACGGTCAACGACGGCAATCTCTGCGTCGGCGGCTTTTTCGGCCACGATTACCTGAATAGTGATCAGCGCCTGACAGCTCCGCTGGTTGCACAGCAGGAGACCTCCTGGGAAGTCGCCCTCGACAAGGTCGTCAGCGAATTATCCAGTCTGCGCGAAGAGCAGGGCGGTCAAGCGATTGCCGGCCTGGCCTCGCCGCACCTGACCAACGAAGAGAACTACCTTTTTCAGAAACTCTTCCGTGTCGCCCTGAACAGCAATAACATCGACTCCGAAGCACGCTTCAGCAGCCTGCGTGCCGCCAAAGTGCTAAAGGAGCAGCTCAAACTGAACGGCGCCAGCAACCCGATGGATCGCATCGGAACGGCAGAAGCCGTTTTGGTCTTCGGTGCAGACCTACGCTCCGAATCCCCTGCGCTCAACTGGCAGGTGCAACTGGCCGCACGTAAAAATGATACCCGCCTGATCGTCGCCAACCAGCGCCAGACCAGGCTGGTCAAACAAGCTGAGAGCTTTCTGCAGTACCGTGCCGGCAGCGAGGCGTCCCTGGCAGGAGCGCTGGCCAAAATTCTGCTCGACAAGGGTCAGGCAGATAACGATTACCTCAACCGCTTCGTTGCCAACCGTGACGAGCTGGATCAATACCTGGGCAATCTCGACATTGACGCAGCCTGTGCCGCAAGTGGCGTCAAACGTGCTCAACTGGAAGACGCCGCCGAGCATCTCGGTCAGGCCTCTACTGTCGCCATCATCATCGGCCGGGACGTCATGGCTTCCGCACAAGCGGAAGGCGCCGTCGCAGCGCTGGCCAACCTAGCCATGATCAGCGGTGCCCTGCACGGCGGCCAAGGCGGTCTTTTCCCGGTCGCCAGCAAAGGCAACACCCAAGGCCTTATCGATGCCGGGGTTGCTCCTGAATTTTTACCTGGTCTGGTTGATTATGCAGCAGGCAAGGAACAGTACGCGTCTGCATGGCACACAACTCTCCCCGAAGGCGGAGCTGATGCAACAGGAATTCTCAGTGGCATTGAGCAAGGCACCATCAAAGCGCTCTTCCTCGCTGGCACCAACCCTCTGGTCAACTTCCCGGAAAGCAACCGCTGGCGCAAGGCTCTTGAGAAGCTAGAGTTCCTCGTGGTTCAGGACATTCTCTGCAGTGATCTGACACGACTGGCAACAGTGGTGCTGCCTGGATCTGCGAGCGCTGAGAAACGCGGTAGTGTGACCTCCCTCGATCAACGGGTCAATAAGTTGAGAATTGCCGTCGCAGCACCCGGAGAAGCGCGCCCTGACCTGGCCATCTTCAGCGAGCTCTTTGCCCGCTTGACCGGCAAACCGGAGCCGAGTGAAAATGCCATCCGCCAGGAGATGATGTCTCTCAGCGGCAGCTATGCCGATGTCTGTCAGAGCCTCGAGCAGAGCAACTTCTGCTGGAAGCAGGCGTATACTCCGGAGAACAAGAGCCTGACGGCAGCAACACCTGAACTTGCAAGCCCTGCAACAGCCGAGATGCAGCTTCTGGTCGGCAAATGTCCCTTCCAGTTCGGCACCACGACCACCTATTCGGCGGCCAACAACGAACTGGCTCCGGCCGGCTTGATCATCGTCAACCCTGAGGACGCAGCCAAGCTTGGGATTGCCGATGGTGGCCAGATTAAAGTCACCGGCCCGGCAGGTTCTGCGAGTGGTAAGGTCATGGTCAACAGCATGGTTCCAGTGGGCCTTTTATCCGCAGCAGACAATTTTACGGAAATGAACATTCAGCAGATCATGCCGAGCGGTAGTAACTGTGTTGCCGTAGCAGCTGTAAAAGCATAAGAATCATTTAAATAACATTTCAAACGCCCTGCTTTGCGGGGCGTTTTTTTTGATTTTTGTCTGCTTTTTGCGTTCTTCTCTTTGCTCTCTGTGCGTCTTTGCGTTAAATTAATCAGGCAATGAGTTAACTGAAGGTCCGTTGAAAGACTTTTTCATCTAACGACTGGAGAACACAATGACCATCGAAACCTTCGAATACCGTGACAAAGTCAGTTACAGTGATGAAAAGGCCTGCAAAATTGTTCTGACGGAATGCGCCCATGCCCGCACCACGCTCTGGTGCCTGAAGCCTGGTCAACATATTCATCCACACGTACATGCCGGAGACCATGTCTGGATCGTACTGGAAGGCCAGGGCCTGTTTCTGAGTGAGGGGCTTGAAGAACAGCCGATCACTCCGGGGACGATCCTCTCTGCGCCAGCGGGAATTTCCCACGGCGTCGAAAACAACGGCAGCGAAGGACTGGTCTTTGTCAGCATCTCGGCCGGATAAGAAGCTGACCCTAACTGGAGACTCTCCGTAAAACTGGATTAAGATCTCCTCTTTCGAACAACATTAGAAAGATTGAAAGGTCCCGCTCTTTTCTATATATTGGAACTGTAATTAATCAAAGAGGACAACATGAAATCTATCTTCATCCTGGTCGGCATTGTTGCCGCCTGGTATATTCTCAATCGTTGGATTCTGCCGCGCTTTGGGGTCGAGACATGACTGTCTGGTTCCTGTGACCTCCCCGTGCGGGAGGAAGATGAAAATAAAGACCAAAAGGAAAAGCCTCGACCGTAAGGACGAGGCTTTTTTGTTTTCTGACCTTACGGTGGTCCTGCCTTTACGACAGAAGTCTCAACGCAGGCTGGTGGCACAGCGAGGGCAAGTGAACATACTGGTCGAGGGAACCTTATGACCGCAACTCGGGCAACTAAACCAGTAACGACAATATTTGCACTGAGGATCTGACAGGCCCTGCTTTTTCTTGCACTTTGGGCACTTGCGGTACATTTTGCGGTGGGTTATATAATCTTCAAAGATCAACCCGCAGGTCGCGCACAGCTTCGCATCACGCCTGTGATTGGGAGCCTCGCAGCGCGGCGCCGGGCAGACAAACACAGTGTGACAGGAATCACACCAGTTCTTACCACGCGTCATCTCTTTACATACCGGGCACTTTTCCATCGGAACACCTCATCAAAATCCATATCAGAAGCAAAGACGCTCTGTTTACAACTTCCAGGGTCAGGATAAACATTTATCTGTTAAATTTCCAGTCCGTTACCACCCGGAGCTGATCTTTGTCAAAAAAAAGCCGGACCTTCATGGCCCGGCTTTCTGGTTTACATCGGGGATGAAGATCAATCGACCTTGAAGAAGGCTACCGGCCCGGCCTGACAGACAGAGCAGGGGCCATGGGGCTCGCCCTCAATGGTGTTGCCACAAACTTTGCAAACGTAATAATCGACCTCTTCGTTATTGCCCAGGTTATCGAAGGCCTTCTGGTAAAGACCGGCGTGTACTTTCTCAACGTCGTTGGCAAACTTGAAGCTGCGCAGAGCAGTATCCTGGCCTTCGCTGATGGCCTCTTCGATCATCTTTGGATACATACTGATGAACTCTTCGGTCTCACCGGCGATCGCTTCCTTGAGGTTATCCGCTGTGGCGTTGATGCCACCAGCAACCCGGAGATGAGCGTGAGCGTGGACCGTTTCCGCCGCCGCTGCCGCGCGGAAGAGTTTAGCAACCTGTTTCTGCCCTTCAGAATCTGCCTTTTCGGCAAACGCCAGGTATTTGCGGTTTGCCTGCGACTCTCCCGCAAACGCCTCATACAAGTTACTTTCGGTTTTACTTCCTTTCATTTCAGCCATTATTCTCTCCTTTGAATAATAAAGTTTGACAAACATAAAAGCAGATCAATATTATCGATAACATTGAACATGTCAATGACTTACGACTTTTTATGATGTTTGCTGAGGAGCCACAGCATGTCTGTCTACCGTGTCGAAAAATTTGAGCTGCCCGTTGTTGTCTTTCAAGCGGATGGTTCCATTATGAAGGGCGTCGTTTTTTTGAGCGCCGCCGCCTATAGCCACATGGGCCAACAGACGTTGCTCGACTTACTCAGAGAACATGGTGACTTCTTCCCTTTCCGCAGTGAAAGCGGAGAATTCTGTGTGACCAACAAGCAGACCATCACCCACATCCGCTTTGAGCCTCCAGAGCAAAAAGAAGACTATCTTTCACTGGGTGATCGCGAAGACGTGGAGATCAAGTTTGTCGGCGGAGAGCAGCTTAGAGGAACACTGCTGATAGAGATGCCGGAAGGACGCAACCGCCTGTTTGATTTTATCAATGCCATGGAAGGTTTTTTCCTGCTCCAGAATGAAGAAGCTCACTATATGGTCAACGTTTCCCAAGTGCGCGATATCAGCCCGAAACGCTGATTTTAACAAGACGCTTACAAAAACAGCCGGCAAGGTTTTCCTTGTCGGCTGTTTTCATTTTCGTTGCTACCCTGTGCAGATCAGAGCTCCAGGTAAGAACGCAGGTAGCGTCCCGTATAGGACTTCGCGCAACGCGCCACCTCTTCAGGGGTCCCACAAACGAGGAGTTCACCACCACGGCTCCCACCCTCGGGACCGAGATCGACAACATGATCCGCGGTTTTGATCACGTCCAGATTGTGTTCGATAATCACGACGCTGTTACCAGACTCGACCAATCGCTGCAAAACACTGAGCAGGCGACTGATATCATCGAAATGCAGGCCAGTGGTAGGTTCATCGAGGATATAAATGGTCCGGCCGGTCGAACGCTTGCCCAGCTCCTTGGCCAGCTTGACGCGCTGCGCTTCGCCGCCTGACAAGGTCGTGGCACTCTGCCCCAGCTTGATATAACCAAGACCAACATCACGTAAGGTTTGCAGCTTGCGCTTGATGCGCGGAATATTTGCCAGGAACTCCACCGCCTGGTTGGCGGTCATATCAAGCACATCGGCAATGGTTTTACCCTTGTACTTGACCTGCAACGTCTCCCGATTATAACGGGCACCTTGACAAGCTTCACACTGAATATAAACATCAGGCAAAAAATGCATCTCAATACGCAGGATGCCATCGCCCTGACAAGCCTCGCAACGGCCCCCTTTGACATTGAAAGAAAAGCGCCCAGGTTTATAACCACGCATCTTCGCTTCCGGCAGCTTTGCGAAGAGATCTCGGATATCGGTGAAAATGCCGGTATAAGTCGCCGGGTTGGAACGTGGGGTGCGACCGATCGGTGACTGATCAATATCAATGACCTTATCCAGGAACTCCAAGCCTTCGATGACACGAACCGGCCCGGAACGTTCCCGCGAGCGATAGAGGCGTTGAGCGAGGGCCTTGTGCAAGGTGTCGAGCACCAGCGACGACTTGCCGGAACCGGACACACCGGTCACACAGGTCATAACCCCCAGCGGGATATCAACATCGATATTTTTGAGGTTGTTGGCCTGGGCACCCTTGATACTGAGCAGCCCTGAGGCTTTACGCCGCTCTTTCGGCAAAGGGATGGTCAGACGACCGGAGAGATAAGCTGCGGTCAGAGACTTGGGATGTTCGAGAATCTCATGGGGCGTGCCCTGGGCGACCACCTCACCACCATGGCGGCCGGCATGTGGGCCCATGTCGATGACATGATCCGCTTCGAGAATGGTTTCCTCGTCATGCTCAACGACCAGCACGGTATTACCCAGATCACGCAGGCGCTTTAATGTCTCCAGCAGCCGTCGATTGTCCCTCTGGTGCAAACCGATCGAAGGTTCATCGAGAATGTAAAGCACCCCGACCAGCGAAGAACCGATCTGGGTTGCCAAACGGATGCGTTGACTTTCCCCCCCCGAAAGGGTGCCCGAAGTACGGTCGAGGGTCAGGTAATCGAGCCCGACATTAATCAGAAAAGAGAGCCTCTCCCGGACCTCCTTCAGGACCCGGCGAGCGATTTCCGCCTCTTTGGCAGGCAACTCGATTTCGGCGAAAAACGCTTCTGCGTCGCTTACGCTCAGTGCCGTTATCTCTTGAATATTCTGCCCGGCAACACGCACACAGAGGGTTTCCGGTTTGAGTCTGGCACCATCACAGCTCGGACAGGACATGATGTTCATAAACTGCTCAAGCTTCTCTCGGGTCGCATCGGAATCGGTTTCACGCAGACGTCGTTCCAGGTTCGGGATCACGCCCTCGAACGGTTTGTTGTAAAAATGCCGGCGACTGGCCTGATCGTAGAAGAACTTGACCTCCTCTTTCCCTGAGCCATGCAGAAGAACCTTTTGTACCTGTTCCGGCAGTTCAGCGAAGGGCGTGCGGATATCAAAGTCATAAAAATCAGCCAGAGCCTCCAGAACCTGTAAATAGTAATAACCGGTCCGGGTCGACCAGGGTGCGATCGCACCCTCCCGCAAGGAAAGCTGACGGTTCGGGACAACCTGCTCCGGGTCAAAATACATGCGGGTGCCCAGACCGGAACAGTCCGGGCAAGCCCCGTAAGGGTTATTGAAGGAGAACATGCGCGGCGTCATCTCCGGTATCGAGATACCGCACTCCACGCAGGCGTGCCACTCGGAGAAGAGATAACTCTCTCCGCCCACAACTTCGACCCTGACCAACCCCTCACCGAGACGCAGAGCGGTCTCCAGGGAGTCCGACAGGCGGCTGACGATGTCCTCTTTGACCACAAGGCGGTCAACGACCACCTCGATGGTGTGTTTCTTGTTCTTATCCAGAACGATCTCGTCACCCAGTTCGCGCATTTCACCATCGATACGCACCCGAACGAAACCGTCCGCCTGCAACTGACGTAGTTCCTTGCGGTATTCGCCCTTGCGGCCCCTGACCAGTGGCGCCATGAGCAGCAGCTTGCTTTTTTCCGGCAGAGCCAACACCTGCTCCACCATCTGTTCCACCGTCTGTGAAGCTATCTCCTTGCCGCAGGAGGGACAATGCACGCGCCCGACCCTGGCAAAGAGCAAGCGCAGATAATCGTAGATTTCCGTAACCGTGCCAACGGTAGAGCGGGGGTTCTTCGACGTGGATTTCTGTTCTATGGAGATGGCGGGGCTCAGACCTTCAATACTTTCGACATCCGGCTTGTCCATCTGCTCCAGAAACTGCCGGGCATAGGCGGAAAGGCTCTCAACGTAACGGCGCTGTCCCTCGGCATAGATGGTATCAAAGGCCAGGGTGCTCTTGCCGGACCCTGAGACACCGGTGATCACCACCAGCTGATCTCGGGGAATCTCGACATCGATATTCTTCAGGTTGTGCTCGCAGGCACCTTTGATGATGATTTTATTGACCATGATTTTATATCTGCCACTTTTCTTCTATCATTGATTCGCTTCTGTTTTATGACACTATCAGGACGCGGCACACTGTACGAGGGCCGCGAGAAGCAGTCCACGCAACTTAAAGTACTGCTTTTCCTCGTGCCTCGTGCCTCGTGCCCCGTTCCTGCTTCTCAGCCATCTCGGCAGCCATTCTGACTGCAGCGACCAGGCTGGCAGGGCTGGCCTGACCGGTGCCGGCCAAATCATAGGCCGTACCGTGATCAACGGACGTGCGGACGATCGGCAGACCAAGGGTGACGTTGACGCCGTCATCAAAATGCAGCAGCTTGAGAGGGATCAAGCCCTGGTCATGGTACATGCAGATCACCGCGTCATGCTCGCCCTGAGCAGCAAACCAGAAGAGGGTATCGGCACTGTGCGGACCGCTGGCAAGGATTCCTTCAGAGCGGGCAGCAGCAATCGCCGGAGCGATGTGCCGGGTTTCTTCGTCACCGAACAACCCCCCTTCACCAGCGTGCGGATTTAGCGCCAAGACCGCCAAGCGCGGCTTTTTGATGCCGAACTGCCGCTGCAGACTCGACGAAACAATGCGCATGGTCGTCAGGATACGTTCTGCGTTCAGGCGTTGCGGGACCTCCCGCAAGGCACAATGGGTCGTCACCAGGCAGACGCGCAGTCTCTCTCCGGCCAGCATCATAACAACCTCTTCAACCTCGCAACGATCAGCTAACAGCTCTGTATGCCCCGGGAAAGAGACCCCTGCTGCGCGCAAGACTTCCTTGTTGATCGGTGCCGTGACCATCCCAGCCACATCACCGGCAACACAGGCATCGCAGGCCCATTCGATATAATCAGCCATGGCACGCCCGGAAGAGATCTGCGGCTGGCCAAACCTTTGCGAGGAGAGATCGAGTTGCGATAGGGCCTGTACAGGCAAGCGGTGCCCGCCAACAACAAGTTCATCCGTCGCCAGGGATGAGGAGGAACCATTCTGGTGCTGGACATCGCAACCACAAACGGCAGCAGCGCGTTTCAGGACACCAAGATCTCCGGCGACGATCAACGGACGAGCAAGATCAGCAAAAGTACCTTCGTAGACGGCTCGAATGACAATTTCCGGGCCAACCCCGGTCGGGTCGCCCATCGTTATGATAAGTGGCTTTGTCATAAAGCTCCCATTTCAATTAGCACGAACCTACAGTATAGCCCAGGCGTGAAAACCGCCTCAACCTGATTCGCAAAATAAGGATTCTTCTTTTAAGCCGGGAAAGCGGTTTTCAAACTCCGGGGAAAGGGTTATACTTTGATGAATTTCATTACGTTATGTAAATTACGGAGAAGAAGTGATGAGTGACGACCTGTTCGAACGCCGTCAAGCGGAACGCCGGTATGCCTTGAAATTTCTCGATTACGAGATCCTCTCCTCAAACGGTGAGGTCACCGGCCGTGGCCTGGCTCGCACACTCAATGTCAGCGAAACCGGCTTGCGGCTCGAAACCGGTCAATTCTTTGAGCCGGAACAACCGTTACGCATCACCCTCGGCCTCGACAACGACCTGGTGCAGATCAACGGGCGCGTGATCAATTCTCAACCGGAAAGTGACGATCTCTGCTCAAGTGGTGTCATGTTTCTCGAATTTGACGAAGCGGACCGCCGGACCTATCAGAAACACTTCACTGCCCTCAAGAGTGCCCTGGAAGAATAATTCTTTCTGATACAGATATTAAAAATGGCCACCTGCTTTTAGCAGGTGGCCATTTTTTTCAGCACGGGAGCTTCGCTACAGGCGGATATCGATAAACGCATTATTTTTCAGCGCTTTAGTCCACTCCTTGATACGGGCATCCGTTTTCTGATCCAGAATCATCTGGTGAATGTCAAATTTTACCGCATCAAACTGTCTCAACCCCTCAGACAGACGGTCGTCTACTCTCAGCAGGTGGATCGCGGTATCCATCTCTACGGGAGCAGTAAAGGTGCCATCCTCAACCTCATTAATCGCCTCGACAAACTGCGGGGTTAATTCTTCGTAGACGAATTTGCCCATTGAACCGCCAGTGGCACCATAGGTTTGATTATAGCTGTCAGCAACCTCTGCCAGAGCTTCGCCCTGCTGTAACCGCGTCAGAGCTTCATTGACCATCTTGCGGATCTGGGTGCGCTCCTGTTCGGACGCCTTTTCCGAAACCGGGAAGGAGATAGCGCTCAACTCGACCTCGGGGGGCAAGCGATAGTCATCCAGGTGAGCACGGTAATATTCAACGAGCTCACGCTCAGGCACATCGATCTGGCTACGAACTTCTTCACTAATCAGCTTATAGCGCAAAATCTGCTGCCGAAGATTGTCACGATAATCATCAAAATCCAAACCTTGCGTCTGTACGGCATCTTCAAGATCATCACGGCTCAGTTTATTCTTCTTCTGGACATCCACCAGAGCCGTTTCAATCTCTTCTTCGGAGACGGTCAGGTTAAGTGCCGCGATCCGCTGTTGAACCAGAGACTCCTCTATCATACGGGAAAGTAGTTCCTGACGCAGAGCTCCCATCTGCACCGGAGAAGGCTGTTTCTGCTGTTTTGCCAACTGCTCCTGCAGTCTCTGATCAAGCTGGTGGGTTGAAATGATCTCCTTGTTGACAACCGCCGCAACACGACTGACAACCTTTGCCGAAACCGATGTCAAACCGATGCTGCATATCAACAGCAGTGCAATTCCGAAATATCTCATAACATCCTTTTCCTTGGTTGCATTCTTTGAAACGTTAAACCCATATCATCACAGGATCTTACCCTGGTCTCCCGGGAAAGGCCCCTTGACTAATTTCTCTCGTTCTTTTCAAGCTGAGCCCAATCTACAGAAATCACGGCACGGGCTCGCATATCCTGGAGCCAGGCAAGGTAAACTTCTTCCTTTTTACGGCCTTCAAGGATCGCCCGGATCTCATCAGAAGCTTCCTTTTTATTGAGTCGTTTTGCTTTGCGTTTTTCCTCAACCAGGAAAATGTGATAGCCGTACTCACTTTTGACCAGGTCGCTCAGGCGCTTGACCGGCAGGTCGAAAACAATCGCGTCAAATTCAGGCGGCATCTCGCCGCGGCTAAAGAAGCCCAGATCGCCACCTTGTTCTGCATCCGGAGACAGGGAGTACTCTGCAGCGACTTCGGCAAAAGAACGCTCTTGACGCAAGATGCCGAGGACCTCCTGGCCCTCTGCTTCATCCGCAACCACAATCTGCCTGGCCCGGACCTGTTCGGGACGATCAAACTGATCACGATTGGCCTTGAAATAGGCGGAAACTTCTTCGTCGCTCACCGAAACCATGGAGTAAACCGCCTGCTCAAGGAGCTTCTCCATGATCAGGCTTTCCTTGAGCTCTTCCCGCCAGGACTCCAGGGTCAAGCCTCGCTCGACAAGCATCTCTTCGAAACTGCTGCCGGGATAATCCTCTCGGTAACCCTGCAAAGCGGTTTCAACATCAGCTTCTGTAAGAGCAATGTTAAGGCGCCTAGCCTCACCATGAATCAGCTCCCGATCGATCAACTGGACCAGAAAGGAGCGCTGTAATTCCTCGCGCTCGATTCCGCTTAGTTGCTGATCTTTTTGCAGGCTCTGTTCAAACTCGACGAGAAAGTCCGCCTTGGTGATCTCCTGATCATTAATCACGATCAACGCAGGCAAAGCTTCCACAACGGGTTCGGAACTGCATCCTGCCACCAGACCGAACAAGCAGAGGAGGAGGGAGAATATTCGCAAGTGAGTTCTATGCATGCTTATTCATTTGTTTCAAAGGGTAGAATAGAAGTCGCCAACCTATCATAGCCGACAAAAAGCTTGCAATTCCTTTTTAGCGATCGTCAAGACCTCTTCCTTGGCGATCCTGCCAAGACGGATACTCAAGCGGTAATCGGGGCTGAACGAGTACTTTTTGCCGTCTTCAAGCAGAGCCAGAATCTGCTCCGGAGCAACCTTGGTATTGCCCGGGAAAGCAAAGACCAGGTTATGACCGTCAAACTCTGCCAGTTCAACATGTAACTGTTTCATCAGAACCCGCAACTTCATGACATCAAGCAGGAGCTCAGCGGCTTCTGGCAGTTCACCGTAACGGTCGCGCAACTCATCCCCGGCCTGGTAGATTTCGACATCATCGACAGCGGAAGCGAGCTTGCGATAGAGGACCAGGCGCTGATTGGGGTCAGCAACATAAGTCTCGGGCAAAAAAGCAGAAAGGCCGAGGCGGATTTCCGGATCGACGCTCTCTTCACGGCTTTGCCCTTGCAGCTCCTGGATCGTCTCCTCGAGCAGCTCCGTGTACATTTCAAAACCGATGGCCGCAACCTGTCCGGCCTGTCGCGCACCGAGCAGGTCGCCGGCGCCACGTAATTCAAGATCGTGACGGGCGATGCGAAAACCAGCGCCCAGTTCCGCCTGCTCCTGGAGTACCTTGAGGCGTTCGCGAGCATCCCTGGTCAGCAAGCCTTCGCCGGGAATCATCAGGTAGGCGTAAGCGCGTTGATGCGAACGACCGACCCGGCCACGCAACTGGTAAAGTTGCGACAGGCCGAAACAGTCCGCCCGGTTGATGATCATGGTGTTTGCTGAAGAGATATCAATACCGTTTTCTATAATCGTTGTACAAACCAGCAGATTGGTTCGCCCTTCGATAAAGTCGAGCATGACCCTCTCCAACTCTTTTTCCGGCATCTGCCCATGGCCGACACCAACCTTGGCCTGGGGAACCAGCTGGCGCAGGAAATCGGCCATGGCTCCGATCGACTGCACCCGGTTGTGCACGAAGTAAACCTGTCCGCCACGGCGCAGCTCACGCAGGATGGCGTCACGGATCAGATCATCATCAAAACGGGTGACATAGGTCCGGATTGCCTGTCGATCCACCGGTGGAGTATCGATAATCGACAGCTCTCTCAGGCCGGCCAAGCTCTGGTGCAGGGTCCGCGGAATCGGTGTGGCTGTCAGGGTCAGGACATCGACCTCGGCGCGCATCTTCTTCAAACGTTCCTTGTGGGTCACGCCAAAGCGCTGTTCCTCATCAATGACGATCAGACCCAGGTTTTTAAAATGCACATCACGCTGCAGCAGGCGATGCGTGCCGATCACGATATCAACCTGCCCGGCAGCCGTGCGCTCAATAGTCCGTTTTTGTTCCGCCGCGGTACGAAAACGCGACAACATATCAACGGTCACCGGGTAATCGGCAAACCTCTGCCGGAAAGTCTCCAGGTGCTGACGGGCCAGAACTGTCGTCGGCACCAGGATGGCCACCTGGCGACTGTCAAGGACCGCTTTAAAAGCCGCCCGGATCGCAACCTCGGTCTTGCCGTAACCGACATCGCCACAGATCAGACGATCGACTGGGCGTTCGGAGACCATGTCCGCGAGGACAGCTTCGATCGCCTCCAGCTGGTCAGGGGTTTCTTCGTGGGGGAAAGCCGCTTCGAATTCACGAAAAAGCCGATCCGGAGGACTGTAGCTGAAACCTTCAGCGAGCTGCCGTCGAGCCTGAACCTGCAGCAGGTCACGGGCCATCTCCTCGATCGTCGCCCGCGCCCGCAGCTTGGCTTTTTCCCAGGCGCCGCTGCCCATCTTGTCCAGTCGCGGCGAGGAGCCATCCGACAGGTACTTCTGCACCTTCTCAATACGTTCAACCGGCAGGTAAAGGCGATCCTCTCCGGCATACTCGAGATGGATAAAATCCCCCTCGACCGCACCGGTCTTTAAATGAACCAAACCGAGATAACGGCCGATTCCGTAGTCGGCATGTACAACCAGGTCCGCAGCCTTCAAGTCGGCCAGGGAGGATTCAAAGACCCGTTGCCGAGGGCGCACCTTGCGATGTGTGCGCGGTCCAAAAATTTCATCGTCACAGATAACGACCAGTTTCTCTTCGACCAGTCTGAAACCACTGTCCAGAAGACCTGTTGTGATGGTAATGCCTTCTGCAAAGACGCGCCCCGCCAGAAGATCCGGCTCCCAGCCAATTGGCAAGTCGCTCGGCACCAGAAGATCGAGTAACCGCTCCGCCTGACCGCGCTGGTGACAAACAATCAGCACTCTCCAGCCATCGTTCTGCCACTCTCGCAATTTTTCGACAAGAGGAGCAAGACTGCCGTCATGGGCGGCGTGATCAGGCCGCAGGTCGGTATTGCCCAGAACCGGAACACGAAAAACCGGGTGCTCATCTTCAAGCTGATAAACCTGCAACGAAGCCAGGTCAATACGCGGCCCCTGGTTGAAGCGTAGATCGAGCTCTTGTGCGGTTAGATAAAACGTCTGTGCCGCAACATAGGGTTCGGAATTGCTCTGCGCACGTTTTTCACCGCTTTTTATGGCTGCAAAGAATTCGTCAGCAGCGGTGATGATTGCGGCAGGGTCCAGCAGCAGCCAGCAATAACGCCCCATATAGTCAAAAAGAGTATCAAGAGACTCGTAATTGAGCGGCAGGAGATTCTCCCGCCCGGGACCGAGCAAGCCCTCGCGGACTTCCTCCAGAATCGCTTCGCGCTGGGCACGGGGAATCTCCAGATCATCGCAGCGTTCCTTGCAACGCCGGGTAAAGGTATCCAGATGACGTCCGGCCAGGATCATTTCCCGGGCCGGCGCCAGCTCAAGGCGTACCAGATGCTGATCACCGGAACGTTGACTGGCAGGGTCAAAACTGCGAATCTCCTCAAGCTCGTCGCCGAAGAACGCCAAACGTACCGGCTGTTCAAGCATCGGCGGAAAAAGATCCACTAGGTCACCACGTACGGCAAAGCTGCCGCGATCCTCAACCAGAGAGACCCGCTGATAACCAAGCGAAGCCAGCCCGTGCAAAAGGACGTCGCGCGGCATCTCGTCGCCGACCTCAAGCTGCAGGCGCAGGGAATCGAGAACCTCGCGGGGCAGGATTTTCTGCTGCAAAGCTTTGACCGTTGTGACTACGGCCTTGCCGCGGTCGTTGGCGAGAGCGGCGAGAGTCGCTAAACGGGTGGCTTCGATTTCAGGGTGAGGGCTTAAGGGAGCGTAAGGTTCGGTTTCCCAGTGCGGGAAGAAAAGAATATCGGCCTGAAGGCCATGAAAAAAGCTCAGAGCCCGGTAAAACCGCTGGGCTTCAGCCTGGTCGGATGCCACGATCAAGAGAGTTTCTGCGCTCTTTTTGCGGGCTAAGAGCCCGGCGGCAAACCAGGCGTCGCTACTGCCGTTGAGACCAAGAATTTCGCTGCGTCCGAACACGCCGGAAGCGAAAGGATGCTGAAGACCAGCAAGGCTGCTGTGTTGAAAGCGGGGTTCAGTCGGTTCTGACATGTTGGCACCCGACAAAGACCATCATTCTGTCTTCATCTTTCACACCTGAATCCGTAGCAAAAGAGCCGAGAACAGGGACTAAGGGAATCAATCACGTGGAACGGCCAGCATCCGGTCCAGAGTAATTTTAGCTGGAATTCTGACCTCTTCCGGGACCGTCACCTGGGGGCTCATAGTCTGCAAAGATTTGAGAATATCCTCGATAGAGGTCAGCTTCATGTTGGGGCAGATAAGTCGCGTGGTCGGCAGGATAAATTCTTTGTCGGGATTCTCCTTGCGCAAGCGATAGAGAATCCCCGCTTCGGTACCGACGATGAATTGTTTGGCTGGATTTTCCGAGGCGAAGGTGTACATACCGCTGGTGGAACAGATATGATCGGCCTGAGCCAGCACCTCGGGAGGGCATTCGGGGTGTGCCATAAAGAGGGCGTCTGGATAATCCGCCTTGATCGCCTCAACATCGGCAACCGTAAAGCGTTCGTGCGTTGGGCAGTAACCATCCCAGAAGTAACAGGTTTTGTCCACTTGATCGGCGATGTAACGGCCCAGGTTACGATCCGGAGCAAGAATGACTTCTTGGTCGGCAAGAGAGGCAACAACATTGACGGCGTTTGAGCTTGTACAACAGATATCGCTCTCGGCTTTCACAGCAGCACTCGAGTTGACATAGGTCACCACGGGTACGCCGGGGTACTTGCTTTTGAATTCACGCAAGCCCTCTGCCGTAATCATGTCGGCCATCGGGCAACCAGCATCAAGGCGCGGCAGCAGAACCGTCTTTTCCGGTGCCAGGATGGCAGCGCTTTCTGCCATAAAGTGAACACCGCAGAAGACGATCACCGACTTGTCGGTGCGGGCGGCCTCCATCGACAGAGCGAGAGAATCCCCTGTAATATGTGCCAGTTCCTGGATTTCATCGCGTTGATAATTATGGGCCAGGATCAGAGCATCACGCTCGTCAGCCAGGCGGAGGATTTCTTTTATGATATCGTTTTGATTCATGATACAACCATTTCCTTGCTGAAAGATTGCCGTATCCTAGTGTAAAACCCTTGATATGTCAAACGCTTATAGCCGTCCCAGTGCCCTTGACAGGGCCTCTGTTTGCCGGTATTCTCAGCTCACTTTTGCAACCCTGCTTACGGTGATTATATTATGTTTGGTATAGGTTTTCCTGAACTCCTCATGATCATGGCCATCGCCCTGATCGTGCTCGGGCCGAAACGTCTCCCCGATATTGCCAAAGCCCTCGGTCGTGGACTTTCCGAATTCAAACGCGCCTCCGACGAGCTGAAGCAGACCTTCGAGGCCGAAGTCCGTAGTCATGACACCGATCAGCAAACGCCTCCACCGGTCAAGCTGACCCCGCCCGGAGCCATGCAAAGCCCTTATCCTGACGAGGCCAACTCTGGCGCCCCGGAGCCTTCCCTCGACCCAGAGCCTGTTGTCGACAAACCCACATTGGAAACAGCAACGGCTGAAACCGAGAAGAAGAGCGAGGACTCCCGGCATGAGTGATCAACAGATGCCGTTGACCACTCACCTTGAGGAATTGCGCCGCAAGCTGATTATTGCCGGCGTTTCCTGGCTGGTGGCCTTCCTGGCCTGCTATTCATTTTCAGAACAACTCTTCAACCTGATTGCCGACCCGGTTCGCCAGGCGTTGCCGGAGGGGACCTCGCTGGTCTTCATCACGGCAACCGAGCCGTTCTTTACTTACCTGAAAATAGGTGCCCTGGCCGGGCTGCTCGTCTCCATGCCGGTGATCTTCTGGCAAATCTGGTCCTTTATCGCACCGGGCCTTTATGCAAACGAGAAGCGCTACGTTTTCCCCTTTGTGCTGGCAAGCTCCTTCTGCTTCGCCTGCGGCGCATTTTTCGGTTTCAACTTCGTCTTCCCCATGGCCTTCAAGGTGCTTATCGAGTTCGGCACCGGCGGTGGTGAAATCAGCGCCATGCTCTCCATGGGCTCCTACCTCTCCTTGTCGAGCAAACTCCTGCTTGCCTTCGGATTGGTTTTTGAGCTGCCGGTCGTGATCTTCTTTCTGGCCCGCATGGGTATCGTTGACTACAAGTTCCTCGCCCGTAATCGCAAATTCGCTCTCCTCGCCGCGTTCCTGATCGGTGCCATGCTTACGCCACCGGATGTTTTTTCACAAACAGCGCTGGCCCTGCCCTTCATCATCCTCTATGAAATCGGTATTATCATCGCAAGGCTGTTTGGCAAACGTCGTGAAACCGATGACGAAGCAGAGCAAAAAACCGAGGCGTAACAACCCTGCTCAGCTTCAAAGAGACAAAAGGCGACCCTGCAAGAATAGAGCAGGGTCGCCTTTTGTCTTGGAGCAACGAACGAAGAGCTACTTGGCTGCTTTTTTCAGCTCCGCATCAATCATCATCTTGAAGCCTTTAAGACTACGATCTTTCAACTGGCGTCCGTTGATATACGCAGCCGGTGTGCCACGCACGCCGGCTTTGGCTCCCAATTGTATATCGTTGTTCACTTCCTGAAGCAGGGCCGGGTTTGCCATATCCTGGTCAAAACGTGTCATATCAAGGCCGACAGCTTCGGCCAGTTCACGGATTTTGGCGTCATTCAGCTTGTTGTAATTGGCAAACAGTTGATCATGTAAAGGCCAGAAATTGCCCTGGTTGCGCGCTGCAATACTGGCAACAGCTGCCTGTTTGGCAAACTTGTGCATGCTCAAAGGAAAATGCTTGAACACCACCTTGACCTGCTTGGGGTAGGCAGCCATCACCTGGTCCAGAGTCGGCACCAGTTTTGCGCAGTAGGGGCACTGGAAATCATCGAAGAGGGTAATAGTGACAGGCGCATCCGCATCCCCCTTTACGGCGGAGGGACCAACCGGAAGCTGCTGTACATGAGCAATAGCGAGAATCTGCAATTCGTTGCTTTTGCTGTTACCCAGGTAAAGCGTCTGTCCGTCCGGGGAAACTTCCAGACTGGTGACTCCCGCTCCAACATTGAAGAGCTCCTGCGGCTGGCCGTCAGCTGAGAAAATCTGGACCTCTCCTGTTTCCAGGAGAACAAAGAGACGCCCGTCACTAACACTCTGGGCAACATCGACCGGTTGCTTGCCCAGGGGGTGACGTTTGACCAGATTCTTTTCGAGTTCCGCACAAACCGAGCCGGCCGTTAACAGCAGACCGAGCAACAAGATCAAAATACGACTTACACCTGACATGAGTGATTCCCTCTCGTTGTTGAATTTTGAGAACACGACCTGTTGTCGTGTATCCCTTAACTTAGCCATTAAACATTCCCTATAATTAACCCCAGCAGGGGGCTATGTCAATCACAGCAGATGACAAGCCTTGACAATCGTTCCTTGCGACGGCATAACTTGAGATTCCATGACGACTCCAGCTCTTGCCATTCATAACCTCTCTAAAGAGTTCGACGGTGCCATCGCCGTCAACGACATCTCGTTTACGATCGAGCCCGGAGAAATATTCGGTCTGCTCGGCCCTAACGGTGCCGGTAAAAGCACGACAATCAACATGATCGGCGGTGTCTCGCGCATCGGTAGCGGCTCCATCGAGATCTTCGGTGCAGACAACCAGAAGGACTACCGCACCACCCGACGTATGGTTGGCGTTATGCATCAGGAAATCGTCATCGATAATTTCTTCACCATCGACCAGGCCCTGAAACTGCACGCCGGCTATTACGGCGTTCGTGATGATGAAGCCTGGCGGCTGCAATTAATCGACCGCCTGGGACTTAAACCACACCTGCACAAGGTGATGATCAAGCTCTCCGGCGGCATGAAGCGCCGTTTCATGATCGCCAAAGCGCTGATTCACAAGCCCCGGCTGCTCATCCTTGATGAACCGACCGCCGGTGTCGACGTGGAACTGCGCCATACGCTCTGGGATTTTGTGCGTGAAATCAACCAGCAGGGCACGACCATTCTCCTGACCACTCATTACCTTGAAGAGGCCGAGCAGATGTGCGAGCGCCTCGCTATCATGAACCACGGCAAGGTCATTGCACTTGAAACAACCGAGACCCTGCTGCAGGAACTTGGCACGCGCACGATCATTGTCCACCTGCAGGAGCCGATTACACAAGTGCCCGATAATCTTTGTTGCCAGGCAACGGAACTTGACGCGTCCGGTACAACCTTGCAGTTGACCTTGTCGACCAGTCAACCGACCGGTGACCTGTTGCAACGACTCTGTGAGATCGGCCTGTCGATCGCCGATATCGAAACCAGAAGTGCCGGGCTCGAAGAAATTTTTCTGCAAATGACCAAGGCGGGCAGGGTGGACGCATGAATCAACAGAGCGACAACTCCTTCAACTCCTGGCTGCCTTTTTACACCCTGCTGAGAAAAGAAATCCGCCGGTTCCTGCGCGTGGCCTCCCAGACCCTGGTCACCCCGGTCATCACCGCCTCGCTTTATCTCTTTATCTTCGGAGCCACCCTCGGTGAACGTATCAGCGTACTCGAAGGCTTCAGCTATGCCCAGTTCGTTATACCTGGTCTGATCCTGATGGGTGTCATCAACAACTCTTTCTCCAACGTGGCCTCCTCGCTCTTCATGTCGCGCTACCTTGGCAGCATAGTCGACCTTCTGGTCACACCAGTCACGCCGACCCAGTTCATCATGGCTTACACCCTGGCCGCCATGTTGCGCGGGCTGGCTGTGGGCCTTGTGGTCTGGGTGATCTCCTGTCTTTTTGCCACGCTGCCCTGGGCGCACCCTTTTGCCGCGATCGCCATGGCTTGCCTCGCCAGCTTCCTCTTTGCCCAGTTCGGCATTATCGCTGCGATCCACGCAGACAACTTCGATTCGCTGTCGATGTACACCAACTTCATCATTTTACCCCTGATCTATCTCGGCGGCGTATTTTACCCGATCTCCATCCTGCCGCCACTCTGGGCCAATCTTTCTCACCTCAACCCGCTTTTCTACCTGATTGACGGTTTCCGTTATGCGATTCTCGGTGTCGGCGACCTGTCCTTTGTCGTCTCTTTCTGCACGGTTATTGCGATGGCTCTGGGACTTTTTGCCTGGGCTGCCCTCCTGATTGGTCGCAGTTATCGTTTGCGCAACTAAGACCACCTTCTTTCCTGCTTGTTGGTGCCCTTTGCACCAACAGAAAGAGGGCCCGTCCATTCAGACGAGCCCTCTTTATTCACCTCATATCACACGATTGCCTGCAGCAATTTTTATGTTTCTAGGCTGACTCCGCATTATTTGCAACAGTTTCAGCTTCTGACATACTCTGAATCAGTACTCCGGCACCGATGGTTGCAGCGTGCCGTACCAAGCTATCTGCCCGTTCTCCATCATGGTTCCTAAAGGCTTCGATCATATTGCGGTGCTCTTCCACTGATATTTCCATACGGCCGGGCTGTGAAAGAGACGCCAGGCGCAGGCGCTTGAACCTCATCACCAGCTGGTTAATCATCTCGTAGAGTTTATCGTTACCGGCCGCCTTGATAAAGAGATCGTGAAACTCATTATGCACACGGAAAAAGCTCTTGACGTCACCCTCCACGGCGATCTTCTTAAGCCGCTCGTTAATTGATTCGAGCCGATCGATATCTTTCACGGTCAGTTTTTCTGCTGCCATCTTCGCAGCAAAACCTTCAAGGAGAATCTTGATCGCATAAAACTCTTCTATATCCCGCTCTGACAAGGACGCAACAACGGCTCCCTTGCGTGGAACCACAACAAGATAGCCCTCAGATTCAAGCTGCCGAAAAGCCTCCCTGATCGGGGTACGGCTGATGCCGAAACGTTCCGCCAGCTCTGGCTCCGAGACTCGTTCGCCTGGTTTCATCGTTCCCTTGAGGATAGCATCCCGGATCATCTCCAGGATTTTTTCTCTTAGGGTCTGATGTCTTTCAATTGGTTTTTTGCGCAAGAGAAACTCCGTTTTATTAGTCTTCCACAAATTGTATACAGTATACACCCAATGTCAAGCTATTTCTCTTTCACAAACATTCCTAAACCACTTAACTGCTTGCCTTTTATTCTATGCATGATTATCATCCCATAAGTTTTTCTTGAGGTTAAAGTATGGATCCGATTGGACATCTTCGCTTCTCTATCGGCGCACTTGTATCGATCATCGCGATCGGCACTTTTGGTTATTCCATGGTCGAAGGTTGGTCGCTTTTCGATTCCCTCTACATGACCGTCATTACCCTGGCAACAGTCGGCATCAAACTCACCGACAACGAAATGACCTTTATTCCACCATCCTACACTGTCATTGAACCGATATCCGTGCTGATCACACTTGGTGAAATACCTGCTATCGAAAAGCTGGAAAAGATTGCCGGAGGCTTGCAGCAATGACCCGTCCTCGCTTTGGAGCCCATATTCCCTGGGCACAGATCACAACCGACCTGGATCTGGTCCTTGCGCTTGAACTCGCTCCAGAAATTGCCATCAAGGGCCCCGAGTTCGACACTCTGGACGAAAGCCTGCTCGATCAATCCAGTCAAAAACTTGCTGCAGCTCAGATCAGACCAACCCTCCACGCGCCCTTTTTCGATCTCAACCCCGGCGCCCTCGATCCACTGATCCGCCAGGCAACAAGGCAACGGTTGACCCAGGCCCTTACTGCGGCCGGGCGTCTTAACGCCCACCTGATGGTTATTCATCCGGGAGTCGATAAATGGCGGTACCCGAACCTCGAACAAGTCTGGTTGGTCAAGGCAAAGGAGTTCTTGCTACCTCTGATTGACCAGGCCGCAGCATGTGGATGTCGTTTGGCTATTGAGAACATCTACGAAGATGCGCCCGACCTGCTCGTACAACTTGTGGATGAAATTGATTCAGAATGGTTTGGTCACTGCTTTGACGCCGGGCATTGGCACCTGTTCGGCAAAACCAACATGACAGATTGGCTCGACGCCATTGGCCCACGCCTTTTGCATCTTCACCTGCACGACAACCACGGCGTAGCTGACGAACATCTGCCGGTCGGTGAGGGCACGATAGACTTCTCACCTCTACAGAATAAACTGCGCAGCATGCCGACTCTTCCGAGCATGACCCTCGAAGCGCACAGCGCAGAGCACCTGAAACGATCGTTGAAGCAGGCAAACAAGCTGTTCGCACCCACAAGTTATCGGCCAGACTCCCCATCCAGTTACTAGCTGTGCAAACAACCGGAATTCAACTGACGACACGAGCATTGCGGGAGTTTTCAAATATGTTGTTTAAATTATTATCACTTTTTACTGCAGGTTTTTTTGGAGGGATTCTTAACTCGATCGCCGGAGGTGGAAGTTTCATAACCTTTCCTGCACTCCTCTTTTTTGGGGTGCCTCCGATTAGTGCCAATGCCACAAATACTTTTGCTTCCTGTGCTGGTTATTTGAGCGGCGCTTATGCGTTCCGAAAAGATCTATACGCGCACAAGAGAGAATTGCCGCTCATTCTTCTGATTAGCCTGGCTGGTGGTATCGCAGGTGCATGGTTGCTTCTTCAGACACCAGAATCCATATTTCGTGAAATCATTCCCTGGCTACTATTATTTGCAACACTACTCTTTATCTTCGGTGGGAAACTTAATAGTACATTAAAACAGTTCGCTTCATATCACCAACATGCCACAATTATAGGCCGTTTATTGCTGATTCTCTTGCTGCTGGGGATATGTATCTATGGTGGGTTTTTTAATGCTGGTTTGGGAATAATTGTTCTCAGCTATCTGGCACTGGCAGGTTATTCTAACATTAACACGATGAATGGTTTGAAACTCCTTGTGTCATCAGCCATATCGATGATCGCGATTGTTTTATTTATTTTCAGTGGAGTCATTGCATGGCATGAGGGCATTAGTGTTTTACTTGGAACATTAGTGGGTGGGTATGTTGCCGCTCATGTTTCCCGCAAGCTCTCTCAAAAACATGTAAGGTCCTTTATTATTATGGTTAGTTGTGGAATTACTTGTTACTTCTTTATCGACATGTACGTCCCATGAAGAGAGTCCAAAAGACATATAAACTGAGCAACGAAGAAGTCATCTACAGGGTAGCACCCTCACAATACATTCAAAGATATCAAAAACTTTATTCAACGCAAACGGAAATCGTGTGAAGTAAAATTTCGCAATGCCTGCTCGAAAAAGCCTTCCATATTTACGCCTCAATCAAAGTTTTTTTGTTTTAAGTGGTCCAGGCAGGTTTTTCTCTTCGGGTGCCTCCAGGGGGCTGTAAGAGCCTTTTCTGAGCGCCCCTGTTAAGGTTTAAATTTTCATCATACAAGCAGCGTGCAAAGCACCAATAAATCCATAAAAACACAATCTGACACTTATAAACGAAAAAGGGCGACTCGCAAGAGTCGCCCTTTAATCATTATTTCAATGCCACATCAGTGGACTTTCTTACTCGCCACCTGGACACGAATTAAGGCACGTTCCAGGGCGCACTCCATGATCTTGAACTCTTTGTCTTCGCTTGTAAGCTTCTTGAGAGCTTCCTCTGCGCGAGAGAGGGCGGCTTTGGCACGTTCCAGATCAATCTGATCAGCCGGCTCAGCTGTTTCGACCAGCACAGTCATAACATTGTCTTCAACTTCCACATAACCCCAGTTGACTGCAACGTGAAACGTCTCGCCGTCCTTATTATAGGTTAACTCACCAACCTTCAAGGTGGTCAGCAGGGACGTATGGTCGGGAAGAACACCAAACTCGCCAACGGTGCCGGGAGCGGTGACTTCGTCAACCTCTTCCGATAACACGCGCTTATATGGTGTAACCATTTCCAATTTAAGCTTATCTGCCATGCCTATTTATTCCTTTATGCCGGAATCGTCTGATTAAGCTGCCATTTCCTTGGCTTTTTCGAGGGCTTCCTCAATTGTACCAACCAGGTAGAAGGCCTGCTCCGGGATATCGTCGTACTTGCCATCGACCAGATCACGGAAACCCTTGATGGTGTCCTTCAGTTCCACGTACTTGCCTGGAGAACCGGTGAAGGTTTCGGCAACGAAGAACGGCTGGGAGAGGAATTTTTGAATCTTACGGGCACGCGATACGGTCAGTTTATCATCTTCGGAGAGCTCGTCCATACCGAGGATCGCGATGATGTCCTGCAGATCTTTGTAGCGCTGCAATACGTACTGAACGTCACGGGCACACTTGTAATGCTCATCACCAATAACCTGAGGATCGAGAATCCGACTGGTGGAGTCGAGCGGGTCAACCGCAGGGTAGATACCGAGCTCGGCGATCTGACGGGAAAGAACCGTGGTTGCGTCGAGGTGGGCAAAAGCCGTTGCAGGTGCAGGGTCAGTCAAGTCATCGGCAGGAACGTAGATCGCCTGAACCGAAGTGATCGAACCTTTGCTGGTTGTGGTAATACGTTCCTGAAGCTCACCCATCTCGGTGGCCAGGGTGGGCTGGTAACCAACCGCTGAAGGGATACGACCGAGCAGCGCCGAAACCTCGGAACCTGCCTGGGTGAAACGGAAGATATTGTCAACGAAGAGCAGAACGTCCTGACCTTCTTCGTCACGGAAATATTCAGCAACGGTCAGAGCTGAAAGAGCAACACGAGCACGGGCTCCTGGAGGCTCATTCATCTGGCCGTAAACCAGGGCGGCTTTATCAAGAACGCCGGAATCCTTCATCTCGTGCCAGAGGTCGTTACCCTCACGGGTACGCTCACCGACACCGGCGAAGACCGAGTAACCGCCGTGCTGCTTGGCGATGTTGTTGATCAGCTCCATGATAAGAACGGTTTTACCGACACCGGCGCCGCCGAACAGGCCAATCTTACCGCCACGGGCGTAAGGTGCGAGCAAGTCAACGACTTTGATGCCCGTTTCGAAGGCTTCGACCTTGGTCGATTGTTCAATGAACTCAGGAGCAGGACGATGGATGCCCCATTCCTTCTCTGCACCGATCGGACCAGCTTCATCAACCGGCTCGCCGATCACGTTCATAATCCGGCCGAGGGTCTTGGGACCGACAGGCATAACAATCTGCTTGCCAGTGTCGAGTGCATCCTGCCCGCGAACCAGACCATCGGTAGCGTCCATAGCGATAGTACGTACTGTATTTTCACCAAGATGCTGGGCAACTTCCAGAACCAGGTTCCACTCCCGATCGTCAACCGCCGGGTTGGTCACCTTAAGCGCGTGATAGATCTCGGGCAGCTTGCCAGCTTCAAATTCGACGTCGACAACCGGGCCGATGACCTGTGTGATGCGTCCTTTATTCATGATGAACCGTTCCTCCATTTTGCCCACTCGGCTTGCGGGTGGGTTGTTCTTATATATTTCGTTGAATTCTTAAGCTTTAATAGACTCAGCGCCGGAGATAATCTCCAGCAGTTCCTTGGTGATAGCAGCCTGACGGGCACGATTGTACTGCAGGGTCAGCTTGCCAATCATTTCCGAGGCATTCTTACTGGCACTATCCATGGCCGTCATCCGGGCACCGTGTTCTGAAGCCGCGGATTCAAGCAAGGAGCGGAAAATCTGTACTTCGATGTGCTTGGGCAGAATTTCTTCCAGAACCTCATTGGCATTCGGCTCATAGATATATTCGGTAACCTGCGCACCTTCATCCACGACCTTCGGTACGATCGGTAACAGCTGAGTGACCGTTTGCACCTGGGTCATAGCACTCTGGAAAGCATTGTAAATCAGGAAAACGCTATCGTAATCACCGCTGCGATAGAGCTCAATGACTTCCTGGCCAAGCAGCGCTCCAGTCGGGTAGGACACCTGCCCGGTACCAACCAGGTTTTCATGAACCTTGGTGATCTCCATGCCTGCGCGACGTTTGAGGTAATCGTTGCCCTTACGACCAACGATTAACAGCTCGTAGCTCTCGAAGCCTTCGCCTTTTTCACGGATAAACCGTTCAGCGGCTTTGGAGATGTTGGTGTTGAAGCCGCCACAGAGCCCTCGATCGCCAGTAATCAGAACGACTAATGCCTTGCCTTTGCCGCGTTCTGCCAGCAGAGGGTGGCTATCGGCGTCTTCACGCAGTGCCAGGCTGGAGAGTACATCAGCCATTTTGTCTGCATAGGGACGAGCCGCTACAACGGCTTCTTGAGCACGCCGCAGTTTGGCCGCCGAAACCATTTTCATGGCCTTGGTGATCTGCTGAGTGTTCTTGACCGTGCCTATTCGTTTTTTTATGTCTTTAAGACTTGCCATCTCTTCTTACCCGATCGTTGCGTTATTAAGCGACAAACTGGCCCTTGAATTCATCGAGAGCGGCTTTAATCTTGCCTTCCAGCTCGTCATCGATGGCTTTCTTTTCAGCAAGCGTAGACAGAACGTCAGCATAGCTGCTTTCCATGAAGGAGATCATTTCACTCTCGTAACGCTGGACGTCGGTTGCTTCATATTCATCGACATAGCCATTGTTAACCGCGAAGATCGCCACGACCTGCTTCTCAACCGGCAGAGGCACATACTGACCCTGCTTGAGGATTTCAACCAGACGCGCGCCACGATTCAACTGACGCTGGGTCGCAGCATCAAGGTCGGAACCGAACTGAGCAAAGGCTGCCATCTCACGATAAGAGGCGAGAGCCAGACGCAAGGTACCAGCGACCTGTTTCATCGCTTTGACCTGGGCAGAACCACCAACTCGTGAAACCGAGAGGCCAACGTTGATCGCCGGACGCACACCTGAAAAGAACAGGTCGGTTTCGAGGAAGATCTGACCATCAGTAATCGAGATAACGTTGGTCGGGATATAGGCAGAAACGTCTCCAGCCTGGGTCTCGATGATCGGCAACGCCGTCAAAGAGCCAGCACCTTCTGCATCATTGAGCTTGCAAGCACGCTCGAGCAGACGGCTATGGAGATAGAAAACGTCACCAGGGTAAGCTTCGCGCCCCGGCGGACGACGCAGCAACAAGGAAAGCTGACGATAAGCAACAGCCTGCTTGGAGAGATCATCATAAATAATCAGAGCGTGCTTGCCGCTATCGCGGAAGAACTCGCCCATGGTAACACCCGTGTATGGGGAGATGAACTGCATTGGCGCCGGCTCGGAAGCAGAAGCAGAAACGACAATGGTGTAATCCATGGCGCCTGCCTTCTTCAGCTTGTCGACAACCTGTGCCACCGTCGAGCGCTTCTGGCCGATGGCGACATAGATGCAGATCATGTTCTGACCTTTTTGATTGATGATGGCGTCGATCGCAACCGCAGTCTTGCCGGTCTGACGGTCACCAATGATCAACTCACGCTGGCCACGACCGATAGGAACCATCGAGTCGATCGCCTTGAGACCGGTCTGCATCGGCTCGTGAACCGATTTACGTTCCACGATACCCGGTGCCTTGATTTCAACCTGACTGTAGGTGTCAGTTTCAATCGGACCCTGGCCATCAATCGGAATACCGATACCGTTAACGACGCGACCAATCAGCGCTTCGCCGACCGGAACCTGAACGATTCGTTCCGTTCGCTTGACTGTGTCGCCTTCCTTGATGTGCTCGGCGTCACCGAGGATCGCAGCACCAACGTTGTCTTCCTCGAGATTGAGAACCATTCCCATGGTGTTTCCCGGGAACTCCAGCAACTCGCCAGCCATCGCCTTGTCCAAGCCATGGATACGGGCGATACCGTCACTCGCGGAGATAATGGTTCCTGTTTCGCTAACCTCGACTTCACGCCCGAAGTTTTCGATCTGTTTCTTGATAATTGCGCTGATTTCTTCTGCTTTAATTTGCATTATTGCGACCTCATCACCCTGTTCGTTAAGGATTCTTCAAGGATTCTTCGATTCGTTTAAGTTGAGTTTTGACGCTGCCATCAAAAAGGCGACCGCCAATTTCCGCTTGTAAGCCGCCGATCAGATCAGGATTAACTTCAACAGTTAAGGCGATCTGCTTACCGGTCTGCTTCTCCAGGCCGGAGGCAATCGCCTGCTGCTGAACATCATCCAATTCAGTGGCAGCTGTTATTTTAGCGCTCAGGATACCGGACAGTTCGTCCGCCTGGCGTCGGTAACTTTCTTCTATTTGACTGAGGAAGCAAAGACGTCCCTTGCTCAGGAGAAGGCCGAGAAACTTGACCATTCCTTCTGACAACTCAAGGGCCTTGTAGACTTCGGACAGCATTGCCTGCTTCTTGTCCAAGGCCAGGGTGGGGTTGTCGAGCAACTGGCTTAACAACTCTTCCTGAGACAGGACTTCCTTAACTTTGGCCAATTCATCGGCATAGGCCTCAACAGCCTTTTCTTCCATGCCGATCTCAACCAACGCCTTGGCATACCGTCTGGTTAGGGCACTGACACTCAATGGAGTTCTCCCACTTTTTGCATATATTCATCGACCAGACGTTTCTGATCGTCTGCAGAAACCTGCTTTTTCAGCATGTCTTCTGCAAGTTCCACGGCCAGGCTTGCAGCTTCTTCACGCAATTCAGCGCGAGCCTTGGCAACCACACCGGAGGCCTTGTTATCTGCTTCCTGTTCAATCTTGATTGCTAACTCTTTGGCAGCAGCAATAATCTTGTCACGCTCCAGTTCGCCTTCGCGACGAATCGAGTCGGTAATACCGGCAATCTCTTCGGTTGCCTTGGCCAGCTTCTCACTGTATTCGAGATGTTTAGCCTCAGCAGCCTCTTTGGCAGCCTGAGCGTCAGCGAGAGTCTTCTCAATCTCTGCGGTACGGCCTTTAAGACCTTTACGAATTGGCTTGGTTACAAAATAGGCGAGCAGGCCAACCAGCAAGGCGAAGTTGAAGCAACGGTATGCGAAGTCCTTAAGAATGACACCACTGTCGGCATGACCACCGCCACCACTTGCCAGAGCGACAACTGGCAAGAACACCAGGCCGGTCATAACCGTCAACTTAATCAAGGCGGGCATAAGCTTTGCGTTGGAATTTTTCATCAAACGGCCCTCCCGAGTACCTTACCGGCAATCTCTTTAGCAAGAGCTTCAGTTTGGCCACGCAGTTCCTGACGGGCAGAGTCGGCTTCTTCCTGGATTTGCGCTGTGATCTTCTGCAACTTGTCAGCGGCGGTACGATTGGCTTCACCTAGGATGCGGACTTCTTCTTCCTGGCCTGTCTTACGCAGGGCAGAACGTTCCTGAACGCCCTGTTGACGGGCTTCCTGAAGCTGTGCCTCGTAGCGTGTAATTTGTGACTGTACCTGCTCATCAATATCCTGAACCTTGGCCTTGGAACTCTCAATGGTTTCTTTGCGAGCCTGAAGAGCAGCGCGCAAAGGCTTGAAGAGCAGTGCATTCAGCACAACCAGAAGAATCATGAAATTGACAAACTGCAGGACCAGTGTCCCGTCTAGCTCGATCACTGTCTTACCTCATTAAGTTCGCACCTTAAATAATTCAAGGTACATCGGTATACTGTATACGAAATTAGAAGCGCCTATAAAGCTTCAAGCTGGGGGCTCAAAGCAGTGGATGTCTACCATAGCACCTATGCCTTGTCAAGATTCTTTTCGCAAAACATCGCCACAAAAAGATCCTCTCCCGTCATAGGCACCACGGATGGTTGGTGCTACTTCTTGGCGTCAACCTCAACGGCTTTGCTTCCTGCCGCATTTTCGCCGATGTTCATTGTAATCGTGCCGTTCAGCAACACGCCATCCTCTACCGAAATAGCAGGCGTCTCAATAGTGCCATCAACTTTAGCCGGAGAACGGAGCTCAACCCTTGTCTTGGCTTTAACATTGCCTTTGAAATTACCACTCATAATCAAGGTTCCAACCTGGATATCGGCTTGAATATCTGCACTTTCACCAACAATCAGGGTGTCGTGTGACGTCACTTCTCCACGAAAGGCACCATCCAGACGGACAATCTCATTGAACACCAACTTACCTTCAAATTGGCTGCCAGGTCCCAAAAAGGCCTTGATATCACTCTTTTCGATCGGAGTTTCTTTGCGCATGGGTTCTTTTTCCTTCTTGTTGAACATCGCTTAATTTTCCTAGATTTCTATAGTGAGTCTAACCAAAAAGCTTTTTCGACTATCGACCCTCAAAAATATCAAGTAACCGCTCGAGTTCGTCCGGCGAATAATAGCTGATCTCGATTTTACCGCCCTTACCACCGCGGGCTTGAGGGAGAATGCTCACCTTGGTGCCGAGGCTGCGCTGCAACCGGGCAGCAAGATCCACCATTTCAGGATCAAGCTTGCTCTTGCGGGCAACCGCTTTGGTTACACCACCCTTGAGCTTTTTAACCAAGGCTTCCGTTTGACGGACAGAAAACTGCTTCTTGACCACCTGGTCTCGGACTTCCTTGATACGGGCAGCGCTTTCCAGCGCCAGCATGGCCCGGGCATGACCCATGGTCAACTGGCCGGCAACAACATCCTGCTGGATCATCTCCGGCAGGCGTAACAGGCGCAGGGAGTTAGCAACGGTAGGCCGTTCACGACCGACCCGACGGGCCACTTCTTCCTGAGACAGATCAAAGGTGCTCATCAGGTAGCGGTAGGCTTCAGCCTCCTCGATCGGGTTCAGATCCTCACGTTGGATATTCTCTATCAGGGCCATCTCCATGGCCCAATCTTCAGAGACATCCTGAATAACAACCGGAACTTCCTTAAGGCCCGCCTTCTGAGAAGCCCGCCAGCGACGTTCACCGGCGATGATCTGATAATGATCACCTGCGTGACGGACAACCAGGGGCTGGATCACCCCTTTTTCCCGAATCGAGGCAACCAGTTCCGCCATTTTGGCGTCATTGAAGGTTTTACGGGGCTGCTGGTGATGCGGCTTGAGTTCTTCGACGGGGCAGACAAAGTATTTGTGTCGACCATCCTGGGAAGCAGACGTGAGCAGGGCACCGATACCCTTACCGAGTGCAGGACGCTTGGCCATTCTTAAGACTTCTCCCTGCGAATGATTTCACGCGCCAGATCCAGATACGCCGTAGCACCCCGTGAAGAGATATCATAAAGCAGTGCGGGCAGACCGTGACTGGGCGCCTCAGAAAGACGTACGTTGCGCGGAATCATGGTTTCAAAAACCTGTGTGGAAAAATGTTCCCGAATGCCTTCACTGACCTGGTGAGACAGGTTGTTACGGGCATCAAACATTGTCAGCAGGATGCCATGAATAATCAGGCTCTGGTTTAGCTCCCGCTGAATCAACCTCACCGTATTGATCAACTGGCTCAATCCCTCCATGGCGTAATACTCGCACTGCAGGGGGATCAGTACGCTGTCTGCGGCAGTCAGGGAGTTAATGGTCAACAAACCCAAAGAAGGTGGGCAGTCGATGAGGATATAGTCATACTCTTCAGCCACTTCGGAGAGGGCTGTCTTCAGCTTGTTCTCACGCGCCAAGGCAGAAATCAACTCCACTTCGGCACCGATCAGGTCTGGATTGGCAGGCAACAGATGAAGGAGGTCAAGAGCAGTGGTTTTACGTAATTCGCTCACCGGCACAGAACCAAGCAGGGCATGGTAAACCGTTTGCTCCATACTGTTGGGATCTACACCAACGCCACTGGTCGCATTGGCCTGGGGATCGAGATCAACCAACAGGGTGCGTTTTTCGGCAACAGCCAAAGACGCCGCCAGATTCACGGCTGTGGTGGTTTTACCGACGCCGCCCTTCTGGTTGGCAATGGCAATGACTTGAGCCATGCCTCTATTTCTCCTTAGGAATTGATGTTTTTTGAGTCGCTCAGACTAACATAAGCATTTGGATCTGCAAAGGAAATTTGCCTACCCCCCATCCACTACCAGATGTTGATCAGCAGGCAAACAAAAACACTACATCTGGTGTAAAAACCCTCTATCGGGCCAACTCAATCAGGCAGCGCTGGGCCCCGGAACGAGGTAAAACAAGGCGATGCAAAGCAATGTTCCAACCCGATTCGCAAAGGCGCTTCCGATATGCCAAGAACTCCTGCTCACCTTCCGGCCCTTTCATCGCGACCAAACGTCCCCCGGCTTGCAGAAAAGGCTCAGCCATAACCACCAGATCCTCCAGGGAGGTCAACGCCCTGGCTGTCACCAGGTCGAAACCGGCCCGGTAGCTCTCCTCTTCCTGCAAGTCCTGGACACGTGCGTGCAAAGCGGCAAAAGACGGTAACCCGAGCTTTCTTGCTACATGCTTCTGAAAGTCTATCTTCTTGCCAACAGCATCAACCGAAACGACCTGCAGAGAAGGGCAAACAATTTTGAGGGGTAATGCGGGGAAGCCGGCACCGGACCCCATATCGAGAAGGCGGCCGGCCGCCCTTGCAAAAGAGAGCATGGTCAGGGAATCAACCAGGTGTTTCTCCAGCACCTCATCCCGATCGGTTATGGCCGTCAGGTTTCTTCGTTTCGTCCAGCGCAGCAATTCGTCTACCAGCAACTCGAGTTGCGCAAGGCTGTCATTGGAGATTTCAAGCTCCAGTTTTTGTAACTGATCTTTAAGCACCAAGAAAACCTAACGTTTTAGAATGACAGATAAAATTGCAAGTGCAGCGGGAGTCACGCCAGGAATTCTACCGGCCTGACCGAGGGTGCGAGGAGCGACCTTCATCAACTTCTCACGAACCTCTGCGGAGAGACTCCCCACGCTGTCATAATCAAAATCAACCGGGATAGCCAGGGCCTCCAGACGTCTGAAACGCTCAACCTGCTCGTGCTGGCGACGGATGTAGCCCGCATATTTAACCTCAGTTTCCAATTCATTGCGAACCTCGCCAGACATCTCGGCCAGCCAGGGATCCAGAAAATCGAGATTGACCAGTCTCAGCTCGGGTCTGCGCAACAACTCCTCAAGAGAGGCACCATTCTTCAGGTCCGGCAACCCCAAACGCTTGATTGCTTCCTGGTTGCCTGGTGAGACCCTCGTTATACGCAAACGCTCACGTCCCTCCTCAAGAGAAGCCAACTTTGCAGAAAAGCGCAACCAGCGCTCCTCAGGCAACAAACCAACCTCATAACCAAGGGGACTGAGCCGTTGATCAGCATTATCTTCGCGCAAAAGGAGACGGTACTCAGCCCGGGAAGTAAACATTCTGTAAGGTTCCTTTGCGCCTAAATTGACAAGGTCGTCAATCAAAACCCCCAAGTAACCCTGTTCTCTGCCAATCACAACGGGTTCACGGCCCTGAATCTGTAGTGTAGCGTTAATACCAGCCACCAGACCTTGACCAGCGGCTTCCTCATAACCTGAGGTGCCGTTGACCTGCCCGGCGTGATAAAGACCTTTTATAAGCTTCGTCTCCAATGACGGGCGGAGTTGTATCGGGTCGACATAATCATACTCAATTGCGTACCCGGGACGCATTATTTCAACCTTTTCCAGGCCTTTCATGGTTCTCAGGTAGGCCAACTGAACATCAACCGGTAGAGAGGTTGAAACGCCATTAGGATAAATTTCCCCACTCGTCAAGCCCTCCGGTTCGAGAAAAATCTGATGTTGCTCCTTCTCCGGAAAGCGCACCACCTTATCTTCTATGGAAGGACAATAACGAGGCCCGACCCCTTCTATAACGCCTGAATAGAGAGGGGAGCGGTCCAGGCCGCCACGGATCACCTCGTGGGTCCTCTCGTTGGTATAAGTGATATAGCAGGGAACCTGGGGACGGTCTATCGACACTGTGTCGGCGGAGAAAGGCTGTGGAGAGTCATCGCCAGGCTGCGCCTCCAGAACTGAAAAGTCGATCGTTTCAGCAGCAAGCCGGGGCGGCGTACCTGTTTTTAAACGCCCAACAGTAAAACCGAGTTCGCGCAAATGGTCAGAAAGCCCTTCCGATGGCGGCTCTCCGGCACGGCCACCGGGATAATTCACCAGTCCAACATGAATCAAACCACGCATGAAGGTACCGGTTGTCAGAACCACGGCAGGGGCCTCAAAGAGCAGGCCGTCCCGGGTCTCGACACCGGCGACACGTCCATCCTCCACCAACAACCGCACAACCTGGGCCTGCTTGAGATCAAGGCCCGACTGGGTCTCAACAACCAGCTTCATCCGTGCACGGTAGAGATCGCGATCAGCCTGCGCCCTGGAAGCCCTAACTGCTGGCCCCTTCTTGGTATTAAGTAAACGAAATTGAATCCCTGTTGCATCAATATTCCTGGCCATCTCACCGCCGAGCGCATCAATTTCTCGCACCAGGTGACCCTTGGCCAACCCACCAATTGCCGGGTTGCAGGACATTTGCGCTACCGCATCCAGGTTGAGCGTTAGCAGCAAAGCCCGGCAACCCATACGTGCCACCGCCAACGCAGCCTCGCAACCCGCATGACCAGCGCCAACAACGATCACATCGTATTTTTCAACCATAGTAACCACGCTTTTCAAACCAGGAAAACGTTCCACGTGAAACATACTGGTAATGTCACCAGAGGTTCCACGTGGAACAGATTACTTACCTATACAGAAACGACTAAAGATTTGATCCAGAATTTCGTCCGGGGTTGTTTCACCAGTAATCAAACCCAGAGAATTGAGCCCTTCACGTAAATCCATCGCCAGACACTCGTAAGGTGCCGATAGATGCACACCCTCAAAAAACGCGTTGAGGGAAGCTATTGCTCTAAGCAGGGCCTCCTTGTGACGTTTTTCTGTGACGACAAGGCCCTCTCCCGCTGCAGTAAGACCGTCCTGCCCCAATCGCTCAGCAATAACAGCGCAGAGGGAATCAAGGCCTGCCAGCTGTTTAGCTGAAACCGGGACCATGTGTGAAAACTCTGTTAACTGACTGGAATCTATACAATGTGGTTTATCGTCCTTGTTAACCACAACGATCGTTTTATCAATTTGGCATTGGCTTATCGCCAGACGATCTTCCGCGGTCAAGGGGGTAGATCCATCGACAACCAAAAGGATCAGGTCAGCACTGCGGGCTTTACTGCTAGCCCTTCGTACTCCTTCTTTCTCAACGGGGTCATCCGTTTCTCTTACGCCGGCTGCATCTATAAGACGAACCGGAAAACCGGCAAGGACGAGTGACTCCTCGAGAGTGTCACGAGTGGTTCCGGCTACATCTGTGACGATAGCCCTCGCCTCGCCAAGCAAGGCGTTCATAAGAGAGCTCTTGCCAACGTTGGGACGACCTAGGATAAGTATACTAACACCTTCCCGTAACACGCGGCCCACGTCAAAACTATTGGCAAGCGCAACCATCTCATCTACCTGAGCATGAATCGGGTCAACCAGGGAAGCTAGGTCCAGCGATCCAACTTCGTCATCAGGAAAATCAATGTGCGCCTCCAAAAGGGCCAGTGCCGACTTGAGCTGATCAGAGTATGTGTAAATTTTACGAGAAAGGTGACCTTCAAGCTGATCTAGGGCCACCTGTCCAGACCTTTCTGAGCGTGCCTTGATAACGTCGACAACGGCCTCGGCCTGTGAGAGGTCAAGACGGCCATGCAAGAAAGCCCGCTGGGTAAACTCTCCGGGTGCGGCCATTCTTGCTCCGGCAGCCAGAAACAGGTCAAGGACGCTACGTATAATCTGGATTCCACCATGACAGTGTACTTCAACGACATCCTCTCCAGTGTAGGAACGGGGTGACCGCATCACAACAGCGAGGACTTCATCTAGGCGAACCTCGTCCGCATTGAAGAGTTGGCCATAGTATAAACGGTGGGATTCAAACTCTTCATGCTTTGTTTTACTGCGAAAAGAATTTTTAAGGTAGGTGACAGCCTGGGGACCAGAGAGGCGAACGATACCAACACCACCTTCTCCCGGCGGAGTCACCGGAGCAACAATGGTATCCAAGTTCAACATCAGTTCTCCCGGGGCTTTAGGACTATAACCTTGCGGTCACCTTCGTGATTTCTGGAAATCGCTTCGAGGTCGACTTCCAGCTTGAACCGTTCGTAGAGAATGCGGCGTTCACCAAGGGCGAGGGGAGGGGTGGTTGCAGGCTTGCCTGTCTCACGGACCTTACGAGACAACTTATCAGCCAACCGGGTCAGAAAATCGTGTCGGCGGGCACGGTAGCCGTCAACATCCAGGATAATGGGGGTGCGATCGGTGGTCTGCCGGTCTGTCATTGTGCCAACCAGGCCCTGCATGGCATCAAGCATCTGGCCATGACGACCAATGAGAAGACTGGAATCATCAGAGGAAAGGAGCAGTTGAATCTGTTTTGTGGAGGTTACAACCTCTATCTCAACGGCCAAACCGCTCAAACGCAACAAACCGTCTGTAAATTGACGCGCTATAGCTCCCCGATCATGGAGCTTTACCCTGACCTTGGCCTGACGCTTGCCAAACAGACCAAAGAAACCTGATGAAGCGGCCTGCAACACCTCTACCTCGGCCTCGGCGCGAGTAGATTTTAACTGCGACAGGGCGTTCTCAACGGCAGTATCAAGGTTTTCAGCGGTGACTTCAAGGTGCAGGTGATCTAGCTTCATAATCAGAAATCAAGTGGCCTTACGGTGTATAAAATACTGCTGCAGAATGGTCAGGAGATTGTTAACCAACCAGTAAATAACCAGTCCCGAAGGGAAATTAAGGAACATGAAGGTGAACACTATCGGCATCATCATAAAGATTTTAGCCTGCATAGGATCAGCCGTTGTCGGCGTCATCTTCTGCTGCACGAACATGCTCGCACCCATCAGGATAGGGGTGATGTAATAAGGGTCCTTGGCAGAAAGGTCCGTTAACCAGAAGGCGAAGGGAGCATGACGCAAGGCAATGGAGTCGAGCAGAACCTTATAAAGAGCAAAGAAGACTGGGATCTGTACGATCATCGGCAGGCAACCACCTAAGGGGTTGACGCTGTGTGTCTTGTACAGCTGCATCATCTCTTTATTCAGTCGTTCCTTGTCATTTTTGAATTTCTCGCGCAGTTTAGCCATTTCCGGCTGCAACTTCTGCATCGATTTCATCGATGAATAGCTCTTGTGAGTCAAAGGCCAGAAGATGATCTTGATCAAGACGGTGAGGAGGATAATGGCGACACCGTAGTTCTTGAAAAACCCGTAGAAGAAGGTCAGTACGGTAAAGAGGGGTTGGGCCAGAAGGTTAAAGAAGCCGAACTGAACGATCTTGTCGAGCTGGTGACCTGCCGCCTTGAGCTGTGCCGGTTCCTTGGGCCCTATGAATACCAGGTAATCAAGCGTTCTCTTTTCACCGGGTTGCAGGGTAAAGTAGGGAGTTTCCATAATATTCTCTATGGCATCGCCCTTGCGTTGCAACAGGATTCGTTCAACGGTTTTATCGCCAGGAACGACAACGGAAAGAAAATATTTGGTTTGAAAAGAGGTCCAGGACAGATCCTGACCGTACGACACAAAACCATCTTTCAGGTCATCAACATCCACCTCTTCAATTTCATCTTTAACCAGTGTGGCAGGACCCGAAAACGAGTAACTGTCTCCTTCCATAGAATCATCCCAGCGTTGCACCATGGCGAGGTTAACTGTGCCGCGCAGTGGAGTCTGGCTGGCATTGCTGAGTTCAAGGGCCATGTCGATGACATACTCATCACCACGCACATTGAAAGATTTAACATACTGCATGCCGTTGGCCGCAACATGCTTGAAGAGAATCTCCAATTGCTCCTGACCGTTAACACTAACAACAGAAGCTGTTGCCGTTTCAAAAAGAGCTCCTTCGCTCAAACCGAAACCTTCTGCACCAGTCGTACGCAAGGTTGAATAACGCAAAGGACCCGTTTCGTACATTTGTACAGGAGCAGAGTCTTTAGCCGCCGTGGCCATGTACTCTTTCAACTTAAAAGAAATCAGCCGCGCGCCCTCTGTCGTAAAGACGGCCTGATATTTGTCTGTTTCAACCATAATCTCGCGAGCTGGTGTAGAGGTCTGCGCGTCCACCGAAACAGGGGTCTCTCCAGCAGCAGGTAAGGTCTCAACCTCAACAACCTTATCGGTAACAACAGCCTCTTCTTTTTCCTGGGAAGCAGCAACAGGAGTTGTTTGCGCACTCTCTGCTTGTTGTTCCTTCTGTGGCGGGAAGAAAAAAGAAAATCCCAACCAAACGGCAAGCATGAGGACCATCGCGAGAACCAGGTTTTTATTTTCAGCTGAATTCATAACTTAAGAAAAACTCCTGTTTTTACAAGTACTTAATCAAGCGGATCATAACCGCCTGGGTGCCAGGGATGACAACGGGTAAGGCGCTTCAAGCCCAACCACAGACCGCTCACGGCACCATACCTGTTGACAGCATCCAGAGTGTACATGGAGCAGGAAGGGTAAAAACGACAGGTCGGAGGCTTCAGCGGAGATAGAAAGGTTCTATAAAAGCGAATGCCCGCTATGGCTAACCGTTTAAACATGTTCTTCGGTCTCCAAGCGGGCAAATACGGTTAAAAGTTCCCGGTCAAGTTGCAGGTGGGTCAGACCTCCGGCGTTGCGCTTGGCAATGATCGATACATCTACGATCTGACCGAATAACTTATAATTGTGTCTGAACAGCTCTCGCATCCATCGTTTGAGTTGGTTTCGACAAACTGCATTGCCGACCTTGCGGCTTACAGTTAAGCCCAGGCGGGAATGAGCTCCGCCCGGGTTTACAATCACAACAAAGTGGGTTGTGTGATACCGTCGTCCCTCTCGCCAGATACGTTCATAATCACATGAACGTAAGATACGGCGAAATTTATCGAGAGTATGTTCACCTTTCACCCGCTAACTTTTAAACTATTTGGTCGGGATGGTTGCAGCTAAATTTTTGCGGCCCCTAGCGCGACGACGCTTGATAACGTTGGCGCCTCCTTTCGAACGCATGCGCTTGCGAAAACCGTGAGTACGTTTACGACTAACTTTACTGGGTTGATAAGTACGCTTCATGACTTTTTAATCTCCTCGAATATCGTCAAAAGGGGGTTTTTGTAAAATTTGTAAAAGGAACTTTTAAGCATGCCTGAAAAATAAAGTCAAGAACGAAAAGGTTTTCTCCCTAATTACTCTTTAATAAACAGACAGTTTTCCCTTGCAATAAAAAAAACCATCTGATAATCTTTGCTGTCAAGTTTTACACCTTTTTTAAAACACCTAAACCTTTGTAATTAGGTTCTTTTTGAGTTATCCACGGTTGTTTAAAAGTTTGTGGATAAATCTATTGTCAAAGTCTTTTCCTGAAGGCTTGAGTTGAATAAGATACCGGTATGAGTAAACTCTGGGATGATACCCTCTCACATCTGGAACTGAATCTCAGTCCTCAACACTTTTCTACCTGGATAAAACCTTTAAAGCTCGTCAAGATCGAGCAGGATATGGTTTATCTGGAGGTCCCGAACCGTTTTGTCCTGGACTGGGTGAAAGAGAACTACAGTAAACTTATTCAGAAAAAACTCTCGGACCTTTCAGCTGTCAGTTACAGATTACATTTTGATGTTTCCAATCAAGCCACCGAGAAACACCCAAGAACAACTCCTGTTGTCGAAAAACCTGTTGCTGTTGCGGCTAAAAAAAGCATCGTTAATAACACTCATACGTCAGATCTCAACCTTAATAGAAAATATACTTTTGAAGAGTTTGTTTCAGGCTCTTCAAATCAATTTGCTTATGCAGCTGCCATGGCAGTCGCCAGCAATCCGGCAACCACTTATAACCCCCTCTTTATTTATGGTGGGGTCGGCCTCGGTAAAACACATCTGGTGAATGCAATTGGCAACGCTATTCTCAAAAAATCTCCCCAGATGAGGATCTGCTATTACACGTCCGAAAAATTCATGAACGAACTGATTAATTCTCTGCGTTACAATCGCATGGATGAATTCAGAAACAAGTTTCGATCGATGGATGTTCTCCTCATTGATGATATACAGTTTATTGCTGGAAAAGAACGTACGCAGGAAGAGTTTTTTCATACCTTTAATGCTCTTTATGAATCTCACAAGCAGATCATTGTTACCTCCGATAAGTTTCCAAAAGATATTCCAGGACTTGAAGAACGCTTAAGATCGCGTTTTGAGTGGGGTCTTATAGCTGATATTCAAGCCCCTGATGTAGAAACAAAACTGGCTATTCTGAAAATGAAAGCAGAACAGAACAGTATAAATTTACCTGAAGATGTAGCTTTATTTCTGGCTAATTCTATCTGTAACAACGTCCGGGAATTGGAAGGTTATCTGATCAGGATTGGAGCCTACGCGAGTTTGACATCTGTTCCGGTCTCTCTGGAAATGGCTCGTGATGTCCTTAAGGATATACTGATAGAGAGAAACCGTGAACTCTCCGTAGAAGAGATCCTTAAAAAGGTCAGCCTTCATTTTAATATAAAAGTGTCAGATATAAAATCTGCCAAGAGGCTTAAGGCTGTGGTCTTGCCAAGACAGATTGCCATGTACATTTCACGCCAGTTGACCTCTTCCTCTTATCCAGAGATAGGGGACCGTTTTGGCGGCAAAGATCATTCAACAATTATTCATGCCATCCGCAAGATTGAAAAATTGATGGAAGAAGATTTCCAACTGAAAAGCACGATAGAAAATTTAAAGAAAGAACTGACCAATTAGTTTTTAAAAGGGGGACTTATAACCTGTTTAAAAGAAGGTGGATAGACTGGTGATAAAATAGACTTACAAAAAAACCCATCTTTATCCCCATTTGATCAACAGCTTTTACAGGAAGTTATAAAGCTATTAAGTACCTGAAAATAATAAAAAAATATGATTTTATGAGCTATTAACAGACACTATTACTACTACTAGCTTTTAATATTATTAGTATTTAAATAATAATAAGATCTGTGGATTGAGGAGGACGTTATGAATTTCACCATTGAAAAAGATGTTTTTCTGAAAGGCTTGGCCAGAGTTCAAGGGATTGTCGAAAAACGCAATACCATACCGGTGCTTTCCAATGTACTTCTGGAAGGCGCAGATGGTGAGCTGCATTTGACAGCCACAGATCTGGAAGTCGGTATGCAATCGTCCTATCCGGCCAATATACGTAAACCGGGCAAGATTACTGTTTCAGCAAAGAAGCTCTTTGAAATTATCAAGGAACTTCCAGATAACGAAATCAGTTTTAATGCCAAAGACAATTGCTGGATAGAGATAGAATGCGGCAAAGCACAATTCAATATAGTGGGACTCTCTGCCGACGAATTTCCTAATTTTCCCCAACCGGATAGAAACACTTTTCTTTCTCTGAGTAGTTCCTTGTGCAAAGAGATGATAGAGAAGACTTTCTTTGCTGTTTCCCAGGATGAAAGTAAATACAATCTCAACGGTATCTTCTGTCAGGTTCAGGAAGGTACAAATCAATTGCGCCTGGTCGCCACAGACGGTCATCGTCTATCGATGATTGATAAGCAGATAGAGTTGGCAGAAAGTTCAGAACTGAGTCGTGGAGTTATTCTACCGCGTAAAGGTATCCTTGAACTGAAAAAACTCGCCGAAGAGGGCGAAGGCGATCTGCAGCTGGGTTTTATGGATAACAATGCCGTTGTAAGCAAAGATCAGACGGTTATTATCATGCGTCTGGTTGACGGAGAGTTTCCTGACTACAGCCGGGTTATTCCAAAAAATAATGAACAGACCGCAGCGATCGCTGTTGATCCTTTCCTGCATGCATTACGTCGCATGATTATCCTCTCAAGCGAAAAATCCCGTGGTGTGAAGATGAACTTCAAGAACAACTTGCTTGAAGTCTCATCATCCAATCCTGAGTTAGGCGATGCTCGTGAGGAGATGGATATAGAATATCAGGGACCGGAACTTTCAGTTGGTTTCAACGCACGTTACCTGCTTGACATATTACAGGTACAGAACCAGGATCAGATCAATATGATTCTTAAAGATAACCTTTCTCCCGGGCTGATTAAGCCGATTGAAGAGGATGGTTATCTGGCAGTCATCATGCCTATGCGGCTCTAGTCGGAAAGTTTTGAAAAAGCCTTTAATATTTGAGGCTTTTTTCTTGAAGGTTATATGATTCTCGAAACATTGAAGCTGCGTTCTTATCGCAACCTGGGCAATATTGATCTGACCTGGAACAATCATTTCAACGTTATTTACGGCGAGAATGCACAAGGCAAGACAAATCTTCTCGAAGCTATTTACCTGTTGGGGCATTTAAAGAGTTTTCGTGGCGCGCGCGGACAGGATTTAATCAATCATACGGCAGAAACGGCTTTTATAAGCGCCAAGATAGACAAGGGAAACGTTGCTCACAAGCTGGATATAGGTTTACAGAAAGCAGGACGTAATCCCCGGGTTGATGGTAAGACGGTCAAAAAATTAAGTGAGTTCCTAGGTTATCTGAGGTCAGTACTTTTTACCCCTGAAGAGCTGGGTAACATAAAAGGTTTCCCCGCAGGAAGGAGGGCGTTGCTTGACCGAGCAATATTACAGACCGAACCGGTTTACCTGGACAGGGTGCAGGAATACGACAGGATCTTACGACAACGCAATCAGCTTTTGAAAAAGCAGGCGGCAGAGGCAGAGTTGGCACCCTGGACAGAGGCTTTGGTGCGGAGTGGAAGCCGGATACGTCATGATAGGCAGCGTTACCTGACCCGCTTCAAACCACTATTGAGCCAGGTTTACCGAGAAATAACGGGTGGTACTGAGTCAGCAGCGGTCAATTACTCAATAGCAGCTGAAAAGCTTGATGAGTTGACCGACCATATGAACGCTGCTTTTGAGCGTCTGCAGACGCGAGAACAAAAATTAGGCATAACACTGGCCGGGCCACACAGAGATGATCTCGATTTTCAGGTTGAGGGAAGATCCTTGCGCGCCTTCGGCTCCCAGGGGCAACAGAGATCTTTTTTGCTGGCTTTTAAAGCCGCTCAGGTGATGGATCTCGAGGAAAAATTCAGAGAACCGCCGGTACTGCTTCTTGATGATCTGGCGAGTGAGCTGGACAGCAAAAGACAGGAAGGGTTTTTCAATTTTTTATTGAATCGTCGTGGTCAGGTTTTCCTGACCTCTGCCCAGCAGTCACAGCTGGCTGATAAGGTGCAACAAACGGCAAGTTTTTTTAAGGTTAACCAGGGGTTGGTCAGCGCTACATCCCCAGAACGAGGCTGAAATGACAGAAAAAATGAACAAAGATTACGATGCTGGAAGTATTACGGTTCTAGAAGGACTATCGGCTGTTCGTAAACGGCCGGCTATGTATATCGGGTCAACATCTATACAGGGCCTTCATCACTTGGTTTACGAGGTGGTGGATAACTCGATAGACGAAGCTCTGGCCGGTCACTGTGATGATATCAAGGTGGTTATCCATGTTGATAATTCAGTGACGGTTACTGATAATGGCCGGGGTATTCCGGTGGATATGCACGAGACCCAGAAAAAACCTGCCGCCGAAGTCGTTATGACGGTCCTCCACGCCGGAGGCAAATTCGATAGCGATACCTACAAAGTTTCCGGTGGCTTGCATGGTGTTGGTGTTTCGGTCGTTAATGCGTTATCCAGTCGTTTGGAGTTGGAAATTCGTCGCGGTGGTAAAATTTACCGACAAAACTATGAAAAGGGTGTCCCGACTGGCGACTTGGTTGAAGATGGTACCACCAAACGTCGTGGCACCCGGATTCTCTTCTGGCCGGATGCGGAAATTTTCGAAACCACGGATTTCTCTTTCGAAACACTTTCACAGCGTATTCGCGAAATGGCCTTCCTGAATGCCGGCGTCAAGATAGAGATTATTGATGAGCGCACCGACAAGAGCCATGTCTTCCACTACGAAGGCGGCATCGTTTCTTTCGTCGAATATCTGAATCGAGCCAAAACACCACTGCATCCAAAGCCGCTTTTTTTTACAGGCACCAGAGAAGATGTCGAAATTGATATCGCCATTCAGTACAACGACTCTTACGATGAGAAAATCTTCTCCTTTGCCAACAATATCAATACCCACGAAGGTGGCACCCACTTAAGTGGTTTCAAAGCGGCGCTGACGCGCACCATGAACACCTATGCAACCGTTAACAACCTTCTTAAAAATATGAAAAGTGCGATTTCAGGGGACGATTTGCGCGAAGGTATGGCCGCGGTTCTTTCGGTTAAGGTTCCTGATCCGCAGTTTGAGGGTCAAACCAAAACCAAATTGGGCAACTCGGAGATTAAAGGTTATGTCGAGACCCTGATGAACGAAAAGCTGGCGGAATATCTCGAAGAGAATCCGTCCATAGCCAAGAAAATCCTGGAGAAAGGTATCGATGCCGCCAGAGCCCGCGAAGCGGCGCGCAAAGCTCGTGACCTGACTCGCCGCAAAGGTGCCCTTGATGGGTTGGCTCTGCCGGGAAAACTGGCTGATTGCCAGGAGAAGGATCCTGCGCTCTGTGAACTCTACCTGGTCGAGGGCGACTCGGCCGGTGGTAGTGCCAAACAGGGACGGGAAAGGCGCTATCAGGCTATCCTGCCGTTGAAAGGTAAGATTCTAAATGTCGAGAAGGCACGCTTCGACAAGATGATCACCTCCAACGAGATACGAACCCTGATCACGGCGATGGGAACCAGTATAGGCAAAGAGGATTTCGATCTGAGCAAGCTGCGCTACCACCGGATTATAATCATGACCGACGCCGATGTCGACGGTTCGCATATCCGTACCCTGCTCTTGACCTTCTTCTTCCGACAAATGCCGGAGCTGGTGGAACGCGGACACCTCTACATCGCTCAACCCCCACTCTACAAGGCCAAACGCGGAAAGAAAGAGCTTTACCTGAAAGACGAGGAAGCTCTTCGTGAATATTTGCTCGATGAGGGTGTCGAGGGAATGACCGTGAAGATGGAGAAGAGCGGCAAGGTCTTGCGTGGCAAACAAATAATCCCGACGTTGCGCAATATCCTTGATTACAACGAGCACTTCGGCAAGATGGTGCACAAGGGGATTAATGCCGAAGTTCTTAAGGTTTTTGTGAGTGGCAAATTGCAGAATGGTTTCGCGGACCTGATTGACCTTGCACCTTTGGCCGCCAAGTTACGTGAGATTGAACCTGATGTTGAGTTTGAGGTGTTTAACGATCCACCTCGGATTCTCTATAAAAAGGGTAGCTTGCGATCCTACATCGACCAGAAGGTGTTGGAGAGTCTGTCGATGTATGAGTACAAGCTATTACTGCAGTCGTACAAGCAGGTTGAAGAAATCTGTTTGAATGAGAAGGCATTGATCAGTAAAGAAGGGCAAGAAGAGATGGTTGTGAGCGATCGTCAGGACTTGCTCAACTATTTCTTCGCCCGGGCCAAGAAGGGACAGTATATCCAGCGCTACAAAGGCTTGGGGGAGATGAACCCGGACCAGCTCTGGGAGACCACGATGGATCCCGAAAAAAGGGTGTTACTGCAGGTCAAAATCGAAGACACCATCGAGGCGGAGCAGATCTTTACCGTGCTGATGGGCGACCAGGTTGAGCCGCGTCGTGAATTTATTGAAAATAACGCCCTTAACGTATCTAATTTGGACGTATAAACCCCGGAACGAGGTTATGGGTTCAAGGTTCGTGGAATTAGCTTTTACCACGAACCACGAACCACGAACCACGGTCCGGTTTTCCGGAGGAAAAACCTAGATGCTTTCAGAACAGAACAAAGTCAGCGTCAATATCGAAGACGAAATGCGCAAGTCCTACATGGACTATGCGATGAGTGTAATCGTCGGCCGGGCTCTACCGGACGTGCGAGACGGTCTAAAACCGGTTCACCGGCGGGTGTTGTTCGCCATGAATGAACTGAACAACGACTACAACAAGCCGTACAAGAAATCGGCTCGCGTGGTCGGTGACGTTATCGGTAAATACCATCCCCATGGTGACTCGGCGGTTTATGACACCATCGTTCGTATGGCCCAGGACTTCTCCATGCGCCATCCTCTGGTCGACGGACAAGGAAACTTCGGTTCGGTTGACGGCGACTCGGCGGCGGCTATGCGTTATACAGAAGTTCGCATGGATCGGTTGGCCCATGAACTACTAAGCGACCTGGACAAGGAAACGGTTGAATTTGGACCCAACTACGATGACTCTCTCGAAGAGCCATTGGTTTTGCCCTGCAAGTATCCCAACCTGCTGGTCAACGGCTCTGAGGGTATTGCGGTCGGTATGGCGACCAAGATACCACCACACAACCTGGGAGAGATTATCGATGGCTTGATTGCGGTAATCGATAACCCGAAGCTAGAGGTTGAGGAACTGCTTGAGCTGATCCCGGGCCCTGATTTTCCGACCGGCGGCTTCATCATGGGCCGAGACAGCATCCACCAGGCTTACCGCACCGGTCGAGGGATTATCCCGATGCGCGCCAAGGCGATGGTCGAGCAGAACAGCCGCACCAGTCGTGAGAGCATCATCGTCACCGAGATTCCTTTCCAGGTTAACAAGGCGCGACTGATTGAAAAGATCGCCGACCTGGTTCGGGACAAGAAGATCGAAGGTATTTCCGATCTGCGCGATGAGTCGGACCGTGACGGCATGCGCATCGTTATCGAGTTGAAGCGTGACAGCATCCCCCAGGTGGTGCTTAACCAGCTCTACAAGATGACGCCGATGCATTCGTCTTTTGGCATCATCATGTTGGCGATTGTCAAAGGCCAACCACAGATTCTTAAGCTGCGCGAAGTGCTGGATCTCTTCATTGACCACCGCAAGGAGATCGTGACTCGACGCACCATGTTCGAGCTGAAGAAAGCCGAAGCCCGCGCCCACATCCTCGAAGGTCTGAAGATCGCCCTGGACAACCTCGACGAGGTTATTCAAACGATCAAAACCAGCGCCAACCCGGCTGAAGCCAAGGAGAGATTGATCTCCCGCTTCGAGCTGAGTGATATCCAGGCCCAGGCGATTCTTGAAATGCGCCTGCACCGCCTGACCGGCCTCGAGCGTGACAAGATTATCGAGGAGTATAACCAGGTCATGGCGCTGATCAAGCGCCTCAAGGAGATCCTTGCCAGCGAGGTCGAGATACTCAAAATCATCAAGACCGAACTGATAGATATAAAGGATCGCTTCGGCAATCCTCGTCGTACCGAGATCCTCGCTGTTGCGGCGGATCTCTCCATCGAGGACATGATCGTCGAAGAAGATATGGTGGTCACCGTATCCCATTCCGGCTACATCAAGCGTAACGCTGTGTCTCTCTACCGGGCACAACGCCGGGGAGGCAAAGGTTCGACAGGGATGCGACCAAAGGATGAGGATTTTGTTGAAAGCCTATTTATTGCTTCAACCCACAGCTATGTCCTGATTTTTACCAGCAGGGGCAAGGTCTACTGGCTCAAGGTCCATGAGATTCCGCAAGGCGGCCGGGCTGCACGCGGCAAGGCGATCGTCAACCTCCTCAACCTGGAAGCGGATGAGCAGGTCATGACGATCCTGCCGGTCAAGGAATTTGAGGAAGGCCGCTTCATCATTACCGCTACGCAAAAAGGCACGGTCAAGAAAACTGATTTGCTGGCTTATTCGAATCCCCGCCAGGGTGGCATTATTGCCCTGACCATCGACGAAGGTGATAGCCTGATCGCTGCGCGTCTGACCGATGGCTCCATGGATATTCTGCTTGCCAGCCATAACGGTAAATCGATTCGCTTTAACGAAAGCGACGCCCGCCCCATGGGCCGCACAGCCCGGGGTGTTCGCGGTATGATGCTCGAAGGAGATGATGAAATCATCGGCATGGAGGTTGTCTCCGATGCGACTGCGTCGACCCTGGTCACCGTTACAGAAACCGGCTACGGCAAGCGCACCAGTCTTACCGAATACCGCGTACAGAGTCGCGGCGGTAAAGGTATTATCACGATCAAGACCGGAGGTCGCAATGGCCAGGTGGTTGATGTTAAACTGGTAGACAATGAATCAGATCTGATGTTTATTACCGACCGGGGTAAGGTGCTGCGTACACGGGTAAGTGCCCTCTCCGTTATCGGCCGAAACACCATGGGGGTTCGCCTGATGGTGCTCGAGGCTGATGAACGTATTGTTGCCGTCGCCAAGCTGGCAGAGAAGGAAGATGACGAAGGAAATCCAGAAATTGAAGAAACAGCTCCTTCTGGAGGAGTTGACGCGCCAGGGGAAGGCGCCTAAGCAGCGGCTCTGGATTTTACTCGGTCTGATCATGGTGGCGCTGGTCGCCGCCGGCGCTTACTGGTACCAGGCGAATTTACAAACAAGACTCGAAGAACGTTTCCAGCAAGGCCTCGCTTTCAGGCAGGAAGCCAGGTATAGCGAAGCGGTTGAGCTCTTTAAGGAGCTTCACGCTGAGCAGCCGTCTTTTGTGCGGATACCTCAGGCTCTTTTTCAGGTCGCTGAAATACAGGATCTGTATCTGGGTCGTTATTCCGATGCCCTGCTGACCTACCTGCTGCTGGAGCGGGATTACCCGGACGCCCCAGAGGTGTTTGCTGCCAGGAAGCAGGTCGCTGTGCTTTACAAGTATCGGCTCAACGACTGTGGTCAGGCTATTGCTGTCTACCAGAAGGTTCTCGATGATGCCGATAGCAACAGCGATCAGTTGCAATACGAGGTGGCAGACTGCTATTTCCGCCTGAATAACTTTGCCCAGGCCCGGATAGAGTTTGAAAGCCTGCTCAAGAATGATCCGCAAAGCGATCTTTTTGCCGAAGTTCAATACCGAATTGCCATGACCTACGCTCTGGAAGGAAAGCTTCCGGAAGCGGCCGGGGCCTATCGGGTTGTTATTGAGCGCTGGTCGGAAAGCTCCTATGCTGTAGAAGCAAGCTTCGGTCTGGCAACGGTACTGGAAGAGCAGGAAGAGCTCGTGGAAGCTTTGAAAATTCTCGAGGAGCTTAAAGGGATTTATCCCAAAGAAGATATCCTGACTCGCAAGACGGAGCAGGTACGCGAGCGGATTGAAAAGAAAAAGAAGGCGATTTAGCGCTTTTCGGTTGTTCATTACGCCAAGGGTGAGAGGATTTGACATGATGAAAATCGGAGTCATCGGTGCCGGTAGCTGGGGAACCACCCTTGCCAATGTTCTGGCTAAAAAGGGTCACAATGTCACCCTCTGGGTTTACGAAGCAGACCTGGCTAAACGCCTGCAGGAAACAGGAGTCAACGATCTCTATCTAGGTGGGATAACGCTTTCAAGTAAACTGTCTTATACCAACGATCTGTCAGAGGCTGCCAAAAACAGCCAACTCATGCTGCTGGTTTCACCATCGCAGGTCATGCGCCACGTCCTAAAAGATCTCAAAGCTTACATTACAGAAGATTGCCTGCTGGTTTCTGCGGCCAAGGGGATAGAAAACGGTACCCTGTTGACTATGTCCGAGGTCTTGCAGGAAGTTCTTGGTGAGCAGGTCGCCAAACGCAGTGCTTTTCTTTCCGGACCCTCCTTTGCGCGTGAAGTTGCCGTAGAGCAACCAACGGCGGTTGCCGTTGCAGCGGAGGATCCTGAAGTTGCGCACCGTGTTCAGGAAATTTTCAGCACGGATTATTTCCGTGTTTATACCAACCAGGATGTGGTTGGCGTTGAAATTGGCGGGGCGATGAAGAACGTGATTGCCTTGGCTGCCGGTGTTGGTGACGGTCTTGGCTTTAACCACAATGCGCGAGCGGCCCTGATTACCCGGGGTCTGGTAGAAATTTCCCGTCTCGGTGAAGCCAAGGGTGCCCAGGAAACGACCTTTTCAGGCCTGGCCGGCATGGGCGATCTGGTGCTGACCTGTACCGGCGACCTTTCCCGCAACCGCTCGGTCGGTATCGAGCTGGGCAAAGGACGCAAACTGGACGAAATCCTCAATCAGATGCGTATGGTTGCCGAAGGGGTCAAGACCACCCTTTCCGCGTATCAACTGGCCGCCAAGCTTGGGGTTGCCATGCCGATAACGGAGCAGATGTACCAGGTTCTCTACGAAGAGAAAGACCCGAAGCAGGCGGCTGCTGACCTGATGACGCGGGCCCTGACTTCAGAAGACGAATAAAAAAACCATTTTAAGGGGATAAAAATGATGAAAAAAATAATCTTGATGATTCTTACCGCCAGTCTTTTATTTACCGCACCTGTGCTCGCTTTCGAGGTTGTTGTAATAGAAACCAATCATGGCGATATAACTGTTGAGCTGGATAACGAAAAAGCGCCTATTTCAGTAGCAAACTTTTTGGCCTATGCTGAAAGCAACCATTATGATGGTACGATCTTTCACCGGGTCATTAAGGATTTTATGATTCAGGGCGGAAACTTTACCCCTGATATGTCGCCCAAAAAGACTCTCGCTCAGATCAAGAACGAAGCAGGCAATGGTTTGCGCAACCTGCGTGGCACGATCGCTATGGCTCGCACCGGCGTCGTCGACAGTGCGACCAGCCAGTTCTTCATCAACCTCAAGGATAATGATTTTCTCGATCATAAGGACACCTCTGTCAGGGGGTACGGCTACGCCGTGTTCGGCAAGGTCATCAAGGGCATGGATGTGGTTGACAAGATCGGTACGACCAAAACCCACACGTTTAAACGTTTCCGTGATGTTCCCGCCGAACCGGTTGTTATCAAGAGCGTCAAACGTGTAGCAAAGTAAAATCGGTCATTGGTTAAGTAAACTCTTTTTCGGAAGAGCAAGCTGAAGTCGTTACCCTGCGAGTAATGACGTTAGCGAGGCAGGTATGTCCACCGCTCGCATCATGACTTACAACATTCAGGGCTGCCGAGGTGGCGATGGTCAGGTGAATCCTGACCGGATTCTGAATGTTATCGCCGACGCTGCTCCTGATATTGTCATCCTGCAGGAGCTCGGCGCGGTGCACCATGCCGATATCCTCCCCTACCTGTCTGAGCGCCTCGGTCTTGAGGCCTTCCGGGATGTGACCGGAGGACCCTTGGCTTATCTTTCCTTTTTTCCCCTCAAAGGCGTGCAGCGATTCGATCTTGGTTATGGTGGGCAGTGCCTGCGGGCTGATGTCGAGCTGGCTGGCAAGCGCCTGCACCTCTTGAATGTCAGCTTGGACAGTTTCCCGCGTTTTCGCAGTCACCAGGTCACACGTTTGCTCGGTTCAGAACTGCTCGGCAACCCATCTATGGCGTGCCCGGCATTAATTGTTGGTGACTTTGCCGATTTTCTTTGGGGTGCAGGCAACCTGGAATTGGCCTCTGTGCTGCGCCGGGCCCGTCGGCCCCTGTGGCGGGGCACCTACCCTTCCCGTTGCCCGGTTTTTGGCCGGGACCGTGCTTATCTGCGTGGTGGCGTACGAATCCTTGACGCTTCCATCAATCGTAGTTACATAGCCCGCCAGGCGTCAGGCCATTTACCTTTGACGATGACGGTACAGATTACCGACACTCGCCGCTCCGTGCGTCTTAGACAGTTGACCGGTGGTCGCATGGAGGCCGCTCCAGGTTAAAAGAGTCGTGACAAGCCCACGCCGTGGAAAACTCTGTGGATAAGGTTGATAACTCCCATTGAACCGGGTAAAAATCATTAAAAAAATGAAAACCCGCCGCATAAGCAAAGTTCATGCATTGCACACCCTGGATCGTCTTGAAGCAAGCTATCCGGACGCTCATTGTGCTCTCTTGCATGACAACCCATGGCAACTTCTGATAGCGACAATCCTCTCGGCACAGTGTACAGATGTGAGGGTTAACATGGTGACACCGGTTCTTTTCAATCGCTTTCCAGATCCTTTGAGTCTGGCGCAGGCAGAGCTTGGTGACGTTGAGGAGTTAATCCGCTCGACCGGGTTCTTTCGCAACAAGGCAAAGAGTCTGATCGGATGTTCGAGGGCGCTGGTTGAAGAACATCAGGGGAAGGTTCCGCAAGAGATGTCCGCTCTGGTTGCCTTGCCCGGGGTTGGCCGTAAAACCGCCAACGTGGTTTTGGGCAATGCCTTTGCTACGCCTGGGATGGTGGTGGATACCCACGTCGGTCGAATCGCCGGGCGCCTGGGATGGGTTACGGTGCGCACCGCAGAAGGCATTGAAGAGCAGCTCTGCAAGTTGCTGCCGAAAGAGCGTTGGACGCAAGCTGCACATGTCTTGATCTTTCATGGTCGGCAATGTTGTCGGGCGCAGACTGCCTGGTGTTCAAATTGTCCGGTTGTGGATCGGTGTCCGCAGGTTGGGGTTGGGCGGCAGAAGTAGGGGTAAGATAAAAACAATCAAAAAAAGGGACACGACATTAGTCGTGTCCCTTTTTACATAAAACCATGATGAAAATTTAAAGCTCATCCATATCCAGTCGGAAAAAGTCCTTTGCCTCAGGTGTCTTCTCATCGAGTGCATAACGAACCGGAGCGGTATTGGGCGCAAAAGCCTCAATTACGATGTCCTGGCTGTCTTCGGGCGCAAGTAGACCAGTGAGTGGATCAATGGGCCGAAATAGGATGCTGTCCGGGACAGGAAAATGTTCAACCGGCATATCCTTGGTTGCCTCGAGCATGAATGCAACCCAGGCGGGAGCCGCTGCCTTGGAGCCGGTTTCTTGCTTGCCGAGAGGACGTTCCAAGTCGTAACCGACCCAGGAGACGGCAAGCAGCTGATTGACGTAGCCGATGAACCAGGCATCCTTGAGATCGTTTGTGGTGCCGGTTTTGCCGGCAGTGGGGCGTTTCAAGCTTCTGGCACGCCAACCCGTGCCATTTTGCACGACGCTCTCAAGGAGGTTGGTGGTCAGGTAGGCTGTTTCTGGGCTGATAACGCGGTTGCGGGATTGGCCGATCAGCTTCTGACCACTCATAGGTCCAGCCGGGAAGTCTGCCGGGTCGTTCGATTCAATCACCTTGCCATCACGATCGAGAACCTTGTTGATGTAGGTCGGCGCAACGCGCACACCACCGTTGGCGAGCACCGAGTAGCTGCGTGCCAGTTCCATCGGGGTTAACGCCGAAGAGCCAAGACCAAGGGTCAAGTCTTCGGCAAGATCCGATTCAATGCCGAGTTTGCGGGCGTAGTTGGCCGCGTAGCGGACGCCGATATCCTCAAGGATTTTAATGGTGATGACGTTGTAAGACTTGGCCAAAGCGGTTCGCAGAGGAACCGGTCCGTAGAAGCGCTTGGAGTAATTCTTCGGCTTCCATTCCTTGATTTCACCACTCTCCAGGCGTTCTTTGTAGATCAAGGGAGTATCGAGAATCACAGTGGCCGGCGTATAGCCTTTGTCGAGGGCCGATGCGTAGATCAGGGGCTTCATCGCTGAACCGGGCAGGCGTCGGGCCTGGAGAACCCGGTTGAACTGACTGGTGCGGAAGTCGTAACCACCGACCATGACCTTGATCTGTCCTGTGTGAGGATCCATGGCCAGCAAAGCGCCCTGGGCTTGCGGCTCCTGCTCAAGACTCAGCTGCCAGGGGTCTTCTGTCGGGATATTGAGGACACGCACCTGGATCCTGGAACCAAGCGGCAGGCGGGTTGCTTGCTCATTGGCGTTGCCGCTTTCTGCTTCGGTGCGTTTGACCTGCTGGATCGGGCCGGCCCATTCGCTTTCCTTGAGCAAGATGCGCCCTTCCCGGTCGGCAAAGCGGAGGTGCAAACTCTTTTTGTCAGAACCACTGACGACGGCCTCGATGAAATCATCAACCTGCGGTGTCTTTTCAGCAAAGGATGCAACCTGTTCACTCAGGAAGAGCCCTTCTTCTTCAGGAGTCAAAACAGCAAGTGGGCCGCGGTAGCCCCGGCGTTTGTCATGATCACGCAGGTTGGCTTGCACCGACGCCTGGGCGGCAAGCTGCATCTGCAGGTTCATACTGGTCTGTACTTCGAGGCCGCCACGGTAGAGCTGTTCTTCACCGTAGGTGTCTTCAAGGTAGCGCCGAACCTGTTCGGTGAAATAAGCCGCGTTGGTCAGGTGTTGATTGATGCGCGGGCGAATGACGAGCTCTTGTGCCGCAGCCTGATCCGCTTCTTCCTGGGTGATGAAGCCCTCGCTGACCATGCGGCCTAGAACGTAAACTTGCCGATCCTTGGCGCGCTCATAATGACGGTAAGGGGAATAGCGACTGGGAGCTTTCGGTAAGCCAGCGAGAATACTGCACTCGGCGAGAGTCAGGTTCTCGACATCTTTGTCGAAATAGTTCTCGGCAGCAGCCTGCACGCCGTGGGCACCATGACCGAGATAGATCTGGTTGAGGTAGAGGTAGAGAATTTCTTCCTTGGAGAGACGCTTTTCCATGCGATAAGCAAGAATGGCCTCTTTAAACTTGCGCTTGAATTTGCGCTCCGGGGTCAGTAAAAGACTTTTCGCAACCTGCTGGGTGATCGTGCTGCCGCCCTGAACAATGCCGCCCGCTTTAATATTCTTGATCGCTGCCCGGATAATCGAAACAATGTCGATGCCCTGGTGTTTGAAGAAGTTTGCATCTTCCGCCGCAACAAAGGCCTGAACGAGTTGTTTCGGCATCTTTGACACTGGCGCGATGATCCTGCGCTCCTCGAACAGTTCGGCAATAACCGAGCCATCGTCGCTGAGCACACGGGTGATAATTGGCGGGCGATAGTCTGCAAGGGTATCGACCTTGGGCAAAGACTTGGAGATGTAGAGGTAAGCGCCTACCGGAATCAAAATGGCGAGCAGCAGGCCAAGCAGACCCAGGGTCAACAGGGTTCGGGTCAGTATGGTAAGCAATGATTTTTTTTGTTTCTCTTTCTGTTTTGGCATATAACCCTCGATTGAACCTGATATCTCTACATGAAGAAGAGACCTCTTCTTCCCATAAGGGTGTAAGATACAGGTAGAACGGACTTTTCTACCATAGCACTTCCCTTTTCGGCAACACTTTTGCCGGTTTAACAGGCCTCTGCGCTATGCTATAGTTAGAAGCTGTGCAAAAGAGAGAATAAAAATTCAAAGGTCCACAAAACCTTTAAAGGAGATCCTTTGCCTGTCATAGCTTTTCGTCGAAACAAAATAGTCGCCACGGTTGGTCCGGCCAGTTGCAGTAAAGAGATGTTGCTGGCTCTGATGGAGGCGGGCGCCGATGTCTTCCGCCTTAACTTTTCTCACGGCCAGCATGATGCTTTAACCGAAACGGTGGCCCTGATCCGGCAGATCTCGCGGAATCGCAGGCGCGCTGTTGCCATTCTCGGTGACCTGCAGGGGCCAAAAATTCGTACCGGTATGATGCGCGGCGATGTCATGACCCTGACCAGTGGTGAAAGAGTGGTAATTACCACGGCCGATGTGTTGGGTGAGGATGGTGTTATCCCAACCACTTACAAGTCACTACCGCAGGATGTGAGTGATGGCGACAGAATCCTCCTGGATGACGGCCTTTTGGAGCTTCAGGTTGAAAAAATCAGCGGCGAACAAGTGCATTGCCGTGTGCTTGTGGGAGGGCAGCTGAAGAATCGCAAAGGCATGAACCTGCCGGGCGTGGCCGTCTCTGCACCCGCTCTGACCGAAAAAGATCTGGCCGACCTTGAGTTTTGTATAGAGCAGGAGCTTGACTATCTGGCGCTCTCTTTTGTGCGTACGGCGGCAGAAGTCATCGAGCTCAAAAAACTCCTCGCACAAAGACAGGCGTCGATCCAGGTCATCGCCAAGATTGAGAAACCGGAAGCGGTGGAAGCTTTTACTGAAATCCTCGCAGCGGCCGACGGTATCATGGTGGCGCGCGGTGATCTGGGTGTGGAGATCAACTCGGAAAAAGTTCCCCTGATCCAGAAGCATATCATCCGGCAGTGTAACCTGGCCGGTAAGCCGGTCATCACGGCAACCCAGATGCTGGAGAGCATGGTCAATAACCCGCGACCGACCCGCGCCGAGACGTCCGATGTTGCCAACGCGATCCTCGATGGTACCGACGCGGTCATGTTGTCAGCGGAAACAGCTTCGGGAGATTATCCCTGTGAAGCGGTGGAGATGATGGTGCGGGTTGCCGTCGATGTTGAGCGAGACCCGCAGCTCAAAGAACAGTTTTTTCATCCCCTGTCAGAACAGAGCAGCACACCTAGCCTCACCGAATCAATTGGCCAGGCCGCCTGTCGGGTGGCTGAAAACGTCGGTGCCGCGGCCATTCTGGCTTTCACCCAGACCGGCAGTACGGCCGCCCTGGTCGCCAAGTATCGGCCGCCCATGCCGGTCTATGCTGTGACCCCGACCCTGGCGGTTCGTCGACGCATGGCCCTCTATGCAGGAGTGCGCTCTATCCGTGTTGATATCGAAGGGGACACGGAAGCGCAGATTCGCTCGGTGGATGCGGCGGTTCTGGAAGCTGGAGTTCTTAGCAAGGGAGATATCGTGGTGATTACCATGGGCAGCCCGCTTTCTGATCCCGGCACCACCAACCTGCTCAAGGTTCACCAGCTTGGCAGTTGATTGTAAAAACTGGAACGCGGAACGAGAAAATAAAATGAATAAAAAAGCAGTGGTTCTTTATAGCGGCGGTCTTGATTCAACGACCTGTATGGCGATCGCCAAAGCGGATGGTTTTGAGCCCTACGCGATGAGTTTCGCTTATGGCCAACGACACACCATCGAGCTGGAGAAAGCTCGTGAGTATGCAGCAAAGATCGGTGCCGTAAAACACCAGGTGGTGGAGATCGATCTGCGCCAGTTCGGCGGGAGCGCTTTGACCGCTGATCTTGATGTGCCAAAAGATCAGAGCTCAACAGACGATATTCCCATCACCTATGTCCCGGCGAGGAACACGATCTTTCTCAGCTTTGCGCTGGGTTGGGCGGAAGTCCTCGGTGCCAGTGATATCTATGTCGGCGTTAACGCTCTGGATTATTCCGGTTATCCGGATTGTCGCCCTGAATTTATCAGCGCGTTTGAAAATATGGCCAACCTTGCCACCCGGGCAGGTATCGAGGGCGATCAGCCCTACACCATACATTCGCCTTTGATCCAACTCAGCAAGGCGGAAATTATTCGCACCGGTCTGGACCTCGGCGTTGACTATGGCTTGACCCACTCCTGTTATGATCCGACTCCGGCAGGAATTTCCTGCGGACGCTGCGATTCCTGTTTTTTGCGCTTGAAAGGCTTTCGCGAGGCGGGCTTGGAAGATCCGATTGATTATGTGACGCGGGGCGCGTAGCGCGTTGCGAGAAAAGGCAAAAAAATGAATCAAACAAAACAAGACCAGGGTTCTCCGCAGCACGCGCCACAGGCCATGCGCGCCACAGGCGAAGCCGGCTGCATGCCTGACATGCAGAAGAGCCACGACGATCGTAACATCGCCATCGACAAGGTCGGCGTTAAGGATATCCGCTACCCAATCGTCGTCATGGACAAGAGCAAAGAGCAACAGCAGACGGTTGCGCGCATCAACATGTATGTTGACCTGCCCCATCACTTCAAGGGCACCCACATGAGTCGCTTCATCGAGATACTCAATCAGTATCACGGCCAGGTCAGTATCGACCGCATGAACACCATGCTGAGTGATATGAAAAAGCATCTTGAGGCCAGTTGTGCCCACCTCGAACTGGAGTTTCCGTATTTCATCGAGAAGCAGGCACCAGCGTCCGGAGCGCGCAGCTTGATGGAGTACCAGTGCAATATGACCGGCAGCCTCGGCGAGGATTACGATTTTGTGCTTGGCGTCACGGTACCCATGACCTCGCTTTGCCCCTGTTCGCGGGAAATCAGCGAACGCGGTGCTCACAACCAGCGCAGCGCCGTGACCGTTGAGATCCGCTATACCGATCATATCTGGTTGGAAGACCTGATCGAGTGGGTGGAAGAGTGCGGCAGCGCACCGGTTTATGCCTTGCTCAAGCGTGACGACGAAAAAGCCTTAACCGAGATGGCTTACGATAATCCAATGTTTGTCGAAGACGTGGTGCGCAAAGTTACCCAGCGTTTACTCAAAGTTCCCGAGATCACCTGGTTCAAGGTTGCCTGTGAAAATTTTGAGTCGATTCACAATCATTCTGCCTATGGCCAAGTGGAACGAACTAAATCTGAAAAGCGTGGATAAACCTGTGGAAAAGGTGGATAACTCGTTAAACAGCAACATTTTTAATCATTCTGGCCCTGTTATCGGCCTGTTTGCCAAGGAGCCGGTTGCGGGTCGTGTCAAGACCAGGCTGTCTCCAGCCTTAACCACAGAGCAGGCCTGTTGGCTCTACCAGATCTCACTGTGCGAGACTGTGAATCGTCTGCTCGCCGCGGACTTGCCGCTGGTGCTCTGCTACGACGGACGACGGGAATGGTTTGCTGAAGCCTTCCCGGGGCTGCCGCTACTGGCACAAGTTGGTGATAGTCTCGGCGATCGCATGAGCAACGCTGTCCAGGAACTCTTTCATCTCCTTGATGGACCGGTTCTTTTGGCGGGCTCCGACAGCCCCGATTTACCCATAAGCCTGGTTGATCAGGCTTTGCAGTCACTCCGGGAAACGGACGTGGTCACCATCCCCTGCCGTGATGGCGGCTATGTTGTCGTCGGTCTGAGGCGGTCGACCACAGAGTTGTTTGCCGGCATCCCCTGGAGCACCTCAGGGGTCTTGCAGGCAACCCGACAGGCCTGTCGGCGGAACGGCTTGAGCTACGCCGAAACAGAAGAGTGGTACGATCTGGATGAAATTGATGATCTGCGCCAGCTGGTAATACGCTCTCCCGAATCGGCGACCGCCCGTCATCTTCTTGCCGATCTGCAAGAACGGCTATAAATTCAACGGCAAGCCGGTTGACTTGCTGTCAGCGCTACCCGATAATCAATTGGCAGACAAGGCTGGCCTTTTGCTGTTGCCAGCCTGACATCCCGTAAGCGTAAGGAGATCTCCCTTGGAATTGGTTCTTAATGCCGGCCCGGTCGTCAAGCTGGTCCTGTTGATTCTGGTTTATTTTTCCGTGGTCTCCTGGGCCATTATCTTCTACAAACAGCTGGTCATTCATCGCGCGATAGCCGACTCGGAGCGTTTCCTCGATTTTTTCTGGTCGAAGAAAAGTTTCGATACCATCGGCAAGGGCCTGGATGACTATCGGCATTCACCTCTCACGGTTCTGTTTCGGGAAGTCTACAGTGAGTTGGCCCAGAACCGCCGCCAGAGCGAAGGTCAGGAAGATGGCAACCTGGTGGCTGACCTCGGCGAGCAGGAACGGGTGGCCCGGGTGTTGCGGCGCTCCACGACTTCACAGACCCAGCGCCTGGAGAAATATCTCTCTTTTCTCGCCACCACCGGCTCGGCAGCGCCTTTTATCGGACTGTTCGGTACAGTCTGGGGCATCATGGATGCCTTCCATGGCATCGGCACCAGCGGCAGCGCTTCGCTGGCTGTTGTCGCACCGGGTATTTCAGAAGCTCTGGTCGCGACGGCAATCGGCCTGGTCGCAGCGATTCCGGCTGTTATTGGGTACAACCACTTTGTTAACAAGATCAACGTTTTGATTGGCGAGATGGATAATTTCTGCCAGGAGATGTTGAACATTGTCCAGCGTATGAGCCGGGGCCGTTGATATGGAAGTTGGTCAAAACAGCAATCGCCGGCGCACGGTGCTGGCCCAGATCAACGTGACACCCTTTGTCGACGTCATGCTGGTCCTGCTGATCATTTTCATGGTCACGGCACCGATGATGGAAAAGGGTGTGGATGTTGCCTTGCCGGAAGTTGAAAACGCGCCGAACCTGACTGCGGTCAAAGAGCCTCTGGTGATTACCGTAACCCGCAAGGGTGAGATCATGGTCGGCAAGAACAGCGTCGCTGATGCGGGCAAGCTGACTCCGGTGTTGCAGCAGGTGTTAAGTGAACGTGAAGACAAGACCGTCTACCTGGAAGCCGACAAGGCTGTGCCTTACGGCACGGTCGTCAAGGTGATGGCTGCAATCAAGCGCGCCGGAGTCGCCAAGCTTGGTATGGTGGCTCAGGAACCACAAGAGTAAGTGAGTGCGCCTCTGATGCCTGTCGAGTCTCTGCGCCAAATCAGCGCTTTTCACAAGGATCCGAAGTTCGGTCGCTTGCTGCTTGTCTCTCTGCTCGTCCACGGCCTGGTCTGGGTGGCCTTCACCGTTGACCTGTTCGGCACCAAGACCCGCCCCAAGCCCCCGGTCTATTACGTTGACCTGATTCACAAGCCGGTGCTCAATCCTCAGGCGGGACGACCCGATCCCCGTCCGGCCAAGAAGCCGAAAGCTGCGGAAGTCAAACGCACGGTCCAGACAGCACCACCTGCTGTGCAGAAAAAGGCCAAGCCGGCCGTCAAACCTTTGGTCAAACCGGTACAGACCAGCAAGCCCAAGCCGAAGCCAGTGGCGAAGTCGGAGGTCAGGTCAGATACGCGTAACGAACAGCAGGTGAAGAGCGCTCTTGATGAGATTCGTGAGCGTCAGGCCCGTCAAGCTGAGCGCGATGCCATAAAGGACAAGATTGCCAAATTAAGCGCAGGGGCGGCCACCGTTGCAGCCGACGTGCCGGTGGGGATGCCTGACGGTACGGGTGACGAGGTGGGTGTCAGTGCTCTGGCTTTTGTGCAGGCTTTTATCCAGCAAAACTGGGCTCTTTCTCCTTATCTTCTGGATCAGTCGCGACTCCGTGATCTTGAAGCGAAAGCCACTCTGACCTATGCGGCGTCCGGAGAAATGATCCGTTACCGAATCAATACACCCTCAGGGAATCAGCAGTTCGATGATTCTCTGAAAAGAGCAATCACCAAATCGAAGCAGTTGCCGCAGCCGTTGCCGAAGCAGATCGATCTGTTGGTTACCTTCAACCTCAAGGAAATGGCCCGGGGAAAATAAGCATGTTGATACGCTGGTTCACGATTTGTTTCTTCTGTCTGGTTCTGCCGTGGTCGGTTTTGGCCGCCACGGAAATTGAAATCTCCTCGCCCGGCGAACAATCGATTCCCCTGGCTCTGACCCGGTTGCTGCCTGACAAGGGCCCCGAGTCAGCGCAGATCTCCGGGGAGTTTAACGAGGTCCTCGATGCCGATTTGGATCTTTCTGGACTCTTTCGGTTTGTTGATCCTGAAGCTTTTCTCGATGATGCGCAGCGTATCGGGCTTTACAGCATCCAGGTTGATTTTCCGCAGTGGCGATTGCTCGGTAGTGAAACCCTGATTAAGGGAACCTATAAAATTGAGGGTGATAAACTGACCATCGAGGCGCGCCTCTTTGATGTTGTCAACCGCAAGCTCCTGACCGGTCGACGCTATGTTGGTGAGACCAAGGATGTCCGGCGCATGGCGCACGCCTTTGCCGACCTGGTGCTTAAGGAACTCACCGGCGAAGAGGGCCCTTTCAGTGCACGCATCGCCTATATCTCCGATTTGAGTGGGGATAAAGAACTCTGGTTGATGGACGTCGATGGCAAGCGTCCGATTCGACTGACCAACCATCGCTCGATCGTACTCAACCCCGATTTCTCTCCACGTGGCAAAGAGATCCTCTTTACCTCCTACCGGGCCAACAACCCCGATCTTTATCGCAAGGAAATTTACACGGGCAAAGAGGCCAAGCTATCTTACAAGCAGGGTCTCAACGTTGCCGGACGAATGTCTCCTGATGGGCGCGAGATTGCCCTGACCCTTTCCAAGGACGGCAACCCGGAGATCTACCTGATCGGCACCACGGGTCGCATACGTAAGCGGATCACTGACAGCTGGGGAATCGACAGTGATCCTTCCTGGAGCCCCGACGGTAGCCAAATAGCGTTTGTCTCCAACCGGCAGGGCAATCCGCATATCTTTGTCGCCGACACCTTTACCGGCCAGGCTGCAAGGTTGACGACCCAAGGCAAGTACAATGCCACGCCGGCCTGGGGCCCGAAGGGCGAGCGCATTGCCTTTACGCGCCAGATCGGCGGCCAGTTCGATATCTATACGATCAATATCGATGGCACTGACGAACGTCGCCTGACCTTTGGTCCCGGTAACAGCGAACATCCACGCTGGAGTCCAGACGGCCGCTTCATTATCTATTCATCAGACAAGGGTGGTAACCGTGCGATTTACGTTATGCGCAACGACGGTACCGGTGCCAGACGCTTGACAAAGCTGGACAGCGATTGTCGCCACCCGGCCTGGTCGCCGCGTTGGTAATGGAAAGAGCAGAAGTTCTAACGCCTGTTTTGTAAGTGCTCCGTCGGCAATAGTGGTTGTTTGCCGAAGGCAAAAGCAAGTGGTTGTTATTTATGGTCTAGCTCGTTATAATGCGTGACTCGAAAAAGTTAGTGAGCATCGTGCCGTTTTAAATGAGATGCTATGACCCCTGTCTTAAATCAAGGAGCCCACAATGAAAGCAATGCAAACTCTCAAACTTGTTCTGATCGTCCTCTTCCTCTGCAGCAGTCTCATCGGTTGTGCCAAGTCTACTCCCCAGATGGATCAAGAAGACGTTGGTAAGTCCGATATGAGTCAGCCCTCTGAAGTCAAAGTCGCTGATGAAGGGTCCATGCAGGGCGAAGTCGTGCCGACTCATGATCAGATTGCTGGTATGGAGCGGATCAATTTCGATTTTGACCAGTTCACTCTTTCTGCCGAAGCACGCAGCATTCTCGGCAATAACGCCAAGTATCTGCAGGCCAACAGTGGTACCAACGTCGTCATCGAAGGTCATTGCGATGAGCGTGGTTCCGACGAATACAACCTGGCTCTCGGTGAAAGCCGCGCCCTGGCTGCCAAGAGCTATCTGGTTTCTCTGGGCATCAGCGCCAAGCGGCTTTCGGTAATTTCCTACGGCGAAGAGAAGCCCCTGAGCAAAGGTGCAGGCGAAAGCGCATGGGCTCAAAACCGTCGCGCAGAATTCAAAGCGATCAAGTAAGCGTCCTCGCGTCATTACTGATGCGTTCTTTGGAGTAGAGCCATGTTTCGAATCTGTTTGCCGTTTTTTCTGATTGTCAGCCTGCTGTTGAGCGGTTGCGTGGTCACAGAACAAGACCTGCAGATGCAGCGGGATCTGCTGGAGATGAAGCGGCGGCTCGGTGAAACGGAGCGTGCACTCAAGGAATTGCAGGATGACGCCTCGGGCGGGGTTCGCGCGCATGTGGAAACCCTGGCACGTAACCAGGCTGATTTCCAGGCTGAGCTCGATGGCGTGCGGGTTGACCTGCAGTCGATGCAAGGACAAACGGGTGACCAGGAGCGCGTCAACGAAGATATGCGACAGGATTTAGCTCTGCTTCGTGACGAGCTGAGTTTACAGATTGTCGATCATGAACAGCGTCTTAGCCTGCTGGAAGGGGGCGGTGGCGTTGATCTGCAAAAGCCGGTTGCCGCATCGTCTCCGACGATCCTTGAGCAACCCGTGGTTAAACCGCAAGCGGTAACGCCAGGCGGTGAAAGCGCTCCCGAGCTTTACGAGCGTGCACTCAAAACGATTCGTGAGCAGCGTGATTTTGCAGCTGGCCGAGACATGATGGAGACCTTCCTCAAGCGGTATCCACAAGACGAGCTCGCGGTTAACGCAGCCTACTGGATTGGTGAAACCTACTACGCCGAAAAGGCTTACGAACAATCTATTCTGAAGTTTGAAGAAGTTATTGAGACCTATGGCGAACATCCGAAGGTCGCTTCGGCTATGCTCAAACAGGCACTCGCCTTTGAGGCCAGTGGCGACAAGGCGACTGCGGAGCTCTTGCTGCAGAAGTTGATCAAACGCTACCCTCTCTCCGGAGAGGCAGAAAAAGCCAAGAAAAAGTTACAGACCCCGTAAAAGGGTGAGATATTAGCAGTTAAGCAAAATATAGTTGACAACATAGCGCGGGTCAGTTTATAAGACGCATCTCGTGTGCCGCTAGCTCAGTTGGTAGAGCATCTGACTTTTAATCAGATGGTCGTAGGTTCGATCCCTACGCGGCACACCATTTTTAAAGCGTCGTACATTGCAGGAGCCTTTCCTGCTAGGTACTTGAGAATTAAGTCCCTATCGTCTAGCCTGGCCCAGGACACCGCCCTTTCACGGCGGCGACTGGGGTTCAAATCCCCATGGGGACACCAATAAAAAAACAAAAGCCCTTCCACAAATTGTGGAAGGGCTTTTGTTTTGGGGGCTTCGTTGTCTGTTTGCAATACGATAAGCAGTAAGGTGAGCAGGTCAGGATACTGGACCGGGGAAAGTTTGGGGAGGTGTTTAAGGGTTCTCTCAAAGAGAAGAGATTCACAGGACCAAGACGTGTTCAAGACCCTCCCTGTAAGGAACATGACTTTCGTACCAGGTCATATAGCCAGAGAATAAGCCTTTCACAAAGGTATTGAAAAGGAGCACCGGCCCCTTTAGTCGCCAACCGGATTCTTGCTGTTTTTCTCTCAAAGATTTAGTATCTCAAGATTACAGAAAAGGCAGAGCCGTCGCTTTTTATTCGCTGCAGGAGGTTCATTCCCTTATTCTTGGGGCAAAAGCAATAACCGCTAAAAGGTTGGAACCGATATCATCGACTAATCACATATGAATGATAATCAGCAAAAAACACATAGAGCGACTTTTGTCGCGCTTTTTCTGTTGACTGCGATACCCCTGGTGACTTCGCCAATGGCTCTGGTCGCGGGCTTTGCTTTCAGTTTTCTCTTCGACAACCCCTTTCCGGAAAAGACCGCCCGGATGAGCAAAGCTCTGCTCAAGCTTTCAGTTGTCGGGCTTGGCTTCGGCGTCAACTTCGCAGAGGTTCTAGAGGTCGGCAAAAGCTCTCTGTTGATTACCTTCGTCAGCATCACCGCAACCCTTGTGCTAGGAGAACTTTTGGGAAGGGCGCTGCGCTTGCCCCCGAATACCCGAACGCTGGTCTCTTTCGGCACGGCCATCTGTGGCGGCAGCGCTATTGCCGCCATGGCTCCGGTGATCAAGGCAAAGGATGAGGAGATCGCGGTTTCCCTGGCCACGGTTTTTTCTTTAAATGCCCTCGCCCTGGTTCTCTTTCCTCCTCTCGGCCATCTCTTTGCTCTCGACCAGCACCAGTTCGGCCTCTGGGCGGCTCTTGCGATCCACGACACCAGTAGCGTGGTCGGCGCCTCGGCCGCATATGGCGCTCTTGCTTTGAGCGTCGGCACTACGGCCAAGCTGACCCGTGCGCTCTGGATCGCACCCTGTACCCTGTTAGCGAGTGTGTTGAAAAAGTCGCAAGAACGAAGCGGCTTCCCCCTTTTCATTCTCGGCTTTATTGCGGCAGCTTTCGTCAATACCTGGCTGCCATCTCTCGACTGGGTGTGGGGAGGGCTTTATCTGCTGGCTAAACAGACGCTGGTGATGACGTTGTTTCTGGTCGGGGCAGGCTTGACTAAGAAAGTTCTCAAGCAGGTGGGCCTCAAGCCCCTTCTTCTTGGTATCATGCTGTGGGTCATGGTCAGCGCAACTGTTTTACTCTTGCTCCTCAGTGGCCACCTCCACTAAAACAAGGCCTGAAAGCCTGTAAGCTTTTTCTCCTATTGTTGCCCCAAGATTTTTGTTCATTCGCTGCCTGCATGAAGTGTTACAAGAGCATTCAAACCCTTACTGTCGACTTCAGGCGTAAGGGTTTTTTGTCTTTTTGGCAACAGGTTGAACATTATGGTGGCTGCATGCACCCCGTAGAGGGGGAATGTGAAAGTGTAAAACGTGTGCACAAAAAATTAGCAACTATAAGTTTTGCTTGATTGCGAAAAAGATATACGGTAAAAAAGACATAATGCATATTAAATAAGCAGCTAACTGCACAAAAAGGAGGCAGCATGTCGAATCAGCTAGATGAGAAGGTAGAGCCAATTTTTCAGGAAGTTCTGGCACGCAACCCGGGGGAAACAGAGTTCCACCAAGCCGCCCGCGAGGTTCTCGAATCACTCGGCCCTGTCCTGGTCAAACATCCGGAGTTCGCTCAGCACAAAATCATTGAGCGCATCTGCGAGCCTGAGCGTCAGATCATTTTCCGGGTCCCCTGGCGGGACGACAGGGGCGAAGTCCAGATCAACCGGGGCTTTCGTGTCGAGTTTAACAGCGCACTCGGCCCATACAAAGGCGGCCTGCGCTTTCACCCCTCCGTCTATCTCGGCATCATCAAGTTCCTGGGCTTTGAGCAGATTTTCAAGAACGCCCTGACCGGTCTTCCGATCGGTGGCGGCAAAGGTGGTTCAGACTTTGACCCGAAAGGAAAATCAGACGACGAAATCATGAGCTTTTGCCAAAGCTTTATGACAGAGCTCTATCGTCATATTGGCGAACATACAGACGTACCCGCTGGCGACATCGGCGTTGGTGGTCGCGAGATCGGCTTCATGTTCGGCCAGTACAAGCGCATCACCAACCGCTGGGAAGCCGGGGTTCTCACCGGTAAGGGCCTCGACTGGGGCGGCTCCCTGGTCCGTACCGAAGCAACCGGGTACGGTGCGGTCTTCTTTGTTGATGAAATGCTCAAAGCCCGTAAAGACAGCTTTGACGGCAAAATCTGCTCGGTGTCAGGCTCCGGTAACGTCGCAATCTACACCACTGAGAAGATTCACCAACTCGGTGGCAAGGTCGTCACCTGCTCTGACTCCAATGGTTACATCTATGACGAAAAGGGGATTGACCTGGCATTGCTGCAGCAGCTCAAGGAAGTTGAGCGCCGCCGTATCAAGGACTATACTCAATATCGCAAGCACGCCAAGTACGTGGCCAAGGGCAACATATGGGAAGTTCCATGTCAGGTAGCCATGCCTTCGGCGACCCAGAACGAGATCAACGGTGCTGACGCCCAGATGCTGGTCAAGAACGGCTGTATCGCCGTCGGTGAAGGCGCGAACATGCCGACCACTCCGGAAGGTGTTAAGATCTTCCTCGATGCCCAGATCGCTTACGGCCCAGGTAAAGCAGCCAATGCTGGTGGTGTTGCAACCTCAGCGTTGGAAATGCAGCAGAACGCCGAGCGTAACTCCTGGACTTTCGATCACACGGAGAAGCGTCTGCAGGAAATCATGCACAACATCCATGAACTCTGCTACGAAACGTCGATCGAATACGGAACTCCGGGTAACTATGTCAACGGCGCAAATATCGCTGGCTTTATCCGTGTTGCCAAGGCGATGGTTGCTTTCGGCGTAGTTTGACCCAAACAGATGTTAAGCAGGGCCGGCAATAACTTTGCCGGCCCTGCTGTTTTAAAGGTCTATAATCCAAACAAAGGGAAGACGTCTTTACACCAAAACAGTAAAAGGTTGAAATCAAAAGACCAACGCAAAGACGCAAAGAAAAGCCAGGAATGACGAAAATGGTGACTATTCTCGCTTTTTGAAGTGGTTTCCTTTGTGGACGTTCTCTACCACTGCGCGCCTTCGCCTAAAGCGCCTACTTTTGGTGCGTTAAATACTTACAACCTTTGTTTGGGTTATAATTCCTTTGTCTTATGCAGCATGGTCGCCAAACGCCAAGTTTAAGAGCGCAATGACGACGCCGGGGTAGAAAGAGGCCAAGGTTCTCCTCTGATTTTGCAGTTCCGAAAAGGCTTCAGCGGTTAAGTTTCTTGATGAAAGCTTAAAGGGGAAGTCCATGAACAACAGATGGGTGACAACTGGTTTCGATGGTCTTGATGAAATCCTTGATGGCTTGCGGATGGGCGACAACGTCGTCTGGAAGGTTGATAGCATTGAAGATTATCAGTACTTCGTCACTCCTTATGTAAAGCAGGCCCTTGCCGAGAAGCGAAAGGTTGTCTATTTCCGCTTTGGCCAGCACCCCCCTGTGATTGACCCAAAATTGCCTATTGAAACCTATGTGCTCGATCCGCGCGAAGGTTTCGAGACCTTTGCCTGTGCTATTCACGAAATTGCCACCGAAAAAGGCGTTGGCGCCTTCTACGTCTTCGATTGCCTCTCTGACCTGTTGTCAGCCTGGGTCACCGATCATATGATCGCCAACTTTTTCCACGTCACCTGCCCTTACCTGTTCAAGCTTGATACGGTGGCCTATTTCGCCCTGTTGCGCAATCGTCACGCCCACAAAACCATCGCCCGCATTCGTGAGACGACCCAGGTTCTGCTGGAACTGCACAACCGTGAAGGGCAACGATATGTACACCCGCTCAAAGTCTGGGAGCGACATTCCCCGACCATGTTCCTGCCACATCGACAGACCGGTGACAGCTTTGTCCCCCTTGCCAACAGCCTTGAAGCAACTGAGCTTCTGTCTAAAGCCTATCGTCAGGTTCAGGATGCCGGCAGTCGTCGTCTCGACCACTGGCATCGCCTCTTTTTGCAAGCGGAGGAACTGAATTCTGAAAAGGTCTCGCAGCAGGAGCAGGAAAAGATGGTGGCACATCTTTGTCGTCACCTGATTGGTCGCGAAGACAATATCCTCAACCTGGCGCGGCGCTATTTTACACTCAGCGATCTGCTTTCCTACAAAGCGCGCATGATTGGCACCGGGTTTATCGGCGGCAAGGCGGTCGGTATGCTACTGGCGCGGCGCATTCTGGAAACCCAGCCGGATGCGGATTGGTCTGAACGACTGGAGCAGCACGATTCTTTCTTTGTCGGGTCAAACGTCTATTACTCTTATATTGTCAATAATGGTTGGTGGGAGCTCTATGCGGCACAGAAAACACCGGAAGGCTATTTTGAGGCCGGTGCCGAACTCCATCAGAAGATGTTGACAGGATCTTTCCCGGAACAGTTACGGGAAGATTTTATGAGCATGCTCGATTATTACGGGCAATATCCGATTATTGTCCGTTCAAGCTCATTGCTGGAAGACGGATTTGGCAACGCTTTTGCCGGCAAATACGACAGTTTTTTTTGTGCCAACCAGGGCTCGCCGGAAGATCGATACAATGCCTTCGAAGATGCCGTTCGCAAGGTTTTCTCCAGCACCATGAGCGAAGACGCCCTGACCTATCGCAAGCAACGCGGTCTTGATCAACAGGTGGAGCAGATGGGCCTTCTTGTTCAGCGTGTGTCCGGCTCTTACCATAAAAATTATTACTTCCCGGAATTGGCCGGTGTCGGCATTTCTTACAATACCTTTGTCTGGGACAAGCATATGGATCCGAAAGCCGGTATGCTGCGGCTGGTTCTTGGGCTTGGCACACGTGCGGTTGATCGGGTCGAGGGAGATTATCCACGGATTGTCGCTCTTGACGAGCCGATGAAGCTGCCACTCAAAGGTTATGAAGATATTCGCCGTTTTTCCCAGAAGGATGTCGATCTGGTCAATATCAGCGAGAATGACCTGCAATCGCTGCCACTGTTCAACCTGGTCAGTGAAGGCATTGACCTGAACCTGGAGTGTTATGGTGTTCCGGACCAGGAAACCATTTCCCGATTAAAAGAGCGTGGGCGGCCGGCTCAAGATGTCTGGCTCCTGACCTTTGAGCACCTGCTGAAAAAAACGGACTTCCCTGTGAGAATGCAGCTGTTGCTCAAGACCCTTGAAAAAGCTTATCAGTACCCTGTTGATATAGAATTTACCGTTAACAAAACGAAGAATGGCGCGTCCAAAATCAATCTGTTGCAATGCCGGCCACTGCAGACCAAGGGGTTAAAAAAACGAATCAGTATTCCAAGTGAGATCGAACCGGAAAAGGTCTTCTTTAGTGCGGATGGCGGCTTTATGGGTGGCAATTCGGCATTGCCTATTAAACGGATAATCTGGGTTGATGCCAAACAGTACTCACAGTTGTCCCTTTCCGATAAACACGAAGTTGCTCGCTTGATTGGCCGTCTTAATAGGCGTATCAAGGATCGCGAACAACAACCGACTCTGCTGCTCGGTCCGGGGCGTTGGGGAACCTCCACACCGTCGCTGGGCGTTCCGGTCAAGTTTTCGGAGATAAACAATATGGCTGCCATCGGTGAAGTTGCCTTTGCTGAAGGGGACCTGATGCCTGAACTTTCTTTTGGCTCACATTTTTTTCAAGATCTGGTTGAAGCCGATATCTTCTATCTGGCATTGTTCCCGGACACTTTCCCTTGCACGTTGAACAGTGCCTGGCTTTATCAGCGCACCAACCTGCTGGAAGGCTTGATGCCAAGCAGCAGTCGGTTCAAGCCTGTTGTCAAGGTTGTCGATGTTCAGCCGGAAAATTTACTGATGTTGGCTGATGTTGTAACGCAGCAATTGAGGTGTTTCTGGGTTGAGCAGATATGAGTCGCTCTGACCGTCTTCAAGTGTATACAGTATACAATTCAGTTGACATTTATTGGTCGTTTCTTTACAGTGCAAAACTGCTGATGGCGGTAAAGATGCCGGGGTCAGTTTGCCCCAGAGATGTTGGCCCTTCTGCTTTGTTGTAGAGGGGTTTTTGTTTTTTCTCCTGTTTGGGTGTTTCTGCATATTCTATGCAACAGGAACACAGCAATTAGCTTTGCCTCATTGCTCTTGCGGGATTTTAATTTGTATACCGGTTTAACAGGGCTGAATTGCAAAAAAAGCTGTGTTAGGATGCTCTCGTGTTTTTATGATCATCTTTTCAGATTGGAACATGGCAAGTATGAGTAAACCTGCAGAGAAACTGGTGGAAATCTTCTCCGACGGTGCCTGCTCCGGTAACCCGGGGCCGGGTGGCTGGGGAACGGTTCTGCGCTGTGGCGATTATGAAAAAGAGTTCTCCGGTTATGACCCGGAGACCACTAATAACCGCATGGAGTTGATCGGTGCGATCGCCGGCCTGGAAGCCTTGAAGCGACCCTGTCAAGTCAGGGTGACCACCGATTCACAGTATGTAAAAAAAGGTATGACCGAGTGGATTGATGGTTGGGTCAAGCGCGGCTGGAAAAATTCCCAGAAGAAGCCGGTGGCCAACCGTGATCTTTGGGAGCGCCTGCTGGAATTGACCGACCCGCACGAGGTTGAGTGGTGCTGGGTACGGGGGCACGACGGCCACGCTGAAAACGAGCGCTGCGATGCCCTGGCAAGGGCAGCGATAGAGACGGCACGGGATGGGCTTTAATCCCCCGCCAAAAGGTGGACTTGACCCATTTTTATGCTAGTCTGATTCGAGACTTCAATGATAATTGACGATTGGTTTGTTCCCTCTTTTCAGAAGGTTACTTAACTTAAGCATATGTCACCTGCGACAGCCCCCTCACAGCTGATGGCGACGCCACCCGAATTCGAGTCTTACCTGGCTCTGGGAATCTATGGTGGTATAGCCATTTTCCTGGTTGCGGTTCTTTTGCTGCTCTCCTGGGGGCTTGGCCACAAGACCCGTTCCCGTCAGAAGCAGGAGCCTTACGAGTCGGGCATTCTGCCTCTCGACAATGCCCGCCTTAAAGGCCCGGTGCCCTTTTACCTGGTTGCGATCTTCTTTGTTATCTTCGATGTCGAGGTCCTCTTTGTCGCCTCCTGGGCGGTTGCCTATGAGCGGCTCGGTTGGTCTGGTTATGCCCACGTCTGTTTTTTCATCTTCATCCTTTTCCTTGGCCTGGTACATATCTGGAAAACCGGTGGACTCGACTGGGAACCGCGAGCCCAGCGCGAGCGGCGCAGGGCGCAGAATGATCAGCGCAGAGCAAAGGGGAGCGCATCATGAGCGAAGAGTTGCCTCCCAATGTCATACTGACAACCCTGGACGATGCTATCAACTGGGGGCGCAAGAACAGCCTCTGGCCGATGTTCTTCGGTCTTTCGTGTTGTTTCGTCGAGATGATGACCAGCATGACGCCCCGTTTCGATATTGCCCGCTTCGGCGCCGAGGTCTTGCGCAGCACACCGCGTGAAGCCGATCTGATGATCATTTCCGGAACTCCTTTTAAAAAGATGGGCGCCAGCATGTTGCGTGTCTACGAGCAGATGGCCAACCCCAAGTGGGTTATGGCGATGGGCAGTTGTGCAAACTCCGGCGGCATGTACGATGTCTACAGCGTCATGCAGGGCGTTAACCAGGTGCTGCCGGTCGATGTTTACGTGCCCGGCTGTCCACCACGTCCGGAAGCATTTCTGCAGGGTCTGATCATGTTGCAGGAAAAGATCGCCGCAGATGAGCAACCCGCCCGCAAGGTGCTCGGCATGCAAGGCGGCAGCGAGGGGACAGACGGACCGCTACTGATAGACGGCGTCAGCAAGAGCCGCGACACCCGTGGACCAGGCTTCGGCAACAGCCCTAACCGCGGCACATCCAGCCAGGCGCCAAATTTCTGGGGGAGCCGTGCCGAAGAGTTATGGCGTCCAGATCAGCCACGTGTAGACTTCGTCGCCTCAACACCTGACCTGCGCAAAACCCTGCACGAACATTTTGGTGACCGGGTGCGTGAAGACGCCAAGGGCGCTGATATGCCAACCTTCTGGACCGACACTGAGACGGCTCCAGAGTTGCTGCGTTTCCTCAAGGAACAGGCGCCGACCCGATACCGCCGCCTTGAAGACCTGACAGCAATCGACGAGCGGGCACGGAAAAAACGTCCCAATCACGATTTCACTCTCGTCTATCATCTCTTGTCCTTCGATGACCCCGGCTACCTGCGGGTCAAGGTCCCCCTGCAGGGAGAAACACCGACGGCACCGACGATCACCGACGTCTGGACCACGGCCAACTGGTATGAGCGCGAAGCCTACGACATGTTCGGCATCGATTTCAAAGGCCATCCCGACCTGCGCCGTATTCTCATGTCTCACGACTGGGAAGGGCACCCCTTGCGCAAGGACCATATCTCGCGCGCGACCGAGATGGAGCCCTTCACACCGGAAGCGGCAATGAAGATGGTGCCGCGTGATGCGGACAGCTTCTTCAGTGGCAAAGAGATGGAGCGGGTTGACGATGAGACCATGATTCTCAATCTTGGTCCTCATCATCCCGGTACTCACGGCGTTCTGCGCCTGGTCGCCAAGCTCAATGGTGAAGAGGTCGAGGATGTTGATGTCGACCTCGGTTACCACCATCGTGGCGCGGAGAAGATCGCGGAACGGCAACACTGGAACCAGTACATCCCTTACACCGACCGCATCGACTACCTCTCCGGCGTGCAGAATAACCTCGCTTACCTGTTGCCATTGGAGACCATGCTCGGTGTCGAGGTCCCGGAGCGGGCCCAGGTGATTCGGGTGATGCTCTGCGAGCTTTTCCGCTTGTCCAACCATCTGGTCTGGCTCGGCACTTTCGCTCATGATGTCGGTGCCATGACGCCGGTCTTCTACACCTTCGAGTCGCGGGAAAAAATCTTTGACATCATCGAGCAGATCACCGGTGGCCGTATGCACCCGGCCTGGCTGCGCGTTGGTGGTTTGCCTATGGACCTTCCCGATGGCTGGAAGCAGACCGTCGATATCTTTACGCGCGATTTTGACAAGCGCATCGATGAGCTCGACCGCATGTTGACCAACGGACCGATCTTCCGTGCGCGCACCGAAGGTGTTGGTGCCACGACCCTTGACGAAGCGATCGACTGGGGGATGTCCGGTGCCAACCTGCGCGCCTGCGGACTGGAATGGGACCTGCGCAAAAAGATGCCCTACTCCGGTTACGAACGCTTTGATTTCGAGATTCCCACTGAAACCGGTGGCTGCAGTTATGCGCGTTACCTGGTAAGGCTCAACGAAATGCGCCAGAGTTTGCGCATCGTCAAACAGGCCGCGGCCGATATGCCGGGTGGTCCTTACGTGAGCAACGATTTACGTTATGTCTATCCGGAACGCAATGCCGGCAAAAAAGATATCGAATCACTGATTCATCATTTTATGAATGTGACCCGCGGCCTGACGCCACCACGTGGCGAGTGTTACCGCGGCATCGAATCGAGCAAGGGTGAGTGCGGTTATTACGTGGTCAGCGACGGTGGCAACACTCCGTATCGTTTGCGCATCCGCACCCCGAGCTTCGCCCACATGCAGGTTTTCCCCAAGATCACCAAGGGCTGGATGATTTCCGACTTGATCATGGTTTTGGGGGCAATTGATTTTATTCTCGCAGATTTGGACAGGTAGCTTTTTAACGCAAAGACGCAATGGAAAAAGAAAGACGCTATGAAAAGCAATGAAGAGAAAAGACTCTCTTTGCGCCATTCGTTAAACTTTGCGCCTTTGCGTTGCGCTGGTCGGTTTTTATGAAAGAACTTTTACCTCAAAAACAGATCGACAGCTTCAAAGCCAAGGCGGCGGCGATTGCTCATCCCCATGAGTTGATCGTTGACCAGTTGCGGGCGATCCAGTTGCATCACGGCTGGGTGCCTGACGACGGTGTGCTGTTGACGGCTGAAACCCTCGGGGTTCTACCGATCGAAGTGGAGGAGGTGGCCACTTTCTACGATAAGATCTTCCGGCGTGAGGTTGGCAAGCGGGTCATTCATGTTTGTGATTCAATTTGCTGCTGGTCGACCGGTGCCGAGATGATCACCGAACATCTCATGAAAACTTTGGGAATCGGCCTGGGTGAAACAACAGCTGACGGCATCTTCACCCTGCTGCCAACCTGCTGTCTTGGTGCCTGTGGTGATGCCCCGGCCATGATGATCGGCTTTACCACGCACGGTTTGCTGACCACCGAGAAGATTGATGCCATTCTGCAAAGGGAGCGTGCCGCAGTAGCGGCCGAGGTTTAAGGATATGAACGCCTATACACAGGTTCTATTCAAAAATCGCCGGCCGAACGAGACGATCCTTTTGCCCGAGTACGAGAAGAACGGTGGCTACCAGGGCCTGCGCGCGGCGATGAAGATGTCGCCGGCCGAGGTCTGCGAGCTTGTCAAGGGCTCCGGTCTGCGTGGCCGTGGCGGCGCAGGCTTTCCCACAGGGATCAAATGGTCTTTTTTCCCGGCCGATCAACCGGGAGACAAATACCTGGTCTGTAACGGTGACGAGATGGAGCCGGGCACTTACAAGGATCGCCAACTGCTACTGGCCGACCCTCATCAACTGGTCGAGGGGATGGCGATTGCAGCCTATGCCCTGCAGACCCAGATCGGTTACATCTTCCTGCGTTACGCGTACGAAGATTGTTTTCAACGGCTTGAGCGGGCGATTGAAGAAGCGGTCGAAGCGGGCTACCTGGGGGGAAATATCCTTGGTTCCGGATTTGACGTCGAACTGCACGTACACGGGAGTGCCGGGCGCTACATCCTTGGCGAGGAGACCTCTCAGCTCAACGGTCTCGAGGGCCGTCGGCCCAATCCGCGTTCCAAGCCGCCTTTCCCGGCCCAGCGTGGTCTCTTCGGGCTACCCACCAACGTCAACAACGTCGAAACCCTGGCCACCGTACCGCATATTCTGACTCATGGCACCGCCTGGTTTCAGGATCTGGCGCTGAATCCGGAGAGTGCCGGAACCAAGCTCTTTGGCCTGTCCGGACACCTGAACCGCACGGAATGCTTTGAGCTGCCCCTCGGCATCACCTTGCGTGAAGTCGTGGAAGATTTTGGCGGTGGCGTACGGGGGGGCAAAAAATTCAAAGCCTGTTTGCCAGGTGGCGCGTCAACCCCATACCTGAACACCGATCACCTTGACGTGATGATGGATTTCAACCCTCTTGAAGAGGTCGAGAGCCGTCTCGGTACAGCGGGCGTGACAGTCTTTGATGAAGACACCTGCATGGTGGCGGTAACCCGCAACCTCAACCAGTTCTTCGCCCGCGAAAGCTGCGGCTGGTGCACACCTTGCCGAGATGGTCTGTCCACCATCTCCTGGCTGCTCGACCGAATCGAGTTCGGCCAGGCGACCAACGACGATCTGGCGATGCTCAAGGACCAGGTGAAAAATATCAAGGGACGCTCTTTTTGCGCCCTGGCCGAAGGCGCCATGGGGCCGGTAGAAGCTCTGCTGCGGCTCTATGAAGATGAAATCAAGGATCACATCCGCAAAGGATGCTGTCCTTTTAACTAGGCGAGCCCCCAGAGGCCAGCCCCGACAACCGATTTTATGCCTAAACTGACTATCGACAACCTTGAAGTGACCGTGCCGGACGGGACCAACGTCCTCGAAGCCGCACGTGAACTCGACATCGTCATCCCCCACTTCTGCTACCACGAAGCACTGGGATCCGTCGGGTCCTGTCGTCTCTGCGCCATGATGTTTGTCGATGGCCCGGTCAAGGGTTTGCAGATGGCCTGTATGGTCCAGGCTCAGGACGGCATGGTGGTTTCGTCAACCGATCCCGATGCCATGGAAATGCGCGAGCATGTCATCGAATGGGCCATGATCAATCATCCTCATGATTGTCCGGTCTGCGACGAAGGCGGCGAGTGTCAGTTGCAGGAGATGACTGTGGCCGGTGGTCATGGTGTCCGCCGCTATAGTGGCAAGAAATGCACCTTCGTCAACCAGGATCTGGGGCCATTCGTACAGCAGGAGATGAACCGTTGTATCACCTGTTATCGTTGTGTGCGCACCTATCGCGACTATTGTGGCGGTACCGACTACGGTGTTTTTGGCTCACGCAATCGGATTCAGTACAGCCGTTTCCAGGAAGGTGCCTTGGAGAGTCCCTTCTCCGGAAATATTATCGATGCCTGCCCGACCGGGGTTCTTACCAGCAAGCCGTTCCGTTTCAAGACACGACTCTGGGATCTGCAAGAAGCGCCGTCAATCTGTCCGCACTGTAGCCTCGGTTGTGCCACCGTTCCCGGCGGTCGTTATCGTGAGATACAACGGGTCAGAGCCGGTATCAACCGGGAAACCAACGGTTTCTTCATCTGCGATCGCGGCCGCTTTGGTTACGATCATGTCAATCATCCCGAGCGACCGCGTCAGGCGCGCCTCGATGGACAGCCTGTCGCTGTTGATACTGCCTTGCGTGCCGCCCGTGAGCGGGTTGCAGCAATCGCAAGCAAATACGGACCGGACAGCGTCGCTTTCCTCGGTTCTCCCCGCTCTAGCTTTGAAGCCAGTGTGCTTTTACACGATTGGGCTAGAGCAACCGGTTCGCAGCAGCTTGTTTACGAAGCTCATCAGGGGCGTGATCGTGCCGCCCGGACTCTGACAGCCCAACTTGGCAAGCATGTCCGCAGCCAGGAAGATCTCCGTCAAAGTGACCTGGTGGTCCTCTTTGGTGCCGATCCTCTGGCAGAAGCTCCGATGTTGGCCTTAGCTATCCGCCAGGCGGTACGCAAGGGTGGCAAGGTCGTCGTTATTGACCCTCGTCCGGTGGAGTTGCCCTGCGCTGCAAACCACTTGCCACTGTCTCCGGAAAGATTGTCAGAAGCCCTCGTGGCGCTCGGCAAGAACGATTTGAACGCCTTCGAAGCTGACGAGCGAGCCCTGCTTGAGAGTCTCGTTGAGCAACTCAAGGCTGCTCAGCGTCCTGTTCTGATCGGTGGGGCTGAAATCCTTGGTGGGCAGGGCGTTCAGGCCCTCTGCTCTGTTGCAGGGCAGTTCTCCTCTGATCAACGCTCTGTCGGTGTCATCACCTTGCTGGCCGGGCCCAACAGTTATGGCGGCGCTCTCCTTTCCGGTAACGGCCCTGATTTTGATAGCGTTCTTGATGCCGTTCAGGAAGGCACCGTGCGCGCGTTGGTCTGTCTGGAAAGTGATCCCTTCCGTGAAGCCAGGGATCCTGCTCGAGCTCAGGCCGCTCTCGGTCATCTGGAAGTACTGGTGAGCTTTGATTCGACAGCGAACCTCGCAGCCCAACGTGCTGATATTTTCTTGCCAACACGTGCCAACGCTGAAATGGCAGGAAGCTATGTGAACAACGAAGGCCGCCTGCAGGACTTCCTGCCGGTCATCGATCCGGGGGTGCCAATCCGTGAGGCAGGTGCTGGCAACCACCCCCCCCGCGAATTCTTCCAGACAACCCCTGGTTCCGCTCCCGAAGCAGACTGGCTGCTTTTGGCCGGACTCCTCGAACGCGATTTGAACCTCGTTGAATTGCGCGAATCAATCGAGCAGGACCATCCCCTGTTTGCAGGACTTTCATCAATTGCCGCAGAAACGACAGGTGTCCGCCTGACCGCCCAAGGCACTTTGCCTCCGGCCGAAGAGCAGGAACTGCCTCATACCGCGGCGGCTGAGTCCTTGATTCTCATGGCCATCACCGGCCAGGTTGGCTCCCGCTGGCTGGCGCACCTCTCTGCGCCTCTGGCCGCCACGGAGCCGCAACCTTATGTCCTCCTGCATCCTGAGCTGGCAGCGGAGTTGAATCTGGCAGCGGACGAACGGGCACGTCTGACCACTCATTTTGGCCATTGTCACGTCATGATCCGCACGGACGAAAAGATGCTGAAAGGATTGGTCATGGTACCGCAACTCTGGGATACCGCGCTTGAAGGGATGGTCCCGGGCGGCATGCTCGACTGCCGACTTGAGAAGGAGGCACAGCGATGAATGATCTGCTGATCAGCCTGATTCTCATCCTGGTCAAGCTCGGCCTGATCTTCGGCGTGGTGCTGACCATGGCCGCCTACCTGGTGCTGGCTGAGCGAAAAATTCTGGGCCGCATGCAGATGCGTTACGGCCCCAACCGTATCGGTCCCGGCGGTATGATCCAGCCGTTGTGCGATGTCATCAAACTGATCACCAAGGAAGACTTTGTCCCCGCCCGTGCGGACAAGTGGATTTTCCTCTTCGCTCCCGGGTTGACCGCCCTGACCGCTCTGCTCAGCTTTGCAGTCGTGCCGTTTTCACCGCCGCTAACCCTGTTCGGTCGCCAGATCCCGATGGTTGTATGTGATTTGAACATCGGCCTGCTCTACATCTTCGGGCTCTCCTCTCTGGCTGTTTATGGTGTCGTGCTGGGTGGCTGGGCCTCAAACTCAAAATATTCATTGCTCGGTGCCATGCGTGGCCTTTCGCAAATGCTCTCTTACGAGCTCTCACTTGGCCTGGCTCTGGTGCCGGTCGTGATGAGTGCCAAGTCCTTCTCCCTGACCGAGATCGTCATGGCACAGTCCACCTGGCCCAATATGTTGCAGCATCCGTTGGCCTTCATCATCTTTATGATCAGCATCACCGCTGAATCGAAACGGACCCCCTTCGATATGCCGGAGGCGGAAAACGAGATCGTCGCGGGTTTCCATACCGAGTACTCCGGTATGCGCTTCGGGCTCTTCTTTGTCGGCGAATATATCAACCTGATCGTCATCGGCGCCATGACCACGGTATTCTTTCTCGGTGGTTGGCACGGGCCGTTCCTGCCGCCGGTGGTCTGGTTTGTCGGTAAGGTCCTCTTTGTCGCCTTCCTTTTTATCTGGGCCCGCGGCAGCATGCCACGCCCGCGCTACGATCAGTTACTGCGCTTCGGTTGGAAGGTGTTGATTCCACTGGCCCTGCTGAATGTGGTTATTACCGGAGCGATCCGGTTGGCGATGAATGGATAGCTAAATGTGGAGAAGGGTTAAGGGAAAAGGGCTGAAGGTTAAGCCTTTCACCATGAACCCTGTTCCCTGAACCTGTGACCCTGTACTCGAAATTATTATGAATCTTTGGCGCGATATAAAAGGCACCCTGCAGCCGTTCTGGATCACCCTCGGTTATCTCTTCAAGAAGCCGGTGACCATCCAGTATCCGGAAGAGAAGCGCACGCCGCCGCCACGTTACCGGGCGCGCCTCGTGTTGACCCGCAATCCTGACGGCACGGAGCGCTGTGTCGCTTGCCAGCTGTGCAGTGCTGCCTGTCCGGTCGACTGCATTTCGATGCAGGCCGCTGAAGATGGTGACGGCCGCCGTTATGCGAGCTGGTTCCGGATCAATTTTGCCCGTTGCATCTTCTGCGGCCTCTGCGCTGAAGCCTGTCCAACCATGGCGATCCAGGCCACCCCGGATTACGAGATTTGCAATCGTGACCTGCTCAAGCTGGTGCAGGAAAAAGAAGATTTGCTGATCGATGGTTGCGGCAAGGATACGGAATACAACTATTACGAACATGCGGGAATCGGTGTGGTTAATGAACGCGGCGGCAACGAAGATGAATACGGTCCCGTGGATCCGAAAGCTTTAGTGCCTTGAGTTTATCACTAATAAACTTACAGAGCTTCGATCTGAAGTTAGGGTTTTAGAGAAGAAAGTGCGTGGTTTCGAACCCCAGAAAGGGTGAGCGCTCTAAACAAAAGGTACACCACAGAGGCACAGAGGACTCAGAGAAAAACCAGAGACTGTTTTGAATCCTTTACCTCTGTGTTCTCTGTGCCTCTGTGGTAAGTATTTAAGTTTTTGTAGCGAGCTAATATTTATGGCGACATTGTTATTCTACATACTCGGCTTCATCATGCTTGCAGCAACCCTGCTCTGCATCACGCGCCGAAATCCTGTCCACGCCGTGATCTACCTGGTGGTGAGCTTCTTCGCCCTGGCGATCATGTTCTACCTGCTCGGAGCCCCTTTGGTGGCAGCCTTTGAGGTGATTGTTTATGCCGGTGCAATCATGGTGCTCTTTCTGTTTATTATTATGATGCTCGGTCTGGCACCGCAAGAAACTCCGCAAGGACCCGGATGGCAGAGATGGGGGCCTCTGGTGCTGCTCTCTTCGAGCCTGATGATCTGCACCCTGATGCTGATTTTCCAGGATCCGGCGGCGGGCAAGGACATTGGCTCGTTCTACCTGGCGCCGCAGGCCGTCGGCGAAGCACTCTTCGGCCGCTACGCCCTGGCGGTGGAGGTGATCTCCTTCCAGCTGCTCTTTGCTACGATTGGGGCCTACATGCTCGGCAAGCCATTACCGAAAGGGGATGAACAATGATGATTCCCTTCGGACATGCTCTGGCTTTTGCGGCAGCGCTTTTTGTGCTCGGTTTGACCTGTGTCTTGCTGAGACGCCAGGTCATCATGATTCTGGTTGGCGTGGAGATCATGCTCAACGCCGCTTCACTGGTGTTTGTCGCGGCCTCGGCCTACTGGCAGCAAGCCGATGGCCAGGTTTTTGTAATCATACTCATGGCGATTACCGCTGCAGAGGTTGCAGTGGCCCTGGCCATGGTGGTTTATCTGTGGCGGCGCAAGCGTAGCTTGGTCGCCGATGTTTTCAACGGGATGCGTGGATGAACGAGAGCCTGCTCTTCCTCATACCTCTGTTGCCGCTCTGCTGTGCGGTGATCAACATGGTCTTCGGCATGCGCCTGCCGCGCCTCTTTGCCGAGGTTCTGGCAGTAACGGGAGTCGTCGGGGCCTTTGTGCTGACCCTGCTCTTCTGGGGTTACGCTGAAGGAGAAGGGACCCGCGCGGTTCTCTTTACCTGGCTTAACAGCGGCAGCGTCGATATCAGCTTCGCCCTCAACTTCGATCGCCTCGCGGCACCGATGACTTTGATGGTGACCGGCGTTGCCTCTCTGATCCATCTCTATGCAGTCGGCTATATGCATGAAGAAGAGGATTACGCCCGCTTTTTCAGCCTGCTCAATCTCTTTGTCTTTGCCATGCTGGCGATCATCCTGGCCGACAACCTGCTGGTGCTCTTTCTCGGCTGGGAAGGCGTGGGGCTATGTTCCTACGGCCTGATCGGTTTCTGGTATCGCAAGCTGGAAAACGCCAAAGCTGGCGTCAAGGCTTTCTTGGTCACCCGCGTTGGCGATGTTTTTCTTGCCATCGCCCTGCTCTGGCTCTTTGCGGTTACCGGCACTCTGTCGATCAGTGAAATCAATGCCCAGGCGGCCTCGATTTCACCAGGCGTTGTCATCGCCGTGAGCCTGCTCCTTCTGCTCGGCGCTTGCGGCAAATCAGCCCAACTCCCTCTGATGACCTGGCTGGCCGACGCTATGGCCGGCCCGACGCCGGTTTCAGCGCTGATTCATGCCGCGACCATGGTCACTGCTGGTGTTTACCTGCTTTGCCGTCTCTTCCCGTTGGTCTCCCTCTCGCCAGTCGCCATGACCGCGATTACAGCCATTGGTGCCTTGACGGCAATTTATGCCGCGACCTGTGCCATGGCCCAACGCGAGATTAAACGAGTGCTGGCCTATTCGACCATGAGCCAGGTTGGCTACATGTTCATGGCGGTTGGCGCCGGCAGCGTGGCCGGTGCCATGTTCCATCTTCTGACCCATGCATTCTTCAAGGCCGTACTCTTTATGGCCGCCGGTTGTGTGATTCATCTCGCCGGTGAAGAAAATGACATCTTCAAAATGGGTGGTTTGACCCGTCGCGGACCCGTCGAACTCTTCTGGGTCTTTCTGGCCGGGGCCGTCTGCCTGGCGGGTTTACCATTAACCGGCGGTTTCTTCTCCAAGGACGGCATCCTGCTGGCCCTCTTTACCCATCCGGAACCCTTCTACCGTGTCTTCTGGTTGATCGGGGTTGTCACGGCGCTGTTGACAGCCTTCTATACCTTCCGCCTGGTTTATCTGGTCTTTGCCGGAGAGTATCGCGGTGTGGGTCATCCCCATGCACTGCCGCTGCTGATGCGTTGGCCGCTCTGGCCGCTGGCTTTCATTGGACTATTCGGTGGCTTGCTCAACCTGCCTGCCTTTGTCGGTGGCAGCGAAACACTGCATCACTGGTACGACAACCTGGCAGGTCGTACCGTGACCGCCAGTCACGAGGTGGAATGGATGCTGATCCTTCTCGCCGTAGCGATCGCAGCGGTTGGCTGGTTCGCGGCCCATTGGCGTTATCGAGTCTATCGGGCCCCGCAGGAGAACGCACTGAGTCGCTTCCTCCTCAATGGCTGGTATGCCGACGCCATCGTCGATCGGCTCTTTGTCCGCCCCTTTGCAGCCATGGGCCGTTTCTGTTCTTCAGGTTGTGATCGTACCCTCTTCGACGGCACCCTTAACGGCCTGGCAAAGATGGCCATGGGCTGGAGTTCCTTGATTGTTCAGATGACCACCGGAAGATTGACAACCTACCTCTCTGCTTTTGCCTGGGGGTTTCTCGTCCTGCTCGGTTGGTTCCTGCTGAAGCTGGTTAGCGGGGGAGGCCACTGATGACTGAGTTGACGAGCCTTCCACAATTTCCCTGGCTGAGCCTGCTGGTTGTGTTGCCCCTGGCCGGCGCACTTCTCTGCCTGATGCACAGCAAACGTCCCGCCGATTGTCGCGCCCTGTCGCTGGCGACTTCGCTGGCGGTCTTCGGCGTAGCCCTCTACCTCTTTATCTGCCATGGGCAGGGTGAAGGTCGCTGGCTGCTGTACGAGGATGTCAGCTGGATCGAGCGTTACGGCGCCCGCTATGTTCTGGCCTTGGACGGCATCGCCCTGCTGATGGTGCTGCTGACCTCTTTCATGCAGGTTTCTGCGGTTCTGCTCGCCTGGCGTGTTGAACGTCAAGTCTCCAGTTTCTTTGCTTTGCTACTCTTGCTGGAAGCTGGTTTGATGGGCATCTTCCTTGCCTACGACCTAGTTCTTTTCTATCTCTTCTGGGAAGTCGCGCTGATCCCGATGTTCTTCCTGATCAGTGTCTGGGGTGGAGCCAACCGCCGTCAGGCCGCGCTCAAGTTCTTCCTCTACACCCTGGTCGGCAGCTTCTTCATGTTGATCGCCATCATCGCGCTCTACCAGATCCACGGCGCACAGAGTGGCATTTACAGCTTTGTCATCGGTGATCTCTTGCAAACCCAACTGACCGCTGCTCAGGAAGGTTGGCTCTTCGCCGGCTTCATGGCGGCCTTCATCGTCAAGTCGCCACTGGTGCCATTTCATACCTGGCTGACCGACGCTCTAACCGAATCACCTGCGGCAGGCTCTCTCGACCTGACCGGCCTGCTGCTGAAAACCGGTATCTACGGATTGATTCGCGTGGCCTTCCCGCTCTTCCCGAATGCCACAGAGAGCTTTTTGCCGATCCTTGCGGTCTTCGCTCTGGTCGGGCTCTTTCATGCCGCCTGGAGTGCTTATCATCAAGATGATATCAAGCGCCTGCTCGCCTATTCATCGATTTCCCACCTTGGTCTGGTAGTGCTTGGCCTGGCCGCCTGGCAGCTGACGGCCTGGGAGGGCAGTATTCTGCTGATGGTCACCCACGGTATCACCACCGGAGCTCTCTTCGTGTTAGTTGCCTTGATTCAAGAACGGACCGGCACGCGCAGTTTGAAAGAATTGGGTGGGCTCTGGGGTCAGGCGCCCTGCCTCGGTTTCCTCTTCCTGCTTTTTTCCCTGGCTTCGCTTGGCTTGCCCGGCTTGGCCAACTTTGCCGGTGAGATCCTGGTATTGCTCGGCACCTTCCAGCAGCACCCGTTCTGGGCGGTGATTGCCTTGCTCGGTGTGGTCTTTGCCGCAGCTTATATGTTACGCCTGGTTCAGGGAGTCCTCTGGGGCCCGGTTTACAAAGAACGCAGCTTGCCTGATTTGACCCTGAGAGAGTGGATCATCCTCTTGCCAATGGCCATCCTCGTCGTCTGGATGGGTGTTTATCCCGAACCGTTCCTGGCGCCGATGCATGGCGCTGTCGCTTCCCTGCTGGCGGGAGGTCTGCCATGAGTCTACTTGACCTGCTCGCTTTATTACCCGTCCTGATTCTCGTTTTTGCCGCAACGACCATTCTCATGGTCGGAGCCTGGTACAGAGAACCTCGTCCGCTTATTGCCGGTGGTATTCTAACGGCTTTACTGGCGGCACTGGCCGCCGGGATGGTGGCACCACCTGTCTCTGAGATCGCCGGCCTCTTCAGTGCAGGCGGTTACGCGCGCTTTTTTACCATCCTCTGGTCACTGCTGGCTGCGGCCGGGTTGATGCTTGGCGGTCGTTTTGTCGAGGACAAGAAAATCGGGGCCGGCGAATATGTTTCCCTGCTTCTCTACGGTGCGGCAGGTATGGCGCTGCTTTCTTCAGCCACCCACCTGCTTGGCCTGTTTCTGGCTCTCGAGACCTTCACCCTGGTGTTCTATATATTGATTGCCTGCAACCGTGACTGTGAATTTGCTGCTGAAGCCGGCTTAAAATATCTCCTCATGGGCGCCGTCGCCACCGGTTTCATGGCTTTCGGTATTGCCCTGATCTATGCCTCGACCGGTTCGCTCGCTCTTCCTGACGCAATGACACAACTCACCACCGTGAGCGGTGAACTGCACGCCTGGGGTCTGCTGGGCTGGGGGATGATCCTGATTGCGGTTGGGTTCAAGATTTCCCTGGCCCCTTTCCATCTCTGGACGCCCGATGTCTACCAGGGGGCTCCTGCTCCGGTTGCTGCTCTGCTGGCCACCGGCTCCAAAGGAGCGGTGGTCGCCGCGTTGGTTGGCATGCTGGCGGCCTCAGGACCGATCTGGCATGACCTGGTCGACTTGATCTGGCTGCTTGCGGCTTTGACGATGTTGGTCGGCGCCTTCAGCGCCCTCGCTCAAAAGAATCTCAAGCGCCTGCTCGCTTACTCCTCTGTGACACATATGGGCACGCTGCTGGTGGGCCTGCTCTGTCAAACTTCCGAGGGGTTGGCCGCTACAACCTTTTACGTGGTGGTGTACGTTGTCGCCAGCTTCGGTGCCTTTGCCGTAATCGCTTCTTTCGCAGACAAGCGCGGCGAGCCGATGTCTTTTGATGATTTGCGGGGCTTGGGCTATCGGCATCCGCTGCGCTGCGCCGTGCTGGTCCTGCTGCTGCTGTCGTTGGCCGGGTTGCCCGCTACCGCCGGCTTCATGGCCAAGTTCACGATCTTTCATGCGGCCTTGCAGTCCGGCTATATAGGTCTGGTCGTGATCGGGGTTTTTGCTTCGGTCGTCTCCTTTGCCTTTTACCTGCGTGTCGCCATGCTGCTTTTCCAATCCGACAAGCCCGCCTCAACCTGGCATGTCGGCTCGCCCCTCGAGCACGCTGTTCTCGCCGTTTGTTCCTCTGCGGTTCTCGTCTTAGGCCTCTTCCCGGGTGTGCTCTTTGATCTGATCGGTCGCCTCTTACCCTGACTCCCCTGTTTGGGTTATTATGGGTGCAGGGCTATTCACTAGAGGAGCTTTCCCATGACAATATCTGAGCGAATCGAAACCTTTTTAGCTGCTGACGCGTTTGGCGTTGTCGGCGCTTCATCCAAACCCCACAAATATGGCAACAAGGTCTTGCGCTGCTACCAACAGAACCAACATGCAGTGATTCCCGTCAATCCCGTCGAAAAGGTCATTGAAGGTCTCGACTGCGTCGCCTCAGTTAATGAGCTGCCGGGACATGTCGACAGTATCTCTATCATTACCCCGCCACAGGTCACGGAAAAAGTGGTCATTTCCGCGATTGCCAGGGGCATTAAAAATGTCTGGATGCAACCCGGCGCAGAAAGTCCTCAAGCTGTGGCGACATGTGAAGCGGCTGGAGTCAATGTGATTGCCGATGGTAGTTGTGTTCTGGTGGTGATGGGGTACCGGGAACATTAGGCGGAAAGGAATTGATCTCAGCCCTGGGCAAGAGCTGCTGCCCTTGGGGAGGAATTCAGGGCGAGAGAGGAGTAAAAAAAAGAGGACAAGGCCTGCTGGCCACGTCCTCTTTTTTAGTTGATATTTGCTACTGGCACTACACCATGGAGATCACGTCAATAATCACAAAGTAGAGATGTCAGAAGGTGTTCCGTGGTTTTAATGATCAATGCTCGGTGCTTGCTTATGCTGCGTAGCAGTAATCATCACCTTCAACAGTTTCGGTCAAAGCTTCGAGAAAGGATGCCTGCTGCGTATCTTTGATGACTTCTGTCAGCCCGTGATTGACTGACCAGCTGCTTTCACAGGTGGGGCATTCAAACAGGTCCTCGTAGAAGCCTTCGGCATGCAGGTCTATCTCTTGGGTCTCTAAGCTCTTGCAAATTGGGCACTTCATAAGTTGCCTCCTATATGTGGTTAAATTTAATCGATATTGTCAATACAAGTTAAACATAGAAGAGAAACGCCCCTTTGGCAAGCAAGTTTTTTGTAAAAATTCTTATAAAACAGTATGTTATAGTCGTTTTCTGTTTTGCTGGGTAGACCGCTGGTTTAAGATGGCTTTTGTACACGGCGCTTAAATTCGCAAGCTCATCGGTTCGTGTTCCCTGAATATCGAAGAACAGGCTTGGTCAGAGGTTTTAACAGTGCAACCACTATTTTGTTTCGCAGATGTCCATGGTTCAGTTCAATCAAGTATAAAAAATCGTAGCAGGACAACTTTTTTACTTCACGAACCATTGCCAAACTCTGTTTACACGGCTGTCGGCAGTTTTTAAGCCTTTAGGTAAGAGCAAGCCCCGGTTTTTTGGGTGCCTTCGTCTGCTTTTTGACCTCGCCAGGCAAAATAAGGTAATGTGCCAAGCGCTACAAAGCTGTTCATGTTAAAAAGCAATCACCGACTTACAGCTTCAGCAAAAGCATTAAGTGATGACAGGTACTTTTTACAGGCCTCCACGATGGACACCAAAGAACTGAAAATTGATTGGCTGTATCGCCTGAAGAAGAAAATGCTCTTCTCTCTTCTCGGCGTACTTACGGTGGCCATCTTGGTGACCATGGTCATTATTGCCGTTAATCTTCGTGACACTTTAGTTAATGACAGTAAGCTCAAAACCCGGGAGCTTGCGGTAACCATCAATTCAAATCTTCATTACCTGATGATTCTGCGTGCTCCCGAAGCCATTCAGGACACCCTGGAACATATTGTGGAGGAGAATGAATCGGTTCTTCAGGCGACCATATTGAACAGTCAGGGCAGCGTGACCTATTCCTCCGATCCGTCTCTGATCGGCATTACTTATGACCGTTATGAAGAGGCCTCATGCAGTGTCTGTCATAACCGTTCTGGAACAGAAACTGAATTTGATGCTTTGGTCTTGACGACAGGTCAAGAAAGCCATCGCAATATCTCCCTGATTGACAACGAGAAAGACTGTTACAATTGCCATGACCCCGCCAAGGAGACCATCGGCAAGCTGATTATCGACCGATCTCTTGAAACCACACATTCATTGATTCAAGAGATTCAGCTGATCCTGATTGGCGCCAGTGTCGTCTGTCTGATTATCCTTGTGCCGCTTTTTTCCAGACTCCTCTCAAGGGGCATCGACAAGTATATCCTTGAAATCTTTACCCGGAATGAAGAGTTGCGGCTGCTCTATGTCATGGTTGAGCGGTTGAGCAAGACGCTGGATATGGTTCTGCTCAAAGAAATCGTCATTGAAATCTTTAAAGACATACTGAATGCTGACGAAGTGACTTTAATTCTTGCGCGAGGAGAAAATGATTTCAACGGCTCTGAATGGACCAGGGAGAGCGGCAAGGTCGAGCGTAAAAACATCGCAGAGGATGAAGTTCTTAACCAGACCATGCAGGAGTGGTTATCGGGAGAGCTTGTGAAAATGAGAGTTTCTGCTGATACCAAGCAGCTCTTCATGCCGATAGAGAAGGGCGTGCAAAGGCTTGCCCTGGTTATTGCCAGGAAAAAGGGCCGCTATTTTGACACGGAGCGCCTCAAGCTCTGCTCGGTTATCAGCAGTCACATCGCCTTTGCTTTCGATAATGCAAGACTCTACTATATTGCCATAACCGATGATCTGACTAAAACCTTTACCAGGCGACATTTCCGCCAGTGTATCGACCAGACTTTTATTGAACACCAACAAGACGGCCATAAGTTTGCCCTGTTGATGATGGACCTTGATAAGTTCAAACAGGTTAACGACACCCACGGTCACGTTGTCGGCGATGCCGTTCTTAAGCAGATTGGGGGCATTATTCATAGCTCGATACGGGAGAATGATCTTGTCTTCCGCTACGGTGGTGAAGAGTTTGCCGTGATCCTGCCGAACACCAGTGAAAAAGGCGCACGCTATGTGGCCGAACGGATCAGGGCGACCACGGAAGCAGCGGTTTTCGAACCTGGGACAATCGATCTGAAACTGACCATAAGCATCGGCATAGAAACCTGTCCGGAATCTGCTTCGATTCATGACCTGATTGTCTCCGCGGACCAAGCGCTCTATGCGGCGAAAAAGCAGGGTCGCAATCGGGTCGTTCTTGCAGAGGTGGCACACGGGTTAGAGTCGGAGAAAGAATTATAGCTGAGGGGGTTTCATGAAAAGAATAGTTGTTTTCTGTGTTGGCATACTGGCAATGATCTACATTCTCAACCCGACCGCCGGTTTGTTCGAAATCATACCGGACAACCTGCCTCTGGTCGGCAACCTTGATGAAGCGGCGGCGGTCGCGCTGCTACTGATGTGCCTGAGCTATTTCGGTATCGATTTACCGAACATTTTTAAGCGTGACAAGGATGATGAAAAAACCATCAATCTCGATAAGGAATGAAAAGAGATCCCTTTTAAGAATAGAAAAAGGCAGCCACATGCAAAAGATGTCGCTGCCTTTTTCTTTGATTATTGAGCCCTGCTATTTCACCGGACCGATAAAGAGCCAGTCATTGCTTTTTACTGCAGCATGGCAGCCGATACAACCGCCCACCTTCCCCTCTTTCTGAATGGTGCCATCAGGGGCATACTTCAGCCAGAACCAGTCGCCACCTTCGGCATTGTATCCCGCCTGCTTGTACATCACCGTGACTGCCGCCAGTTTTTTCTCTGCTGTGTAGTTTTCCTTAACGACAAAATCCCCAGAAGGAATGCTCCCGGCTTTGCCCTCAATCGCCTGATAGGCCCCCTTACTAACATAGGTGGTTAACAGGGAACCGTGAGGATGCCGACCTTCGTAGAATTTTGTTTTGCCGGGCCAGAGTTGCCAACCCTGATAATTCACCTCGTTAAGATAGTTGATCACGTCCTGACCGGTTGCGGCTGGCAACGCGGCGGCGAAAAGATTTCCGGAACAGAAAAAAGACACTAACATCGCGAAAAACAGAGACTTCTTCATCGGCTCCTCCCTTCAGCATGAGCATTGTAAAGATGTGTTCAAGTCAAACAGGCGATTTAATCTTGTCAACAGGGAGTGAGGAGAAAACTAACCAGAAATGTGGCGAAGAGTTGACAGGGACACTGGGGAAAGTGTCCCTGTTTGCAGATATCGCTAATCGAGAACCATCACCGATTTAATGACGACCGGTTCCACCGGCACATCGTCGTAGCCCTCGGTGCTGGTGGTTGCCTGCTGTTCAATAGTGTAAACCACATCCATGCCATCGACGACCTGTCCGAAGACTGCATAGCCATACATCTCAGCTTTAAGCCCACCATGATCGAGGTCCTTGTTGTCCTCGGTATTTATGAAGAACTGGGTTGTCGCGCTGTTAATTTCAGCGGTGCGCCCCATGGCGACTGTTCCGGTCTTGTTCTTCAGCTTATTGGTTGCTTCATTGATAATCGGTTCACCGGTGGGCTTCTCCTGCATCTCCGGGGTAAGGCCACCCCCCTGAATCATGAACCCCTTGATGACACGATGGAAGATAGTGCCATCGTAGTGGCCGGCATTGGCGTAGTTGATAAAGTTTTCGACACTGATCGGCGCTTTAACACGGTCTAGCTCGAGAATAATTTCACCGTGAGAGGTTTCAATCTGGACTATCGGTTTATCACTCATAGCAGAATCCTTTTCTTTTTAGCGAGGGCGTGGATGGGTTGATTATAGGCAAGGATGATACTGATGGCAACTCGTCGCCGTTCTGCCGTTTTGATTAAAATCTTAACGACAGGCAGGTCAAGCCACCATCAAGCTTGGCATATTCAGAGATATCAACTTCGATAAGCTCTGCCCCTTGATCGACGAGTTGCCTGCTCACCTCGGGGAAACCGGCTGAGAGCAGAAGCTTGCCGTTGATACGAATGCAGTTGGCTCCGCTGTTTGCTTCTTCCGGAACAGCAAGGATCCTGAAGTCTGAAAAATTCGGACTGGCAATAAATTCACCGGCGGCCAGCAACGTATTTTCAGCAACTTGAGTGACGCCGGTTTTCAGATGGAGAACCTCTGTAACCGGCACAGTCGATCCGGTCATGCCGTAACGCTGCAAAATTTCGATCAACTGATCAGCCCCGGCACGGTTGGTACGCGTGGAGAGGCCGATATAGAAGTGTTGGTCAACTTGCATCACGTCGCCACCGTCAAGAGTCCCCGGAGGCTGGATCTTCTCAATATAGGAATAAAAGTCTTCGAGGATCGGAAGCATAGCTGCTGTTTCCCCTCTGCGCGAGGCTGCTGCAGGGCGGGTAATGATGGCGCACTTGGGTGTGACTATGGCGACATCTTCAACAAAGGTCGAATCAGGAAAGGCTTCGTCAGCCTCAAGAACCAGGACGTCCAGACCACAGCACTCGAGGGCTGCAACATACTGCCGGTGCTGCTCCAGAGCTTTCTGGTAGTCGGGGGATCCCAGGTTGGCAGCTGTCAACCCTGAGGTCAGGCTACGCCCTGGCGTTCGGACAATCGCTTTAGTAAACATTGAGTTTCTCTCTATTTCTTTCCGCGCGGATTTCTTGTTGTGCTTTTCTGTGTCATGCCGTGCTTCGCTTTGCTGTTGGTTCGTTGCTTCGGAGAGCCGGCTTCGTTATCATTCCTGCGCCTGCTTTTCCCTGCCGCAGTTTTTTTTGCTTTGTTTATGTCCTGCACTTTACTGCTCTTACGGGATTTGTTTCCAGAACTGTCTTTGTCCTTATCTGGCTTGTGATCTTTTCCCCTCTCCTGTTGCCTCTTCGGCTTTTTGGGTTTCTTTGGCCGAACCTTGGCTTGGTGAGTCAGAGGAACTCTATGCTTTGGAATAAAACCGTTTTCAACCTCTCTTGTTAGGGTTTGACGGATCAGGGTTTCGATTGCCGCAAGGAGGTTGATTTCGTCGGCGCTGACCAGGGAAACGGCCTCCCCTTCGGAGCCGGCGCGACCGGTGCGGCCAATGCGGTGAACATAGTCCTCGCAAACTTTGGGTAGATCGAAATTGACGACATGAGGTAGTTCGTTAATATCGAGCCCGCGTGCAGCGACGTCGGTTGCGACCAGCACACGGACCTTGTACTCTTTGAAGCGTTTCAGCGCTCGGCTTCGTTGGTTCTGTTTCTTGTCGCCGTGGATCACTACAGTTGAAATGCCGGCACGCTCCAGTTCCTGGGCCAGGTGGTCAGCGCCATTTTTGGTTCGGGTGAAAACCAGTACAAGCTGCCAGTTCTTGTTGAGTATCAAGTGGCTGAGAAGGGCCGATTTCCTGCTTTTATCCACTTCGTAGACGGTTTGCTTCACCCTTTCCGCCGTTGAGTTGCGCGGGCTGACCTCTATCTGTACCGGATGATTGAGCAGACGTTCAGAGAGTTTGCGAATGTCGTTGGAAAAGGTTGCCGAGAAGAGTAAGTTCTGGCGTTTTTTCGGTAGTAAGGCAATGATTTCAAGGATATCGTCGATGAAACCCATGTCGAGCATTCGGTCCGCTTCATCGAGAACCAGGGTTTCTACCTGGGCAAAATGAATGGCGTTCTGGCGGAAAAGATCCATTAGACGTCCCGGCGTCGCCACCAGGACATCGACCCCACTGCGCAGCCTCATCATCTGTGGATTGATCTTTACGCCACCATAAACAACGCCCGACTTAAGCGGTAGATGCTTGCCGTAAGTGGCAACACTTTCGGCAACCTGCACCGCAAGCTCACGGGTCGGCGTCAACACCAGGGTGCGGATGTGGTTTGCTTTGACCCTGGGGCCTGCAGCCAGGCGTTGCAGCAAGGGGAGTGTAAAACCGGCCGTTTTGCCGGTGCCGGTCTGTGCTGCGGCCAGGACATCCTTGCCAGAGAGAACCACAGGAATCGTCTCGACCTGGATCGGCGTGGGTTCCGTATAACCACTTTCATCAACGGCGCGCAAAATGAGTTCAGAGAGACCAAGGGAAGAGAATGACATCGGGCCTTTTTGCATGCTAACCTGCACGCTCTAGTTAAGGGGTTGATCGGATGGGCGACAAGGGATGGAACATAACATGAACTGGCAGGTTTATATCATTCTCTGCAAAGACAAGTCTCTCTACACCGGGATTACCACGGCTGTCCAGCGGCGGTTTGCCCAGCACCTCGCCGGCACAGGGGCCAAGTATTTTCGTGGCCATTCACCGCTCAAGTTGGTTTACCTTGAGGAGGGGCATGACCGTAGCAGCGCCAGTCGTCGTGAGGCTGAGATCAAAAAATTACGCCCCGAGGACAAGCGGCGGCTGATCGAATCGCCCGAAAATAACCTTAAATAAATAGATGTCCTTAGTAATCCAGGACCCCTTTCAGCTGCCCCCCGAGTTTTTCGCCAAGCTTCTCCTTCTCAGTATCCAGGCGTTGGTTGACTTCACCCTCGAGTTTCTCTTTGTACTGATCGAGGCCCTTTCTCTTGACCTCGGCCAAAGCCTTGGCTGTCAGTTCCTTAAGGACTTGATCTGCAATTTCCCCAGGTGTAGCACCATTTTCCCCACCAAGATTCATCATCTCAATCTTCGGAAGTTTCAGGTCGTAATCCTTGTTCAAAGGAACAACCTTGGCGTGGATGATGCCGCCTTCAAAGAGCAGTTTGCGGATGATCAACTTCGGTTCAGCACCACTGCTTTTAGAGGCAGAAGATCCAGACTTTGCCGATTCGCCGGATGAAATGTTCTTATTAAGCGACTCCAGGTTGTTCTTGCCGGTCTCATTCAGTTCGAAAAAGACCTCCGGAGCCCGTATGATGATGTGTTCAATAACGGTGACATCCTCAGAGAGTGATTTGAGATCAATCTGGGTTGCAATCTCGCCGAGGGAAAAGGCCTGCGCAGCAGCAAAACCTTGCGGGTTGCCAACGGTTAGCCCGCTGATAGCCCCGGAACCATCTGTCAGTTCAAGTTGCACTTTTTCTACCCGTACGGACGTCTGCGTTGCCTCCGAACCGTAACTTTCGATCGCCGCTTTGACGATGCTGTCGAGGTTGGAGAGTAAATAGTAAACTCCGAATCCAATACTGAGCAAAAGGACCAGAAAGGCCCCCAGAGCAAGCTTTTTCATCGCATTTCTCCCTCTTTCTCTCGCAGGTGCGTGACCATCGTTCACTGTGATCTGTTGTTCGTCAGCACAAGGCAAAAAAGCTGTCAATAAATAGCGCAGGTCAAGATCAAGACAAGCCCTAAAAATATGGGCTGGCGCACTGGTTCAAATATTACTTCGGTTGCTTGAGTTGGTCATCAAGAGCAGCGAAGGGGGAGTGCGCGAGGGAGGGGCGGTCTTGTCGGTCGGACGGACCCTCTTTGCTACGTGCTTCCTGGACTCCGCGGGTATGTTCATGATCATGACAGTAGAGACACAACAACTCCCAGTTGCTACCGTCTGGTGGATTGTTGTGGTGGTCGTGATCCTTGTGGTGCACGGTTAATTCCCGCAGTTTTTTGCCTTCGAAATCACGGGTACAGCGGCCGCATACATGGGGAAAGAGCTTCAATGCCTTCTCGCGGTATCCGGCCTGTCGTATCTGTTCTCCCCTACGCAACTTTGCAACGATGAGGTCTCTTTGTTCGGAAACAGTCATAAAGCCTCCTGACCTTTAATACTACAACATAATCAGTTTTAGTGTGTCATGAAGAACTTTTTGCGCAGAAAGGGAAAAGGAGCTCCTGTTTTGTGTGCCATCCGTTTTTGGCCATCAATTTGTCAGTTAGGGCCTTGGGTTGCTCCCCAGTAAGGACGAAGAAGGGCACAGGGAAGGTTCTCTTGTATTTAATGGTCTATATGTCCTGAGGCCTTATGAGAAGGACTTGCAAGAGATTAATAACAAGCGCTTACAGAGAATCTACGATGTTACTATTAATCGTGACAAAAAAAGAACGACCACCCAGAATTGATCCAAATGGTTTTGACCCCCTGTGTTATATGTTTCGCGATTTAATTTGCACTACAATCATTAAATGATACGCTCACATTATACGATTCTATACAGTCAACCCACAACACCATTAAAGGAGTCACCCATGAAATTCAAAACCCTTATGTTCTGCTTTGTCTTGCTGATTTTTTCGGTTGCCTCTGTAAGTGCCAGCGATGACATTGGCCAGTCGGTTTACACCAAGAGTTGTGCAGCCTGTCACGCTTCTGGTGTTATGGGAGCACCTAAAGTGGGCGACAAGGATGCATGGTCCGCTCTGATAACGGAAGGGGTTGACACCTTGACCCATAACTCCATTAAGGGCAAAGGAAAGATGCCGGCTAAGGGAGGCAACATGAAACTAACCGACGAAGAGGTGAAAGCTGCGGTAACATACATGATGGAGATGAGTAAGTAGAGTTTTCGCATCCTAATGGATAAAAAGGGGGGACATTCTACGATGCCCCCTATTAGAAAATGGCCACTCGGAATTGATCCAGGTGGCCATTGCTTTGTGGCTTAAAGAGCTTCCTAAAGACCTCGATCAAAAAGAAGCGGGTTTTAGTCTTGGACGTCGGGACTTATGAAAAAAGCCCCCGATCCTAAGATTGAGGGCTTTCGTGTTTTATCAATATAGTTTTTTCAGTGGTCAATCTACTAGAAGCGGGCAAGCACTCCAGCGTAAGGGCCATCGAGCGTGGCATCGATAAAGAGACCCGATTCATCAATTTCGAGATCCAGGTAACGGTAGCCAGCAAAAACCCCGATTAGTGGAATCGGTGAAAACTCGATCTGACCATCAACATCAAGGAAGCTGTTGCCATCATACTCCATATAGCCGACACGACCTACCAAGGCCACCCAGTCTGAGAGGCCAATCCTAGCCCGAGCGCCGAGAGTTGGTACGGGAGCGGTCAGTGAGTCGCTTTCGCTTAGGCCGGTGGTGTGATCGACCATCGACACATTGGCATCGACCACTTTGACAGAAAGTTCCGGACCTAATTGCACTCTTACCGGCAGATCATCAATATTGAGGATATTCCAAGTCAGGCCTAAATCATAGATATCCATATCGACCGAACTAGAGACCTCGCTGTTAACTAAAAAGGTTTTGCCGTTGAAGATGAGGGTCTGATTCAAATTGCCCTTACCGGAAAAGTCGATCGGCAGGTATCCAGCGGCCAGTCGAAAGTTTCCGAGGTTAAGTGCGATCTCGGCAAAAAGTTCCTCACTGTCGTCAAAATTCAGGTCATCATCAAAATCGACTTTAGTACCGGGAATGCCTCCACTGTTGACGGCAAATATGCCGTCAGGGTTGAGAGAGATATATCCGGCCTTAAAAGAGACTATTTCGTCGGCCCAGGTCGAACCAGCAATTAGCAGAAGAGCAAGAATAAGGCATACGATGTGTTTTACTTTCATGGTGAACCTCCTTAGAAATCTTACTCAAAAGATTGCAAACTGCACACCAAGAAGCTTACTACTTGAAATCGTTAGTTTTACCCTGAAATAATGGAATAAAAAGCATGTTACGATGTAATTCGGTGACGATTTGTGTCGAATGAGACCGGAATATGCCGGCTTCCAAAGTTGGCTTAGTTCTCTGCGGCAAGGATGTTGAGGCCAAAGATTGGTTTCATATTTATCCTCTGCCATTGACTTGCGTGAGAGAAATTGGCAGACATGCCTAATGACTGCAAACCCTGACAAATAACAAAAGGCCACCCGTTTCCAGGTGGCCAATTAATTTTACAGCCCCATCTAAAAAGGGGTGGTTTTTTTTGAAGTTAAGAAGACTATACCTTATTGCTTAGACGCTTAGTCTAATAGCTTAGCAATTTTGCCTCAGCCTATTCGGACTCCCCGCGGAGGCTGATCCTGGTAGACCTGTTGCAGTTTAGCCTCGGCATCCGAGACAACTTTGCCGACGGCCTGCAAAATCTCTTTGGCTTGTTGCCTAGCTGCCGGGTCGTCCTGCTCCTGGATTGTTACGGTGAAGGTAAGTTTGTACTCGTTCATGCTTTTCCCCTCTGTCAGATATGAGACTAAGATGGGCGCTGGGTGGAATGTGATGAGATTTAACGTTTTGGATTTCCTGTAGGCCTCTGTTTCTACAATTTGTCGCTAGTTTATCGGGGAAACAAGTCGGTGCGATTCATCAGGAGCTGGGCATTATATTAAGTTTGAAATCAGAGACTTAAAAGTTGCTGCTCCCCTTGGAGTTAGCAATAAAAAGAAGAAAATGCAGTTCGTCATAACCGTAAACCAGAAAACTAGACGAAAAGACATCTTCTTTGTCTTATGTCGAAGTTTTTGCTGGGCTACGAGTGCCGCAGGCCAGCCACCCATTAAAGAAAAAAGATGCAAGGTGTTTTCTGGCGTTCTCCACGTATCGTTTTTGGCTGCAGCCTTGTCCTTTATATAAAGGAGATAAGAAGCTAAACTTGAGACTACATATAGGGAAAAAACAATAAGAGGTATTTTGCCTAACAAAGTACAAATAGCGACGATAAAGAGAAAGCACCCTGCCAAAAGGAATGATAAGCCATTAAAATTAGTCTTATCTTTTTCATAACACTGTGCGGCAGCCATCGCGGCTGTCGCGGCACAAGGTCTACCTTGTTTGTCTGTTGACAATGTGTAGGTTACCAATCGATTGATCTCAGGCCGCCTGCTTTGCTTCTTGAATGCTTTGATGTGAACGAAGACTTGCTTTCCGCCTGGAATTGGCGTGATAAAACCGAAACCTTTGTCATCATTCCACGATGTGATTTTTCCTTTTTGAGTCATAAGATTTTCTTTTCGGCTACATTGAGATCTTTAGAGTGAGTATTTCATATGACCCCCATTTCAGTAACACGGGGGTCTCAAAATACTCAAAACACAAAAAATCCGCTGGCCAGCACAAAGCCAACAACAGCGGTTAAAATATTTATCTACAATTTTCTGCCTGCTTTTTTTCATTTCCATCCCCCAAGGAACACATCAAATAAGACGAGGCCAATCTACGCCATGAATCTGGTTAGGTCAAAGATATTAGCTTCTTATTTATCCTCTCGCATTGTTTTGAAGACTCCAGGTTCGCCAATACACCAAATCATTACTGACCCTGCATTCTAGTAACGGAAAACATTCTGACAATAGTGGAATTAAGAATGAACTCAGGGCTTGTCGGTGCGACTTCCAACTGGTTGGATAATCAGACGATCACCGGGATGAATCGGGCTATTGATGTCAATACGATTCCATATCAGGATTGCAGCTAAGGGTACCTGGAAACTTTCAGCAATGGACGAGAGATTATCGCCGGGCTGAACAATATAGATTTGCTCCTGCCTCTTCTGACTCCATTCCTGATGCAATTTATCAAAACGCTTTTGAAGCCCAGGTGGCGTTTTTTCTGGGACTGCCAGTGTATAAGTTCCAGCCGCAAGGTAGTGGCCACGCAACTCAGGGTTCAAATCCTTAATTATTTTGAAATAGGTCTGTGCTGCTTGTGCTACCACCGTCAGACTGGTTTCCTCGTAGCAGGTCAATTCGGCGGTAGTAAATCTGATGGGAGGATAATAATCCTTTTCTTTCAAGTGAAAGCCGTAACGCTCCGGATTTTCAAGAATCAATTTGGCCGAAAGAACTCGGAACAGGTACCTCTGGGTTTCTAACGGTAAGTAGAGACGGTAGAAGTTGCTGACACCTTGGGCTAGGATTTCTGCCTGCAAACCTTGCTCTCCCATATTATATGCTGCTGCGGCCAGGCTCCAAGACCCAAACTCTTCGTATAACTTGGAGAAATAACCTGCTGCGGCTTTGGTGGATGCTGACAGACTTCTTCGCTGATCGACTTGGCCGTTGATGGTCAATCCATAAAGGCGACCTGTCTCTGGTAAAAACTGCCAAAAACCGATAGCCCCTTTTGGTGACCCGACGTGCGGTCGCAAGGCGCTTTCAGCAAGCGCGATGTATTTCAGATCATCGGGTAACCCAGCCTGGGAAAGCATAGCTTCGATAGCAGGAAGATAGCGAGTAGATCGCTTCAGCCATAAAATAGCTTGATCTCGATCCCAGAGAGAAATCAGAAGTTCCTTTTCCATCCGCTCCCGCACTTCAGGATCTTCCATGGGAACAGTCTCACCGCAAAAAGATAATGTTTGTTCCAGCCGGAGGCTTTTAAACAAAGTTGGGATCGTCTCTTCCTGACCTGAGGCAAGTGTCGGCCTATTGAAGACCAAACCAGTCACTAGATATCCCACAACTAATAAGCGAAAGAACATTATTTTCGCTAAATCAAGCGATTTAGAATAGGTCTTATAATAATGCATTGTGAATTGGTAAATCCTAAAGGCAAATTCTTGAATAGCGGGAAAAACTGTTAGAGCTAATTATACCCAGGTGCAAGTGTAGGTCAAAGGCGTGGGGTTCTTATTTGTCCTACGTGTATTGTGTGTGTTGTGTGTGTGATGGTTACATTGGGTCTTTAGAATAGATAAAACCTTAGACAATGCGATTTTTAATAACCAAACTCAAGAATCGGGATCATAGAACTCTGCCTCTCACAACTTTCTTACAATTCCTCTCGTATTGATCCACGGGTAGATTGTAGGTACAAAGAAACAAATATTACTGACCCTCACAAATAATAAATAGTCACCCGTTAACAGGTGACTCCTCCTAGAGAAATCATTTAAAGAAAGAAATTGCCCCGCGATTAATTATGATTGAATTAGTTTTCAATTGCGATATGGTTTTTAAATTGATGTCACATCCAACAAATTCTTAACCCTATTTCAACAAGGGAGAAAGATGATGTCGTTATTCCCAGAACAGAAAAGTGATGTCTTCTACATAACTGAAGGTGGGACAGAGACTGAGATCATGTATAAGTTTGGCCATGAGCTACCTCATTTTGCTATGTATCCATTACTTGACAATCCAAAGGCTGTACAGGACCTGGAGCTAATGTTCCATAAATACCTTGATTCGGTAGCCAAAAGTGGATTTTCTGCTCTTATGAGCGGGCTTGATTACAGAGCAAGTCCTGATTGGGCTAAACTGCTAGGGTATTCACACAATGGACTAGCAGAGATGCAGCATCGATCAATTGAATTTCTTAGAAATGTAGCGAAGCCATACCAAAATCAAATTTCTGAAATTCTTTACGTTGGCATCGTTGGCCCCAGAGGGGATGCCTATTCGCTAAACAAGACAGTTACCGCAGAAGAAGCAGAAGATTACCACAGCGTGCAACTTGCGACGCTCAAAGACGCAAATGTTGATTTTGTTTGGGCTGCAACATTTAATAATGTTCCTGAAGCTGTAGGAGTTTCTCGTGCGGCTGCTCAAAAAGGGTTACCAATTTGCATTTCTTTTACTCTTGATAGCTCACATCGCCTTCAGTCTGGTCCAACGCTGAAAAAAGCAATTCAAACTGTTGATGCGGAGGCAGGTGAATATAGACCTACTTGTTATGGAATAAACTGTTCTCATCCCCTAGAGTTTGAACCTGCTCTCGAACCAGGAGATTGGATTAAAAGAGTACGAAGCATCAGGCCAAACGCCACAATGATGGAAAAGATATCGCTGTGCAAACTCGGACATTTAGAAGACGGGAATCCTGTGGAACTGGGCCAACAAATGGGCTCCCTTGCAAAGCGATACCCACACATCGATATGTGGGGAGGATGTTGCGGAACATGGGAGACACATCTTGCAGAGATCGCAAAGAATGTTGCAGTTACATGTGACTAGCTAGTAATCCGACATCTAAACTGATCTTTAGTTGACCCAACCAACTCGGTTGGGGCTTTACTATTTATCCTCTCACAATGACTGGACGGGCTCAGATTGGCAGAAACGCAAAATTCTTACTAACCCTGCAATATAAGAAAAGGCCACCAAGGAGCGAGCCCTGGTGTCCATAGCTTTGTGAAATAAACAGCTTCCTTAATGTTTCTATCAAATGTCTCGAATACCGCCGGCGCTCACTGCAATCCTGCTGGCCTTTATCGGCAAACTTGGCGGTCTGCGCGGCAGAAATCACATTCATCAAGGGGGCTGCTCAGCCGACCCCCTTACTGGTTCTGAGTTTAATACAGGGCACCAGAAGTCCTGCCATGCCCTGCTTTAACACAAAAATGCACTCTTGAAGTAGAATCTATCCCGCATCTATACAGTAGTGAAAAGCCCCCGACGGACATTCCGTCGGAGGCTTTTCTAGTTATCTTAGCTTAAAAAAATATCCAGCATTGATCACAACCCTCCGGAAAGAACTGCAATTTCTTCCTCTATGCCTTCGACGAGCTGCAATACTACTGGATAAAATGCATCTTGTTCTTCGGGTTCTGTGATCCAGTCGTTATTCGGATTGCCTCCGAATGATCCGTCGGCTTTAGCGAGAATGTCTTTTCTCAACTTGTTTGCACAATCGTTAAGAATGATAAGCTGATCACTGGTTTCGGTATCTACTGTAACCGTGTCGAGCTGTTCTAGAACCGCTGTAAGTTTATTTGTAAGTGCATGGCGGCGCTGCTCAGCAGCGTTTTTAAATGCAACCAGAGGAACGTCTTGAGTCGATTCGATCAGAACCTGAGTTAAATCAACCAGCGAGAGCTCATCAAACTCAAAAGCGCCCACATCCGGTGCGGAACCTGAGTAGGCCAGTCCAATGTCGATACCAGCATCAATCAGCGGTGAGCCGCTCTGGAGATGATAATCACCAACCGCGCCATCGACGAACAATGGATCGTTCGAGGTGGTCGTCGTCAATGCGTTGATAACCGTGTAATAAGATGGCGAGAAATATTCCCGAACGGTTGTGTCGCAATTCCAGAAGTTATTGTTTGAACCTACAACTTTGGGAGCCCAATAAAAACTTTTGTGGGTCGGTAGGTTAACGGCTACCGTACAGTTGCTGATCGATGTGTTGTTCAGAGTGACATTGGGTGACGACCTGATGTAGTCGATGTCGATCGCCATATAAACGTTATCGATAGTGACATTGTTGCAAATTACCCGACCACTGTTATATCCGCCGATGGCGTACCGCATGTTTTTGAAGACTGTCTTGGTCACTGTGGTCTGAGATCCATAAAATGCATTAATGCCAAAGGTTCCGCCGTCAAGAATGCAGTTGTCGACGATGCAGTCGCTGATAAATCTGAAATAAGCTCTGTTTCTGGAATAAATCAAGTTTCCCGCATTTCTGATAGTGAAACCTGCGATGTCGATTCTTGAACCACCCACGCCGCCATTATAAGGAGAAATGATTGCTGCATAACTACCCATGCCGTCGATAATTGTCACTTCCGGGCCTTGTTCTCCAACCACCTTGACACGATGATTCATTTCAAGGGGGCCGTAATATATACCAGGGGCGACCGAAACCGTATCCCCGCCGACTGCAGAATAGATGGCTGGTTGGAGTTCTTTAAACGGATATGCTTGGCTACCATCCTCAATGCCAGTGTCATTTTTTGCATCGACATAAACTGTTGCAGCAAAAACAACGCTAACAAAGAAGAGTTGGAGAACTAAGCATGATGCCAAAACAATTAACTTTTTCACTATAACCTCCCTATGATTAATAAACAGCTCAAGTCCCATTACCCGAGCACATGCTATAAAAGCAAAAACCCACCTTCGTTGACAAAGGTGGGTAGAACTCTTGTTCCCCTCCAAAAAAAGCCAAAGCTGCAACGCTCTTCGGTAGCCCAGCCATCCAAAATTATGGACCTGAAACTTTGCGCCCCTGCATTACTACAGATTTGCTCTTCTCGGAGTGATTAAATTAATTTTAAAGACAACTTTAGCACAAGTTCATAAAATAATTCAAACAATTTTAATCCACGTGCCACAGGTTAAACAAAGGGCTTAAAATCTTGATGCCCTGGCAGGATAACTGTAGGGAGTTTCTAACACTGAAAATGGGGAAGAGAAACAAAGCTTGGCACCTATCTTGGCACCCACAAGAATAAAAAAGAAAACGGGAACTTAAGTCAGTGACCTAAGTTCCCGTTTTTGCTTGGCTCCGCCTGCTGGGCTCGAACCAGCGACAAGCGGATTAACAGTCCGCTGCTCTACCAACTGAGCTAAGGCGGAATAAACAGAGCCAAACTAAATTTTTAATTATACATACGCCATAAAACTGGGCATGAAGGACGTTTTTATACACCTTGAAAAAATTTGTGTCAATACATTTGTGACCCTATTCCGTAGAGACATGGATAAGGTGGAAATACGACTGCTGATATTAAGAAATCCCCGCATTCAAAATGCGGGGTTATCATTGGTTTGAGCTGATGGCAATGCCGTCGATTTTTTTGTTTCCGCTCGCTATTGTCTTAAACTCCGCTCGAAGCGCTTGCCATCATTCTCTCTGTTCTGCCTCTTCACCACTATTCGTATTGTCGACCTGCTGGTGGACCAGGTACATGCCAACCAGGCGGGCCACCAGGATAGTCAGGTATACCTGTCCGATGATGGCTTCGAAAGTGGCAAAAGTCTGCGCCTCCGTGGTCACAGGGGACATATCGCCGTAACCGACCGTGGTAATTGTCACCAGGCTGAAATAGAAAAAGGGGAAGAACTCCCTGGAAAGCCAGAGATGCATGCGCGCTTGTCCCTGAGTGAAAGAAAAGGACCCCGGGACCATGACTTCAATCAGCAAAAAGATGTACCCCCAGATCACAGCAAGCATCAGGTAGACACAAACCGACCCGGCCAAGGTGTCACCACTTACCTCGCGACCGCGAAACAGGTCGATCAGAATAGTCAAGGCAACCAGAACCATGAAGATGACGCGGCAAGCGATACCAATGAAGAATAAGACTTCATTGCCTGTAACAGCACCCATTACATTGAGAACAAGGCTGACCAGGAGCAGGAGCACTTCAAAACCGAGCAGGCTCTTTTTGATTTCGATTGCGCGTAGCCCGGTAAAGAGAACTATGACGAACATCATCTCGAGAAGATATTTGCCAAGTTGCGTATCAACCGCCGGCTGCATCACCATCAGCAGGATCAATGCAATCAGCAGGCTGCCATAACGGCCTAAAATAAAGGTCTTGAAGCCGAAAGTGTAATATTTCATGAAATCCCTACATCTTCCCTTTTCTCAAGGGCCGACCAGGCATGCTCAGCAAAACCAAGCCCGGCTTCATTGTAAAAATTAAAAGCCGCGTGAACACCGGCCTCACGTAACTCCTCAACCTGATCGTCAAAGAGTGCTGTAGCCGCAAGCATGCCCGAGTAGCCCTTCTCAATCATTTGTTTGGCGACATTCAGATTGGAGACATGCTTAGGCATGGCCAGCATGATCATTCGCGCCTTACGGCCGGGTTGAAGACTGATACGAGACCAAAAATCAGGATCGGTGGGGTCACCATAAACAACCCAGCGTCCTGCTTCCTGGTGCATGCGAACCGTGTCGGCACTGAAATCAAAGCCGATAACAGTGTCACCATACTTGTCATGCAGAAAATCATAGGCCATGGTTCCGAGGCGCCCCATACCAAAGATACCGATAGTCGCATTGCCCGGGTCGATCGGTTGATCATCGGGGTGACGGGTGGGTGTTTCGAACCGTTGCAGCATGTTTCGGTACCGTCCATAGAGCGCGTCCGCGGCCGTGTTCAACGGTGAAGCGATCACAAAGGATATCGCCAGGGCCACGGCAATAATAACCAACCACTCCGGGCTCAGCCAACCATTACTGGAGCCAACGGCCGCGACAATCAAGCCGAACTCGCTGTAGTTGGCAAGGCTCAGTGATGCGAGGAGGGAGGAACGGGCGCGCAGCTTAAAACGGGTCAGCAGGGTGAAGAAGAGTGCCACCTTGAGTGGCACGACCATGACCAGAAGTGCTGCCACGCCAATGGCGGCAAGACTGGGTACTCCGGAAAACCCGATGGACAAGAAGAAGCCGACCAGGAATAGGTCTTTCAGCCCCAACAGAGTCTTGGCCATCTCTGAACTCTTTTCATGTCCGGCCATCAGAACACCCAGGACAAGTGCGCCAAGGTCTGCCTTTAGCCCAACCAACTCAAAACCTGCGGCCCCCACAACCAGAGCTACACACAAGCTGAACAGGAGGAGCAGTTCGCCATGACCGCAGCGATCGGCGAGGCGGTATAGCAGTGGCCTCAGCCCCCACAAGGCCAGTGGGACCAAAAGGGCCCAGGCCGAGGGAATTTTACCGAGGGACACGGTCAAAAAGATTACAGCAAAGATATCCTGCACGATCAAGATGCCGATAGAGACCTTGCCGTGCATGGCTGACTTCTCGCCTTTTTCTTCGAGAATTTTGACTGCGAAGACTGTACTGGAAAAGCTTAAAGCGAAGGCAAGCAGGATAGCCAGAGGGAGATCAAGGGCAGCAAAAAAAGGCAGGCCTGTCCGGCCGAGCAGAAAGATTCCAGTGCCGAAGACGACAACTGTTGTCAGCATGTGCAGGGAGGCTCCGGCCCAGACCTCAGGCTTAGCCAGGTTCTTGAGCTGCAGTTTCAAACCGATGCTGAAGAGCAGCAGAGTGACGCCCAGGTCGGCGATGACCTGCAGGCCCTCGCCGCCCTCAAAGCCAAGGGCATTGAGAGCGAAGCCGGCGGCAAGGAAGCCGATCAGTGGCGGCAGTCCGACCTGGCGAACCAGGAAACCAAGAACAAAAGCTATGGTGATGAAGACAGGAGTCATAACACAATGTTTCGTGGTGTAAGGAGCGAAAGGTGAAAAAGCCAGAAAGCCTTCTTCACCTTTGCGTGGTTATTAAATAATCAAAGCCTCAAACGAAAAAACACTTCCGGCCACGTGTCACGCCCTTTTCATGTTTATTTGTCAGAGTGCATACTCCGTGTAGTAATGAGCCACACGGCCAATCGCCAGAATGTAGGCGGCTGTGCGCAGATCAGGGACATCATCGCGAGAATGCCAAATTTCCCGAATCTCCTGGTAGGCCTCGCACATGGTGTCTTCCAGACCCGAACGAACCAGGTTCAGCTCGTCGGCCTCTTTCTGAAAGCTCTGACGCATCTTTTCCGGAAACTTGTTCCCCATGGCCTGCTCCAGGGCATCGATGGCCGACTCTGCTCTGAACTGCATGAAACGACGGCCCATCTTGCCAAAGCGCATATGTGCCAGGTTCTTGGTCCACTCAAAGTAGGAAACTGTCACTCCACCGGCATTGGCATACATATCCGGAATAATGATCTTACCGCGTTGACGAAGTATTTCGTCTGCCTCGGCGGTAACCGGACCGTTCGCAGCCTCAACGATCAGGTTGGCCTTGATCTTTTCGGCATTGCCTTCATGAATTTGGCTTTCGAGAGCCGCTGGCACCAAAATGTCACAATCTGCTTCGAGGAGTGAACTCCCCTCAGCAAAATATTCGGCTTCCGGGTAGCCTTTGACGCCACCATTCTCACGCAAATAGGCAAAGACACTCTCGACATTCAAGCCATTAGCATTCCAAAGACCGCCGTCCCTTTCGATGATGCCGAGAATCAGGCAGTCATCTTCCTCTTCGAGGAACTTGGCAGCATGGTAGCCGACGTTACCAAGGCCCTGGACAACCACACGCTTTCCAGCCAGACCGGGCGTCAGGTCTGCCGCCTTGACATCTTCTGCGTGGCGGAAGAACTCCTGCATGGCGTACTGCACTCCACGTCCGGTTGCTTCGGTTCGGCCCTTAATGCCGCCCATCTCTGGAGGTTTCCCGGTGATACAGGCAGCCGCATCGATATCTTCGGGATGCAGTGTCCGGTAGATATCAGCCATCAGAGCCATCTCTCTTTGCCCTGTTCCCATGTCAGGGGCCGGCACGTTCAAAGCTGGGCTGAGATAACCTTTTTTCTCGAGCTCTAATGCAAACCGGCGAGTAACGGCATCAAGGTCTTCACGACTGTAGGCGCGAGGGTCGATGCAAAGACCTCCCTTGGAACCGCCAAAAGGAACATTGACCACAGCGCATTTAAAGGTCATCAAGGCGGCCAGAGCTTCGACCTCGTCCTGGTTGACTGCGGTGGCAAAACGGATGCCGCCCTTGGCAGGCAGGCGGTGTTCGCTATGGGTCGCGCGCCAGCCTTTAAAAACTTTGTATTCACCATTTATTTTCGCCTGAAAACGCACCTGGTAAACGGAACGACATTCCCCAAGCAGCTCAGCAATTCCCGGGGGCAGATCCATCCTTGCTACAGCGAAGTCATACATTCGTTTAACACTGTGCATGAAACTATGCGGCTGAATGGCAGACATAACTTCCTCCATTGAGAGTCGCGGCTAAAAAACAGAAAAGGAGAAGCAAATCTCCTCCTTTTCTGTCGTGTGATCAGGACATAACTCCTTAACGGGAAAACCGTATTTTTTACTCTTATGCTTTCGGCGACGGCACCTTGAAGAACATACAGTAAAGTACTGGCACCACAAGCATGGTCAGTACCGTACCAAAGGCCAGACCGGCCATAATGGTGATCGCCATACCAACCCAGAACACGTCCTGCAGCAGCGGGATGACACCTAGCACCGTGGTCGCGGCGGCCAACACAACTGGGCGCAGGCGAGCCAGCGCGGCAATGACCACGGCATCGTATTGCGCCATGCCGTTGCCAAGGTTGATATTGACCTCGTCGAGCAGCACTATGGCATTCTTGATCATCATCCCCATCAGGCTCATGGCGCCGAGCAGGGCCATAAAGCCGAAGGGAGCCTGGAAGGCGAGCAAGCCGCTGGTAATACCAATCATGGCGAAAGGTACCGTCAGCATGATCACGATCGGTGGCTTGAAGGCATTGAACAAAGCGACCAGGATAAACAGGATCACTGCAAAGGTTGGCACCAGGCCGGGGACCAACGCCTTCTGGGATTTTGCCGAATCCTCAGTCGTCCCCCCCCACTGGGCCTTGTAGCCGGGAGGCATTTCGATCGCTTCAACCTTGGCCTGGACCTGTTTCATCAAGGTTGGCAGAGTCTGCCCGAGCACCGGGTTGGCCTGGACGGTGATGGTGCGCCGTCGATCCCGTCGCCAGATCCGGGTCTCCTCCCACTCCATCTTGACCCCATCTGTGACCTGGGCGATCGGCAGGGTCGACGTTGTCAAGCCGGGTTGGACCTGCAGTACGTCGAAAGAAGCCAGACTGGCACGGTCATCTTCGACATGACGCAGAACGATTGGCAGCAATTCGTCCTGTTCACGATAAAGTCCGATCGTGCGACCGTCGTAAGCCCGCTTGGTCGCATTGGCGACATCCTCGCGGGCGACCCCGGCGTAGCGGGCCCGCTCCTGGTTGTAGACCGGCACCATCTTCGGCACTTTCTGACGCCAGTCGACCTGCATGGCGCCAGCCAGTGGTTCATCCCTCAGGAGATCCAGTACCTCTTCGCTGAGACTGCGCAACAGTTCAGTGTCAGCAATCGCCGGGCCGCTGATCCGGTACTGGAATTGCCAGGTCTGGCCCGGGCCGACATCGAACTTGCGCATCGGCACCATGGAATCAGGGAAGGTCTCCGCAGCCCAGGGAGTGAGCTCTTTAATCAGCTCATCGATCTTGCGGAAATCGTGCAGGTTGACAATCAGTTGCCCGTAAGCGGGGTTAGCCGATTCAGGCTCTACCGGCAGGTAGAAGCGCGGCGGTCCGGAACCGATAAACGCCGCAACATTATCGACCCGTTCGTCGGCGAGCAGTTTTTCCTCAAGAGCCTTGAGATCGTTGGAGACCACTTCGATACGTGTACCCTGAGGCGCATAGTAGTCAATCATGAACTTGCTCATCGACGAACTCGGGAAAAACAGCTGTTCGACAAAGCCGAAACCCATGAACGAGGTCACCAGCAGGCCGACCATGATAGCGATGAACAAAACGCGCAGACGGATCGCCTTTTCCAGCAAACCACGGAAGATTTTATAGAATTTACTGCCAAACGGGTCGTGCCCTGCTTCCTGTGGTTTCGGATCGGGCAGCATGTCGAGGCATTTGATCGGCGTCAGGGTCATCGAGACGATCCAGCTGACCATCAACGAGATGCCGACGACGATGAACAGCGAGAGGCAGTACTCACCTGTACTTTCTTTGGACCCGCCGATCGGGTAGAAAGCCATGACCGCTATCACGGTTGCACCGAGCAATGGCATCGACGGCGAGCCTGCGGCTTCAATGGCCGCCTTGATCTTGTCCATCCCCTGTTCACGGCGAACGACAAACCCTTCAGCAACGACGATCGAGTTGTCGACCATCATCCCCAGGGCAATAATCAGGGCGCCCAATGACATGCGCTGCAGGTCGATCCCCATGATTGCCATGACAATGAGTGTGCCGAGGATGGTGAGTATCAGGTCAATGCCGATCAGAGTACCCATACGCCAACCCATGGACAGGGCCAGAACAACAAGTACGATTCCTACGGCTTCCGCAAGGTTAATGAAGAAGCCGTTAACCGAGTCGGAGACCACATCAGACATCCAGTGGACATGGTGAGCCTCCAGGCCAACCGGCAAATCTTTCTCAAGCTCGGCCATCCGTGCGTCGACATTGCGGCCGACATCGACGATGTTGGCTCCGGCAACGTTGGTGATCGAGATTGCCAGGGCCGGCTTGCCATCGAGGCGCATCATGGTCGGCGGCGGATCCTTGTAGCCACGCCTGACCGTACCTATATCACGGATGCGGATCAGCTCATCGCTGCTTTGCAACGGCTGTCCCTTGCCGAGACTTTGCAGGCTGTCTATCAAAGACGGGTGAATGGCCAGCTCAGAGATATCCTCCGGCGATCTGAACTCACCGGTCGGCGCAATCCGAACCCGCTTCTGCTGAACATCGACGCTTCCGGCATCGACCACCATGTTCTGCTGCTGCATAGTGGAGACAATGCTCTTATCAGAAATCCCCAACTGGCTCAACTGGGTCTCTGAGGCTTCCAGGTAAATAATTTTCGGCTGCACACCCCAGAGTTCGACACGTGCAACGCCTTCAACCAGGCTCAGTTCCTTCTTCAGGCCCTTGGCGGCGTCCTCCATTTCGGCGTAGGAGTAGCCGTCACCGGTAATCGCCATCAAAAGTCCGTAGACATCACCGAAATCATCGTTGACAATCGGCCGGCTACAGCCGGGAGGCAGCGAGCCCTCGACTTCGCGAACTTTGCGGCGCATATCATCCCAGATCTGCGGCAGTTTGTCCGACCAGTACTGGGTTTTGATGTTGACCCAGATCTGGGAATAGCCTGGAGCAGAAAAAGACCTGAGATAGTCGATGGTCTTGAGTTGCTGCAGGGCTATCTCGATCCGGTCGGTTACCTCGAGTTCGACTTCAGCGGCACTGGCTCCAGGATACTGGGTAATGATGACCGCGGTCTTGACGCTGTAGTCCGGGTCTTCGAGTTGTCCCAGGGAAAAGAAACTGGCAAGCCCTCCGACCACTAGCAGGAAGGTGATAAAATAGCTGACCGCCTTTTTTTCAATGGCTATCTTGGCAAGATTCACGGACGAATCTCCTCAATGCAAAAGATTATTCAACAATGCGAACCTGCTGGTCTTGAACCAGCATATTGGCTCCGGCAGTAGCGATGATTTCCCCAGGCTCGAGGCCTGTGATCATGGCCCCGTTTTCGGTCAGGTTGATGATCGTAACGGGTCTTTTGTTGACTTGCATACTGTTCTCATCCACAACCCAGACAAAGGTCTTTTTGGCTTCATCGGAGAATGTCGCGGTAATCGGAATCTCGACTCCAACCAGGCCTTCCTCTGCAGCAATCTGGGTGACGGCTCTCTTGTCGCCTTTTGCCTTACCAGCCATTCCGGGCAGGATCTTGAAGCCTTCAGGTTGATCCATGATCAGCGTTACCGGGTAAGTCCGTGTTGTCTTCGAGGCTTCCTTGCCAATCTCTTTGACCCTGGCAGGCACCTCGGCATCGGGATAGGTATCAAAGAGCACAACGGCTCCCAACTCACGGACGACGTCGACATGCTCCATCAGGGTTTCCGGGATCTGCACGGTAAACTCGATACTGCTGTTGTCGAGTACACGGATAATCTGTTGCTTCGCCTGCACATCTTCGAACTGCTCGACGAATTTCTCAACCACGATTCCATCGTAAGGCGACTTCATGTAGGTATAGCTCAGGTTGTCCGTGGCACTTTCAACCGCAGCTTTCGCGGAGACAATCTGTGCCCTGGCGGTATCGAGTTCCGCCTTGCGGACATCGACCATCGACTTGCTGACCGCGCCGGGGTCCTTCTCAAACACCCTGGCGACCCTGGCATATTCAGATTCTGCCAGGTCAAGGCCTGCTGTCGCCTTGCGAAACTGGGCCTGGGCATCGTTCAATGCGACCTGATAATCCTGTGGGTCGAGGCGAGCCAGCAGGCCACCCTGCTTGACTTCCGCACCGATATCGACAGGAATTCTCTGTACGGTTCCGGAGACCCTGAAAGAGAGATTGGCTTCCTGAGTCGCAGTGGCTTTGCCTGGGAACCAGCGCCCGCCGAAAGGCTCCTCATCACCGACCTTCATTGCCTTAATTGGCCGGACGGTGTCTTTTTCTACGACCTCTTTCTCGCCGCAGGCTACCAGGGTCAAGATTATCGTGATAAAGAGTCCTGCAAACAACAATCGATTTTTCATAGCACACCCGATGTTCGTAAAAGGTGAAAGGTTATTGGGGAAAAGTTTCTTTTATGAGTAATGCGTTTTTTCACGCCACATGCTGCACGCATCGGACTTCATCACTCTACCAATCCGGCCAGCGCCAATTTGACGTGTCGTCAACAGCTTCCGGCTGCTGTTCTGCTTTGTCTAGCAGGCCACCCCAATCGGTACGCTCCGACATCTGTTGCTGCACATCAACAGGGACGATCTCGGCGTTTAAGCGCTGTTGCCAACCGCCCCCAAGGGCCTTGTACATATTCACAAGGTTAATGGCAAAAGAGCCTTGCACTCTAGCCAGAGCGTCTTGATCACGGGTCAAGCTACGCTGGGCATCGAGGACCCGCTGATAATCGGTGAGACCTTCGCTGTACTGTAGTGACGAAATATCGACCGAGCGCCTTGAAGCAGCGACGGCTTCAGCAAGATAACCGGCCTGGACCTTATCCTCGAGGAAGCCGGTCATGGCATCCTCGACCTCGCGCGCAGCGTTGAGGACTGTATTCTGGTAACTGGCGATCAACTGCTGCAATCTGGCATCTTGAACACGCACCTGGTTCTTGATACGACCATAGTTAAGCAGATTCCAGGTCAGAGATGGCCCGGTGAAGTAGGTGAAGCTGTTGCTGCTGAACAGGTCGCTTAAGCTGCTGCCCCCTTCGCGGGTCAAGGGACTGTTGCTGGACTGCAGACCGATGCTACCGATCAGGGTGAAGTGGGGGTAGAGATCGGCCTTGGTGACGCCGACCAGGGCGCTCTGGGCAGCGGCCTGTTGTTCTGCACGGCGGATATCAGGGCGCCGTCGCAACAGGTCCGCCGGCACGCCTACAGCGACTTCAGCAGGGGGCTGGGGGATACTGGTGTGCCCGGAAATGTTAAGCTGAGAAGTCAGATCTTTGGGAGGAGTGCCGAGCAGAATACTCAAGGCATTCTGGGCTTTCCGGTAGTCGGTGCGGAAGCGTGGAATGGCCGACCGGGTATTGGCCAGAAGCGTGCGAGCTTGCTGGACATCGAGCTCGGTGACCAGGCCACCATCAAAACGGTTCTCAGCGATCTCCAGTGAGCGTTCCTGAATTGCGGCACTCTCTTCGGAGAGGCGGATTTGCTCGGACAGGGTACGGATGAGAATGTAGGAGCGGGCGACCTCGGCAGTCAAGGTCACCATAACTTCGTCATAATTGGCAATTGCTGCAAGGAATTGCGCATCGGCAGCTTCGACACCGCGCCTGAATTTGCCCCAGAAATCAAGTTCCCAACCGGCACTGAAGCTGGTGTTGAGATCCTTGTAGTCGAGATCACCGGCGATTGTATTGGCCGCGTTCCTGCTCGCTCCGAGGGCCGCTGCCGAGGCCCCTAACTGCTGCTGTTGCGGGTACAGGTTGCCCGTGGCAATGCCGAGTTGGGCGCGGGCTTCAAGAATACGCAGACCGGCAACCTGCAAGCCGAGGTTTTGACTATGGGCTTCTTTAACAAGACTATTCAGAACAGGGTCATCGAAGACCAGCCACCATTCTTCATACTGGTCTGGCGTGGCGATTAATTGCTGATCGGCTTGCTCTATCCAGCTATCGGCGACAGGAGCAGGAAGGGAAGTAAAATCAGGTCCAACCTTGATGCAACCGGACATCAGCAAGGTTAAGCCAAACATAGAAATCACAACAAAACGCATCTGTTTCTCCTGAAAAGGCAGACAACTAAAGAGGGTAATGCCAAGATCAAACTTTCACAAAAGCGTTGCTGCCCTCTGAAATAGCACCAAGGCATTCATTCTTACGCCAATTAATAATACTTCAAAAACTCTAATCTTCAAGCCTTGAAGCAAACTTAATCATCTGCGAAATGCTGTAATCTTAAACATTTGAGAACTTTCAGATGGCTCATTGTTGGCAGCTAAAAGCTAGCACATAAAGTTAAAAAGCCTTCCCCACCCTGCTCGGGAGCAGACGAAATCAGGCCATAGAGGTTTTTTTAAGTTTCTCCAAGAATTCGTTTTTAAATGCCCGCCGCATCTTCGCAGCCTGGTCTCGCTGCTTCTCATCCTCTGTTTCAGGAACATGGGGTGGTATATTTTCGAGCCACCTTCATAAAAAAGCCTCCATTTACGGAGGCTCCATTCCTTAGACGTTGATTTATCGACCTGCTTAACGGTCTTTCAATCTTTAAACCTGTTGAACTCAATAACCAGCAGGAGCCTTGACAACAATATATGTCACATTCCCGCCAGAATAGGCCCGTGAATACCAATCATTATCACAGCGATAGTAGGTGACACCGTTAACATGAACAGTGGTTGACGTGCATGAAAGCGAGCGAAAGGTTGCATAAGTTATACTTGAGCCAACTCTGTAACGATAACGATCGTTATACCAGTCACGCCGATCATCTCGCACATCATCTCCGTAGTCCTGCCAGTCTTCACGTCTCTCCTTGCGAGCGTCCTGTATGTCATCTTGCCGGTCGCCACGATTGTCTTGCATGTTGCTACGCCGCTCACTGCGATTGTCCTGCATGTCGCCACGCTTATCACCACGATTGTCTTGCCTGCTGCCGCGATTATCAGAAAGGCTGCTGCGATTGCCTCCCCGCTGACCACTCGGAGCCTGGTGACTGCGAATCGAACCGCCAGAGGCGGGCCCACTTCGAGAGAAGCTTCTGCCGCCTCCGCCTCGACCGCCGCCACCTCCACCACGACGCGCCTCAACTTCGGCCACAACAAACAGCAGAGCTACCAAAAAAGAACAGCCAGCGATGACCAATTGCCACTTCCTGTTCATCATGGCTGACCTCCTTCCGATTGCATCTCAACATCTACCACCGCAAAGGGAATGCGCTCCACCTTCTTCGAAGGTGTGAAAGTAAAGGTCTCGTCACTTAGCTTTGGAGATGTTTCCCACTTCAAGAATTGCCCCCAGAATTGAGGCTGACCTTCCTCATTTTTAAACGTGATGATAATTCTACGCGGCAAAGGTTCATCGCCCTGAGGGATCCAGATCTGGAAATCAACATTGTCATTACGCATGGCGAGGTGATCACATAGTACGCCTGCCAACATCGACTCATCAACATAGATCCCGGACTCTATCTTGGCAGTCAGCACAGAGCCTGGATCACTCACGAAAAAATCTCTTAAGGGAATTGGTCTTTGAAGCTCCTCTGCGAGGAAGTCGAGTGCGTCATCGATTTCGCCTTTGAACGGGGCCTTGGCATAAACCGCTTCCTCGGGGTGAGATAGCACAACCTCCTTGCCGTCATAGACAACGCTGCCATGAACCCCATCCCTGCGGACAAAATCGACCCGAAAATGATTCGGGCGTTGAATCGTGACGTCCTGATGGGAGCCGAACTCTATCTTCTGACCCGTCTCTTGCAACACATCGAAACCGAATTCGGCAGTCACCTGAAACTGTTTAAGTTTGGCGAGATAGTCCATAGAACGGTTGAAAATCTCCAGAACCTCTTCGTCTATAACATTAGTCTTCTGATCCGTTGATGACGGTTCTGCTGCATTGGCCTTCGGCAGGCCTGTGAGCCCTAAAAACATAACGAGCAACAGGAAACAACTTCGGGATACTACAGACATCTTGATTCTCCTCTCCCTTTGCCTAAGATTGGCAGCCAGGTTGTGACTACCTTGGCATTGTTGGTAAGTAACGCCATCCTCATAAATCTGCGGGGACAAGTCTTACATTTGAACTTGTTGTTGATTTCTGTTTTACTTGCTTGATACAGACGTCTTCTTGTAACAGAGACACAAATAAGTGAATATATATTCGTAACAATGGATTAATGTACAAAGCTACCAGTTATTTCCGCTATTTCAATTAGCGGGCAAGCTTTTCAAAGGTAGGCAGGCTGTTGGCGTGTATAGAGATTCGGGGTCAGAATTTTTGTCATAGCATGAGACGACAATAACCATCCTGAAAAATTTGATGTTTCGTCGAACCAATTATGTACACCGACCAAAAGCTGACAAAAGAGCTTATGGAGTTATCATGCCCTGGAAAGACACACAAAGTTCCCGATTACGCAGGCTTTTCCTCAAGGGGTTTTCGGCGATGGATATTGCCGAGCCGCTGGTTTCCTTTGATGAAAACGCTCAAGTGGCAGACGTTCATCAGTTCATGCAAAAGAAACGATTCGATCTCGTTGGCGTACGCAGAAACGGATTGGTTGAAGGGTATGTGCGACACGAGGATCTGACATCTGGAGTCTGTGGCGACCATTTCCGTTCTTTTACCCCAGATGATGACCTTGTTCCTGACACCGCCAACTTGATCGATGTGGTCAAGTCTCTGTCGATCAACCAGCAGTGCTTTGTGACCATCCTTGATCATGTCGGCGCAATCATCACCCTGACCGACCTGGAAAAACCACCAATGCGCATGTTCCTTTTCGGCATGATTACTATCATCGAAATGACCATGACAGAGGTATTGCGTCAACGCTATCCCGGTGACTCCTGGCAGGAGTTCCTTTCCGAAAAACGTGTTGATGTCGCCAGGAAACTTCAGGAGGAGAGAAACCGCAGGGGGCAGCAGGTTGAGCTGGTCGACTGCCTGCAGTTTGGCGACAAGGGCTGGATCATCACTTATGATGATGAGCTAAGAGAGTCACTGGGACACAAGTCTCGAAGAGAAACCCGCACTGCGGTCAAGGAGTTTGAAACCTTGCGCAACAACCTGGCACACACCCAGGAGATTATTCCGAGCGGTTGGCAACGCATTGTCATCGCCTGCAGTCGTTGGGAGAGTAACCTGGACAAAACGGTTGAGGATTATCACTTCGGACAAAAGGCGAACAAGAAATGAGCTTGTTGAATGAGCTTGAAAAAGAACTGCGGCTGCGCGAAACAGGCTGGTGGGGTCGTCTCAGTGAAACAATCCCGGAGCTGGCCCTTTTGTCTGGCACCCTGCAGCCACCGGAATATCATGCCGAAGGTGATGTTGCCGTTCACACCCGGCTGGCGATTGAACTTTGCCCTGCTGATTGTGATCCCGACCTGCTTTGGATCGCCCTGCTTCATGATATTGGCAAGCCAGCAACAACAGAGAAGAACGCACAAGGACGCATTACCGCCCATGGTCACGCCAACCTCGGGGCTGATATGGCTGGCGGGATTCTCGCCAGACTTGAAATGCCAACCGAGCGCATTGCACGGATTTACTGGGTTATCCGCCATCATATTTTCCATCATTCCTGGCAACTACAAAAAGCCGAGGATCTCAGCAAAAGGCAACGAGCATATCTGGTTGACCCCAACTTTCCTTTACTGCTGGAATTCCTACGCATTGATTCCCTGGCATCTCAAGACAACCCTGCCGGCATGCAGGCCTACGAATTTTACAAAAAACTTTACCATGCGGAAACCACTTAGGACCCTTGAGATTTATTCTGGAGAGGTCTCTCTCCCCCGTGTTGACGACGCCCTCACAAAAAAAGCTCCCCGGTTTCCCGGAGAGCTTTTTTCTGTTCATAATCTGGTTGATCAGGCGTTACATCATGCCGCCCATACCACCCATACCACCCATGCCGCCCATGCCGCCCATATCGGGCATACCAGCGCCACCTTCAGGTGCCGGCTTGTCAGCGATACAAGCTTCAGTGGTCAGCATCAGACCGGATACGGAAGCAGCGTTCTGTAGAGCAGAGCGAACCACCTTGGTCGGATCGATGATACCGGCCTTGACCAGGTCAACGTACTCATCGGTGGCAGCATTGAAGCCGGTGGACCCTTTGCTGTTTTTGACTTCGTTGACCACGATAGAGCCTTCCTGGCCAGCGTTGGCAGCGATCTGACGGAGAGGCTCTTCGAGAGCGCGCTTGACGATGTTGACGCCAAACTCCTGCTCACCGGTAACTTCAACCTTGGCAACCGCTTCGATAGCACGAATCAGAGCAACACCGCCTCCAGGGACGATACCTTCTTCAACGGCTGCGCGGGTTGCGTGCAGCGCGTCTTCAACGCGGGCTTTCTTTTCTTTCATCTCAGTCTCGGTCGCAGCGCCAACCTTGACAACTGCAACGCCGCCGATCAGCTTGGCGAGACGCTCCTGCAGTTTTTCACGATCGTAGTCACTGCTGGTTTCTTCGACCTGGGCACGAATCATCTTGACGCGGCCAGCGATATCCGCCTCGGAACCAGCGCCGTCGATAATCGTAGTGTTGTCTTTGTCGATGACGATGCGCTTGGCAGTACCGAGCATATCAAGAGTAGCCGTTTCCAACTTGAAGCCGACTTCTTCTGAGATCACGCGACCACCGGTGAGGATAGCAAGGTCTTCGAGCATCGCCTTGCGACGGTCACCGAAGCCAGGAGCCTTAACAGCAGCAATGTTAAGCGTACCGCGCAGCTTGTTAACAACCAGAGTAGCCAGAGCTTCGCCATCAACGTCTTCAGCAATAATGAACAGCGGACGGCCTTGCTTGGCAACCGGCTCGAGAATCGGCAGAAGATCACGCATGTTGCTGATTTTCTTATCGTGGATCAGGATCAGAGCGTCTTCCATAACCGTTTCCATGCGCTCTGGATCGGTGACGAAGTAAGGAGAGAGGTAACCGCGGTCGAACTGCATACCTTCGACAGTCTCGAGAGAGGTTTCCATCGCTTTGGCTTCCTCGACAGTGATAACGCCTTCTTTGCCGACTTTCTCCATCGCCTCGGCAATGATGTTGCCAATGGTCTCGTCGGAGTTGGCAGAGATGGTGCCAACCTGGGCAATCTCTTTGTGGTCTTTCACCGGCTTGGAGAGCTCTTGCAGAGAAACGACAGCAGCACCGACCGCCTTGTCGATACCACGCTTGATTTCCATCGGGTTGTGGCCAGCAGTTACGAGCTTAACGCCTTCACGGTAGATGGCCTGGGCCAGAACCGTAGCGGTGGTGGTGCCGTCACCGGCAACGTCAGAGGTCTTGGAAGCAACTTCCTTGACCAGCTGCGCGCCCATGTTCTCAAAATTGCCTTCCAGCTCGATCTCTTTAGCAACGGTGACGCCGTCCTTGGTGATCAAAGGAGCGCCAAAGCTCTTGGCGATCACAACGTTGCGGCCCTTGGGGCCGAGGGTAACTTTTACTGCGTTGGCAAGGGCGTTGACCCCTTCCAGAATTGATGCACGGGCTTCTTGCCCGAATTTAATCTCTTTTCCAGCCATGTCTATGTATCCTCCGTAATCAGTCGTGGGTAATGTGTTTTATTCAACGACGCCGAGGACATCGTCCTCGCGCATCATCAGATATTCTTTGCCTTCGATCTTGATTTCGGTGCCCGAGTACTTGCCGAACAGCACCTTGTCGCCAACTTTGACGTCAAGAGGCAAAACCTTGCCGTCTTCGGTCACTTTACCTTTTCCAACAGCAATGACGTCGCCCTGCATAGGCTTTTCTTTGGCGGAATCGGGGATGATGATACCGGAAGCCGTCGTGGTCTCCTCCTCGAGGCGTTCTACGATAATCCGGTCATGCAAAGGTCTGATGTTCATAACTTGTGTTCTCCTTTCTTGAGACAATCCGGGATATTAATCCACTTGATAAATAATAAGATCCGTACCGAGACAACTATGTTGGCACTCGCAGCCAAAGAGTGCCAAAAGCAGGCCTAAATATAATCAGCCTCCCGAGATTGTCAAGGTCTTTTCAGAAAAAAATAAAGAATAAAAGGGAATCGTCTGTCGAGTGACTGACGGCAGTGTGTCAAACAGGCCAAGTTAGCGAAATAATTAATTGCCAAGAACCGTGAGAAGTTCAGTTGAGAGGTTCGCAGCGATCTCTTCAGCGACCTTAGCCCGTTCAACAGCAATCGTTGATCGGTCATGTTCAAAAAAGATTCTGACCGGGTACTCATACCTAAAAGCCGGCAATTCTTGTTTGGGTCTGTGATAAATCAAACGAGCCTTGGTGCGCAGATCCGTCGAGCAGCAGCCTGAGTCTTCAACGTATCCGTAAATTTCCCCGGTTACATATTGACGAACTGCCAGCCAACCGGGGTCAACACGCTGCAAATCTTCCTTAAGGATGACAAACTGTAGTCCGAGGTCTTCTCCCCCCTGGTTAAGCAGATCAACAAACTGGTCAAAGAACATGGAATTGAAATCATTGGGCACCATAACCGCGGCAAAGGGAATCACATAGATGACTCCTGGCTCCGGCACCAAATCAGGCAAAAGTTGCGGCAGCGGCGCAGGAAAGGTCCTCCTGGCAGGTTCGGGTATCGAGGCCACGAGAAGTTCATCCGTGGGCTCAGGGGGCAATGACGCAGGGGAGGGTCGCACAGCAGGAATTCCTGGGGGACGAAGCGACTGGGGTATGTCGGGCTGGGAAATCATTGAAGCAACGGTATTCTCACCTAAAAAAGCGAGGATTTCCGTATCAAGCAAAGGTTTTTCGACGTCGTCATCAAGAACGGAGTCGGCCTCTGTCAAATAACCCTCGGGAGAGAAGTCTTTCGTCCTCCCGGTTTCTTCAACAATGTCCTGATCTTGCTCAGCGATCACGATGGGAACGACCGAGGCGATTGGTGCTGGCTCGGGTTCAAGAACAATGGTTTCCACAAAAGGGGTCTTATCTTCAAACGGCTCCGGTATCACCGGAACAACAGGTTCCTCTCCTGTTTTACCAACCAGGCTAGGAGGCGCTGTAGAAGGCTCAGTTAGTTCAACAGGCTCAAGCGCAGTTTCTTCCTGCGGCAGAGCTGCCAATTCCGGTTCTTCGGGAACCTGCTCCGAGATAAATTCATCGAGCTCAGGGACGGGCCGTTCAGTGACTTCCGGAGCAACGGGAGCAGCAAGGGCTTGAGTGAGCTCTTCCTGCGGCATCGCTTGAGCCTCTTTAACAACCGGAGTCTCTACAGCAACCGGAGCCTCTACAGCAACCGGAGTCTCTACAACAACCGGGGCTTCTACAACAACCGGGGCTTCTACAACAACCGGGGCCTCTATAACAACCGGGGCCTCTGCAAAAACAGGAGCTTCTACAGCAACAGGTGTTTGCGGTACAGCAGGAGGTTCAACAACGGCCAGGCTTTCCGGCTGCGCAGCCTCGGCGGCAACGGGTGGCAACAAGGGTACGGACGGCTCAAACGGTTCTGCCGGCGGGGAGGCTATCTCAGGGACCTCAATGGGGTTTGCGACAGTGGGACCTGGTGGTTCAGAAGGATTTGTTCTCTCCGCGGGGAGTTCAGGAGCAGTAACGGCGATGACATCTGTAGACGGAACCACGGGCGGTTGACCCGGTTGCGGGACGGCCGGTAAAGGCTTGACGACAACCGCCGGCGGGGTTAGAGGTTCAAGAGGATCGGCAAGTTCAGGTGTTGGCGGCGTAGGTTCTTCAACGGCAGGTTCAACCACCTCTTCGGGCATCGCGACCGGAACTGGAGAAGCCTCCTGGACCAGTTCTGGTATCGCCTCGACAACGGTCGGCAAGACAACAGCGTCATCCAGGGCCAGCACCTCGCTGACGCTCAAGGCTTTCATAAGATCCTGGCCACCAGAGACTTGTGTCATAACCAGGAGCGTTTGCTGTAATGGTCCCAGGAGTTCCTGATTCTGGCCGCGCCGCATAATAACCAACTCTGCCGATTCTTCACCCGGTTTATCCGAGCGCAAGAGCTTCACCAGAGGTTGATAATCTCTTCCCAGGCTCATCTCAGCGTATGTGCGTGGCAAAATCGCCAGATCGACCATTCGATAACGCATGAACCATTCCGCGAAGGTTTCTATGCTTGCGAATTCTCGGATCGTTACGGAAACAGGTAGCGCTTGTTCGAGGTAAGTCGCTAATTGCTGAGCTTGCTCTGTCGTGCGCAACAAACCCCTGGGGTCTGGAATGACACCGAGAACCAGCGTTTTAAGCGGCGGTTCGTCACTGGCCAAGAGATCACGGTAAAGCCCCTCGTCTTGTGGAGTCCACGCACGGCCCGTGCTTAAAGGAGGAACATGCTCCAGTTCATTTTGAACCTCGATGACTTCGTCGACGGGCAGAGGCTCCTGCTCGGCAGCAGAGGGGCTTTTTTCAACCACTGACGGAGGCTGCGAGACAATCTGCTGAGTTGTTTCAGCGGTAGAGACGCCCGGCTCACGCAGAACTTCGGCGACACGTTGCAACCATGCGCCACTGATTCCCTGCCGTGAAACCAGGCGCAGGTCACTCTCTGGATGAAGTTTCCCAACCGACAGGAAACGCCCGGGGTTGGCTTCAACATCCTTTGAGGAGAGCAAAGCCAGATCGAGCATGGCAAACCGATCGATCCAGTTGATCAAGGTCGAAGAGTCCGCGAGTTCCTTAACGACAACCTCTTCCTGAAGGTTCTCAGTGAGGAGCTCCGCTAACGCATTCGCTTGTTCCAGGGAAACCTCTCCAGAAGAGTCATGCGTTCCAGGCACAATACCGAGCGTCAGCCGTGCTTCAGCCGGGCCGCTGACCAGCAGGCATAGCAGCAGGAGGAGTATGGCAAAAAAGTGTTTGTTCATGGTAGGTTTCAGCATCCTAATCACTCTTAACCTGACTGTCAATCTTGTTGCATAACCATGTACTCTCGAGAGAGACAAGAAAGGCCTTCCAGAGTTTCCGGAAGACCTTTCTTGTTACATTGGCACGTTCTACAGCTTATGCGACCAGGGCACCGCCACAGGAGGAACCACCGCCGGCGGTGCAACCGAAACAATGCTCTCCGGTTACGATGGTGCGGCCCTGCAACTGTTCGGGGTCAAGGTCGTCGATGTGCTTCGGCAAACCCTCGTCGAGAGAAAGCCCCAGGGCGCTGTTGAAGTCACAATCGGAAAGGAAGCCATTCCATGCGACACAGATCTGATGACGGCACATCAACCCCTCCAGGGTTGCCTGGTTAAAGTTGTCCTCAAGCAGCGACCTGTAACTTTCTGCTTCACCATCACGCTGCAGATCGTTCAGGAAGCGTCCCATCGGCATATTGGTAATGGTCAGAAGGCTGCTGAACGCCACCTCGAAACGATCCTTGAGCTCTTTGCGGTAAGTCTCTTCCAAAGTGGCCTGATCCGGTGGAAGGAAAGCGCCACCGGGGTTATAAACAAGGTTCAACGGCAACTCCGGTTGACGCCCATAACCGAGAGAATTCAGACGGCGTAGAGCTGCGACACTCCGTTTATAGACACCGCCCCCTCTCTGCTTGTCGACATTATCGTCTAGATAGCAGGGCAGAGAAGCCACCAGGTGAACACCCTGGTTGGCCAGAAATTCTGGTGTATCAGCCTGTCCGGCTTCAAAGAAAACAGTCAGGTTGGTGCGTACCAGCACCTGGTGGCCACTGTCTCTGAGAGCGGAGACAAAATCTTTAAAGAAGGGATTAAGCTCAGGGGCTCCCCCGGTGAGATCAATCCGCGCTTTCGGCAGTGCTTTCGCCAGATGTAACACGCTTTGCATCGTCTCCCAGGTCATAACCTCGGGACGTTTTGGGTTCGCTTCGACATGACAATGACGGCAACTCAAATTACAGAGCAAGCCAAGATTGACCTGAATCGTCTGCACGTCTTCACTCTTCAGGTCCTCGCCAATGGTCTGGCAAACGGCCTGACTAAAGTTATTCATAAGGTCTCCAACAGTTAAAAGTTTACCCGTTAATTATATACACGATTGGCATGTCATGGGAAGAGAGTGCCCGACCACACTGGGAAGTATGGCCGGGCACCACGAGCTAAAGAGCGAAGGGGGAGGACCTTCTCTCAATCCTGAGAGCGCTTATCCAGTAGTTTTTCACCGACGGCCGATTGCACAACTTCCTTAAGAGCAGCAACAACGCGCTGGTCGTAAGTATCTTCTCCAGCCTTGATAATCTCGAGCGTTTCATCGGCTGAACGAGCCGCGCGGTAAGCGCGGGGCCCAACCATGGCACAAAAGCTATTCACAACTGCAAGAATCCGCGCAGGTAAGCCTATTTCATCGCCCTTCAAGCCGTTCGGATACCCCTTGCCATTGAGGGTTTCATTCATCTGGTAAACGGCATCGAAGACAGGTAAGCCGAAATCGATATCCTGTAAAACTTTGGCGGCATGCTCAGTGTGCTGCTCCAGCTCAAATTTTTCTTCAGCGCTAAGGGCCTCTGCCTTGAAGAGCAGGTCACGGTCCACAAACAGCTTGCCGACCTGGGAGAGGTTGGCTGCCGTATCAACCGTAGCAATATCAACATCGCTGGCATTCATGGCCTTGGCGACCTCAATGCTGAGACGTCTCATCAAACGGGAATGGCCGGCCAGGTAGGGGTCGGTCAATTCTATGGCCCGCACCAGAGCTTCTACGGTTTTCGCTGTCGCTTGCTCCTGCCGCCTCTGCACCTCGACAATTTCCGTGACATCACGAATAACCGAGACGACTCCGGAAGGTCTGCCGTCAGCATCCTTGAGTGCGGAATTTGAGATCTGCAGGTGGTGGAGCTTCGATTGCAGGTAAACCTGTTCGTTCAATGTGACCGTTTCAGAACTGGCAAGAACCTTTTGGTCGGAATTTTCCAGTCGTCGGGCCGTGTCATAACCGAAGACGGCTTCACTATCCAGGCCGATCATATCTTTTGGGTTGCGGCCGACTGCGTCGGCAAAAGCAGGGTTAACGTAGAGATAATGTCCCTGCAGATCCTTGAGGACAATATACTCAGAGATTGTGTTATTGATCCGATCCAGAAGCTGGCGCTGTTTTTCAATCTCCCCGGCCAGACTTTCGAAATGCCTGGCGGCTTTGCGCTCCTGATTACTGATCAACAGAGCCCACACAGCACCAAAAGTAACGGCAAAGGAGATGATCAAGAGCGCGGCGACACTCAACAGGGCCTTCTGTTGCCCGCGTAAGGCTTCGCGCGCCACATCATAATCAGCTTCGACCAAAATCCACATATCCGCGCCCGCAATCGGCAGGCCCAGCGAGTAAGCTCGAGTCCCACCGACCAGAGAAGAACGGACAGCAAAGGGCAGCGTCTCTGCCTGGTCAAGGGCCAAAGGCGTGGCGATACTCTGCAATTTACCGGGAAGCCAGGGCACAATCTCTTCGTAACCGTCAGCAACCGCCTGCAGCAGGCGGGCCCTCTCACCCTTCTCCAGCAAGCTGCTGGTCTGCATCTCGTTGATCCGCTCGCCGACGATCTTGGTCAGCATCAGAACCGCAACAGGACTCGGATCAAGACCACTCGCATCAGGAGGGAAAATGGGCAGGAAAGCCTCCAGGACCAACCCGACAGGTGTATTTCGAATTGGCGCAAACTTGACTTTCTGGCTCTTTAAAACTTCATTGACGAAACCCATCTGATCAAATCGCAGGGGCGTGGTGGTGGCATCGGTCGCTATATAGACGGTGCCTCCCCGGTTCACGACCCGTCCTCCCGTATAACCTGTAATACGGGTAAATTCGATCAGCAGGCTCTGCATCATCGGTAACTGGGCAGAGAGTTGTGCCAGGCCTTCATCGCTGGCATCTTGACCCGGCAGTGGCCCTGACACCAGCCTCGAGACATCATCTTCAACCAGATGGACCTCGGCGGCATACAACTTAAAAAGCTCCGAGTTGATCACCCGGTTGGCCTGCGCCACGGCATTCTCCAGCAAAGCCTCTGTCAACTGCACTTGCGAAGACGCCATCAATTGCAGCCGCTTTTGCAGATTCACCTCGAACTCCCGCTCTCGCAGCTGAATCCCCCATGCCACCCAGACAATGGCGGCAATCATGACCAGGATAATGATGCCAAGACCGAACCAGAACACCTTTTTCCTTGACGCTGCCGGGTACTCCCGGATCGTTGTCGAAGAGGAAATCGTCAGTTTCGTATCCTTTGCGTGCATTGCTTGCTTCTCCTTAGCTTAGGTCAGGCAACAAGCCTAACGTAACGCGCCTGGCGATACATGGGCCCAGCGGTAAAACTCGTTAACAGAATATTGCGGGACATAGTGCTCGTACTTGAGGTGCGAGAGCACCAGATCGGACACATTGTCCAGAATGTATGAGTCCTCATCTATCTTCACTGCCAATACCGCATGGGAGATGTTACGAATCGTGTCTTTCAAAAGAACGATGCGCATGTCATCAACGGAGAACCCGAGCTTACGCAGGGCATAATACTTGGTAATACTGTAATCCTCACAGTCCCCGGAGAGTTTGAGAAACTCACCTGGTGTCGCCCAGTAATCACTGACTCCGTAAATATCGATATCAAGCCCGTATGGCCAACGGTTGAAATACGTGTTGACCGACTTGAGTTGTGCCATGGGGGCAAGACCCTGTCCCTGCTTGATAATCTTCTGCCAACTTAATGCCGCTGAAGAACAGACCTCTGCGCTTGCATTGCAAGCATAAAAGGTGTCGGTCTGTTTTTCTGCCGAGGCCATGACCCGCGTCCAGTTAGGCAGGGCTTTCAAGGTGCTGCGAAACTCATGGCTGCGGAACAGGCCTTTGCCGGGCTTGATCGCCGGGGCAACGCCATCTGTAGGCTTTGCCGAAGCCTTGGACCCGCAGCCCCAAAGTCCTACCAGGAGGCTTATGGCCAGAATGAAAAGAAAGCAGCGAAGTTTCGGCATATTCAAAGTTCCGGCTAACGTTCCCGCAGAGCGTTCTGCTTGGCGCGCAAAATTGGTTTCAGAAGGTAAGCCAGAACAGACTTTTTGCCGGTGAGGATATCAATACTGGCTGTCATTCCCGGCATAATGGGCAATTCTTCACCCCGATAAGCAATGGCATTTTTCTGGGTCCTTAATTTTACCTTGTAAAAGCTCTCGCCATCATCATCCTCGATGGTGTCGGCGCTGATCGCCTCCAGGACGCCATCCAGACCACCGAAGATGGAAAAATCATAAGCGGTAATCTTGATCATGGCCTTCTGCCCAGGATGCAGGAACGCGATATCAGCTGGACGAATACGGGCCTCGATCAGCAAGGTGTCATCAAGAGGCACGATCTCCAGGATCGATTCGCCGGGGCGAACCACGCCGCCGATCGTGTTCAGATTGATCTGCTTGATCGTGCCGCGGACAGGAGAGCGGATGTCGGTACGTGTGACACGGTCTTCTCCCGCCGACATGATCTGTTGCAGAGATTTCAATTCGCCACGACGACTGTTCATTTCATCAAGGGCGATAGCTTTGAACTCGGCACGCCTCTGTTCGATACGGCGGCTCGCCTCGTTGGCCGCTTGCTGGATGCGCGGAATCGCCAGGCGCAAGGCGTCAATGTCCCCTTGTAGCGACGAGATCTCACGCTCCAGGGCCAGATAATCTACGCGCGGATAGACACCCTGGTCAACCAGCGGCTTGGCAATATTACGCTGCTGTTTTGCCAGGCCAAGGCCTTGTTCTAGCTGTGCTTTACGGCTCTGCATTTCCTTTATTTCCTGCTGCTTCTGGCTGTGCTGAGAACGCAGAACGTTAAGCTCCGCCTGCAACTGATCTTGCCGTGCCTGGAAAATCGCCTTCTGGTCATTCAGAACTTGCGGGTCCGCTTCATTAAAGCTTTCGGGGAAGACGAGTTTTGATTTCCCTTCTATCTCCGTGTTCAAACGCAGAATGGCCGCTTCATGCTCGGCCGCCTTGGTAAAGGCGTCCCGATACTGGCTTGCCGCCAGTTCGTTATCGATACGAATCAGGATATCGCCTTTATTGACGATCTGATTTTCCTGAACTGAGATTTCCTGGAGAATCCCGCCCTCCAGATTCTGTATCATCTGCACCTTCTGAGAAGGGATCACCGAGCCCATGCCGCGGGTCACCTCGTCCAAAACCGTAAAATGTGCCCACACGACAAAAGTAACCATCAACAGGCCGATCACCAGGGTAAGAACAAAGGCAATCGAGCTACCCTTACGATGAATGGCCGCATCGACTTCGCTCATGAAATGCAGGTCCTCTTCCTCGCTGAACGCGCTCAACAAACCCTGCCGTTCCCGACGATCAAATGCGTCTTTTATTTCTCTAGGTTTCGACATAATGGCAGACTCTTATCGTTTCTTGGCGCCGATTGCGCCGCTTTTGAGAGCTTTCAGGACATCCGCTTTAGGACCGTCGGCGACAACCTTGCCAGCTTCCATAATAACCACGCGTTCAACCAGTTCCAGCAAGCTGGTGCGGTGCGTGAATAACAATAGAGTTTTGTCTGCCAGGCTTTCTTTCATCCTCTGTCGCAACAGAAGCTCGGCGTTGTTGTCCATGGCGCTGGTCGGTTCATCAAAAATCAGGATATCAGGATCAAGAAGCAGAGCCCTGGCAATAGTCACCGCCTGACGCTGACCTCCGGAGAGGTTCATGCCGCGCTCACCGACCTGCCAGTCAAAACCGGCAGGATGGCCTTTAACAAAATCAGTCACCCCCGCCAGGTTGGCAGCGCTCAGAATCGCCGGGCCGTCAACATAAGGAGCACCGAAGGCGATATTGTCACGGATACTGCCGTAGAAGAGATAGTTGTCCTGGCTTACGTAGCCGATATGACTGCGTAAATCAGCGACGTGCAGTTGTCGAAGGTCAATGCCGTCGAGTTTTACGGCACCTTTCTGCGGTTCATAGAGGCCCATGCATAGTCTTCCCAAGGTACTCTTCCCCGAGCCGGTTCGGCCAAGGACCGCGACCTTCTCACCCGGTTTGATATGCAGCGAGACACCATCAAGTGCCGGCGTTTGGCTGTTCGGGTACTGGAAATGCACATTTTCAAAACTCATAGAAGGCTGCAGGTTTTTCGCCTGGATAAACTCGTTATCAAGAGGCCTCTCGTTCGGCTGTTTCATCAGGAGATCGAGTGATTTCAGCGCCATACGTGATTGCTGTAATCGTGTCAGCATGGCAGCCACGGCACCGAGCGGAGCCATCGCTCGACCCACCAGGATGTTACAGGCAATCAGGCCACCCAGAGTCAACTCCCCTTCGGAGATCAGGTAAACACCACCAATGATAATCGCTACGCTCACCAGTTGTGCAGACCATTGCGAAAAGGAGATTGAAAAGTTGGAGAGCGCACGAGCCCTGCTGGTTGATTTTGCGTTCAGGCCGATCACTTCTTCCCAGCGCTTTTGGATCTGGCCTTCGGCCATGCTCGTCTTGATCGTCTCCAGGCCGGTGATCGCTTCGACCAGCAAGGCATTTTTCTGGGCACCCTCGCGGAAGCTTTTTTCGATAATGCGCTGAAACGGCAGTTGCAGAAAATACCCGACCAGAACCACCACCGGGACAGCTACAAGTGGTGCATAGGCGAGTGGTCCGGCGATATAAGAGATCAGGCCGACAAAGAGGAAGATGAAAGGCATATCGACCAGGGCCATCAGGGTCGTTGAGCTGAAAAACTCCCGCAGAGACTCGAACTCACGCAGGTTGTTCGCCAAAGTCCCGGCTGATTCAGGCTTATGATCAAAGCGCATCGCCGTCATCTGCTGCATCAGCTTGCTGGCAATAATAACGTCGGCGTTCTTACCGGCAACATCAGCGAAATAACCCCGCAGGTTGCGAAGCAGGAAATCAAACAGGTAGGCGATAAAAACCCCGATGGCCAGTGCCCAGAGCGTGTCGAAGGCGCTGTTTGGCACAACCCGATCATAGACGTTCATGATGAATAAGGGGCTGGCCAGGGCCAGGATATTCACCATCACTGTCGCCAGCAGCACATGCTTGTAGATCGGGAAAAACTTGAAGATGGTCCCCCAGAACCATTCCCGGGTGTCAACCAGCCTGAGGTCGCTGGCCCTTTGATCAAGCTTGCCTTCCGGACTCGCAAGCAGGACATAGCCTGAATACTGTGGCTGAAGTTGCTCCAGAGAGAGCCGTTTGCTGGTACCCCCACCCTGAGGGAAGATCACCTCGGCATGGGCCTCTTCCAGGGCGCTGAGGATACACGCTTGATCATTCTGCAGCACCAGGATGCAGGGCATGATCAGGGAGGAAATATCCTGGATCCGTGGCTTGTGGAAGGTGCGGACGATCAGGCCGGCCTGTTCTGCCGCCCTGATACAAACAGCAAGTGGTGGCCGCTCCCGGCCCTGCGGCATACCCGCTTTAAGGGCAACGGTGGAAACCGGCCTGCCGAGGAGTCCGGCAACCAGGGAGAGACAACGCAAAACCGGAGGTTCATAGTCAACCAATCCCGGTGACACAAAGTCGCTGGAACGGCGCCTTGGCTGCGGTTTCCGGGGAGTTTCCTTTGGGGTGTTTTGTTTCTCAACAGTTTCTTGCGCTATTTCCGGCTGTTTTTTTTCTTCTGGCATGGTCCCTCGTCAGGGTCAAACAAATGATTTCACGGGCTTGGGCTCCCCCATCTTACAAAACAACTGGAGCGATCGTTTAAAAGCAATAATTCAAGCAATTTACATGCTCGATTATAGCATTTATTCGGACGAATGCGATATACTAACCTAAACCTTTAAGCATTAACCCTTTTTCAACCAGACTAAAGGATCAGAAATATACCGGCTGACGCTTGGCAAGTCATGAATCTTTGGTATACCTATAGACACCCTAAAAGGTTTCGCAATACTCGTAATATTAAGCATTTCTGGATACGAACAGATAAGCAACACGGACATGAAGTGAGGAGGCGTAGATAATGATGAAAAAGATATTCGTGACGGGGCTGTTTTCAAGCATGGTCCTTTCTCTTGTTGTCCTTACAGGCACCACCGCTTTGGCACAAGACACGACTGTAAAGTTGGCAGACACAGTGACAACGGCTCTTGAGTACAGCCCGCGACTGCAAGTCCTGGAAGCCAACCAGGAAGCCATCGGCTATGAGCGTGATCGAGCTCAGGGCGGCTACTATCCACAGGTTGACGTCGCCTTCGGTTACGGTATTGAAGCACACAGCGACACTCTCACCCGAGCTCAGGGCAATGAGCATAATTTCTACGATCGTCTTGAAGGATCAATTCGTCTTTCACAACTGCTCTACGACGGTAAGGAAACCAGGAGCCTTGTTGAAATAGAAGAGGCCAAGCTGGTCTCTGCCGGTTATCGGACTTTTGACAATGCCGAGGCGATTGCACTCGATGCGATTATCGCTCACATGGAAGTCTTCCGTCAGCGTGAGCTGGTCGGGTTGGCAGAAAAGAATGTTAATGACCATCTCGAAATTCTCGACAAGCTTGAAGAACGCCAGGAAGCCGGTGCCGGAAGCATCGCTGACGTAGACCAGACCAAGGCTCGCCTCGCCCGGGCTTATGCCTCTCTGGCCGAGACCCAGGCGGGTCTCAAGTCAGCCGAGGCGAATTACCAGCGCTTTGTTGGCAAGCTGGCCGGTGAGATTGAATTTTTCGTTGTTCCACCCGGAATCGTTCCCGGGTCATTGGATGAAGCCGTGCAACAGACCGCAGAGCGCAATCCAAAAACCTTGGCACTCGATGCCAATATTGACGAAGCAGACCGCCGGATCGAATTGAGCAAATCAAACTTTTTGCCAAAAGTTCATGCGGAATTAAGTTCAAGTTACGAAGACCAGGTTGAAAGCTCTGATACCTATGAGCACAACAATCAGGCGATGATGCGCCTGCGCTGGAACATTTTTAGCGGTCACTCGGATGTTGCCGACCGTAAAGCCGCTATGGCGCGCAAGCTGCAGGCAGCAGCCCAACGTGACGACCAACGTGACATGGTCATTGAGGAGACCCGCACGACTTGGGCGGAGCTGGAATCAGCACGCAAGCAGGTTGTTTCGTTCGGCGACGCGCTGAACTACAATCAGAAGACTCTCGATTCTTATTTGAAGCAGTTTAACGTTGGTCAACGCACACTGCTTGACGTGCTTGATGCCCACAATGAAAAGTTCCAGTCTGCCGGCTTGATGATAACGGCAAAAACCAACGAAGTGATTGCGGCCGAGAGGCTCCTTGCCCTGACAGGCAAGTTGAATGAAAGCCTGCAGATCGACCCGCAGCTTTACGCCGCAGCCAACAAAACCGACTGAATCTTCTTAAAACAGTCTCGTTAGCATAAAAAAAGCCCGTATGCATGATGCATACGGGCTTTTTTGTTGATTGAAAATCTCTTAACCGCCGCCGCCACCTTTTTTGAGCTCCAGCAGGATCAGCTTGGCAACTTCTTTGAGGGTTTCGAAGACCCCTTCACCGGTTTGTGCACACGCGGGGAACTCGGGGACGTCATCGGGATTGAGCAGTTCGCGCAGTTCCTCGAGAGGAGTACAGTTTGGCAGGTCCTGCTTGTTGTACTGGATGACGAAAGGCAGCTTCTCCAGTTCGTATCCCTGCTCTTCAAGGTTGACCCTGAGGTTGTCCATGCTTTCGATGTTAGCATCGAAACGTTCTTCCTGGGAGTCAGCAACAAAGACAACGCCGTCAACACCTTTGAGAATCAACTTTCGCGAGGCATCATAAAAGACCTGGCCGGGAACCGTATAGAGGTGAAAGCGGGTTTTAAAGCCGCGAATTTCTCCAAGAGCCAGGGGTAAAAAATCGAAGAAAAGAGTCCGCTCGGTTTCTGTCGCCAAGGAGATCATCTTGCCTTTGGCGTCGGGGGCCGTCTTCTGGTAAACAAACTGCAAGTTGGTCGTTTTGCCGCATAGGCCCGGGCCATAATAAACAATTTTGCAATTAATCTCGCGGGAGGCGTAGTTGATGAAAGACATGTTCCGGTATCCTTAGCTGAACAGGTTATCTATGTCGTCGTCAGTGATTTCGGCGAACGGACTGTCAGCATTGCCGGCCTTCTCAACTTCTGCAGCCTTGACAGCAAGGTCTTCAAAAATACCGGCCAATTCGTCACTTGCTTTTTTGACGCGCAGTCTGACAAGTCCAAGAGAGCTGCGATGGTCGAAAATAACCACCAGGATAACCCGCTGAGCAATGATAGAAATGTGAATGTTGTCTTTTTCCCCTTCGTGGAAGAGGATGGAGAACTCTTTCTCGCCGATCAGCTTGGCGAGTCCGCCTGTTGCGGCAATGTTGCCGGCGGTCAGAGAGGCAAGGCTTGTCGTGTCAAGGTGCTCCGTTTCGCCACAGCCAGCAATCAGTTGCCCGTTTTTGTCGACCAGGAAGATGACTTTAGCGTTGGATTCGCGCAATAGTTTTTCTATGACTGCGCTGATCCTCTGGAATTCCTCGTCGTACATGACAAAGGAGTTGTTCTGTGGCTCGAGCATACTTGGTTCTCCTGTTGGGGGGTATTCACCAATAGCCCTTATAGCATTTCATCCTGCATCTTATCAAGGCTTTTTGCCTGATTGCTCAGGCTTCGTAACGGCTTGTTGTAGACGTTGTCCCTAAAGGATGGTTAGCTCGTGACGTGAATTTTTGAACCTTTTACAAACTGCAGACAAAAAGCTCCCGACGTTTACGCCGGGAGCTTTTTGTTTTTAGCTGATGTTTTGCTAGTTTACTTGCCGCAGTCTGCTGAAAGATCTGCCAGTTTCTGGTAAAGATCGAAACGGGCGGCGAAGTCTTTCGCCGAAGCTTCCATCAGTTCCTCAGCTTGCTCGGGATTGGCCTTCTTGAGCATCCGGAAGCGGTTCTGCTTGCTGGTAAAATCTTCGAAGCTGGTCGTCGGCGCTTTGCTGTCGAGCTGCAACGGGTTTTTGCCTTCAGCCGCTAGGCGAGGATCGAAGCGGAACAGCGGCCAATAGCCTGAAGTGACAGCCTCTTTACAACCGTCCACGGCGGTGGTCATGTTGATGCCGTGAGCGATGCAGTGAGAGTAAGCAATGATGAGCGACGGACCGTCGTAAGCATCAGCTTCAAGCATTGCCTTGACCACTTGACCCGGGTTCGCCATCGAGACCTTGGCGACGTAGATGTTGCCGTAGGTCATGCTGATCATGGCGAGGTCTTTCTTCGGCATTTGCTTGCCACCCGCTGCGAATTGGGCTACCGCGCCCATCGGCGTTGCCTTGGAAGCCTGACCGCCGGTGTTGGAGTAGACTTCGGTATCCATGACGAGCACGTTGACGTTGGCACCAGAGGCGAGAACATGGTCCAGACCGCCATAGCCGATGTCATAGGCCCAGCCGTCTCCACCGTGGATCCAGACCGATTTGTTGACCAGGTAGTCTGCGTCAGCGAGCAATTGCGGCGCTGTCTCGTGAGTACAGTTTGCCAGGATCGCCTTGAGCTTTGCGACCTGAGCACGTTGTGCTTCGATCAGTTCCTGAGAGGACTGGTCAGCGTCGAGAATCGCTTGCTTGAGTTTCTCGGTCCCTTTGCAGGCCGCGCAACCGCAGGCCATGTTCTTGACCAGTAGCTCACGCGAGTACTCAGCGGTCTTGTCGATGGCAAGGCGGAAACCGAAACCGAATTCAGCGTTGTCTTCAAAGAGCGAGTTGCTCCATGCCGGGCCGAGACCGTCCTTACGTGTGGTCCAGGGTGTGGTCGGCAGGTTGCCACCATAAATCGAGGAACAACCTGTGGCGTTGGCAACGACCATGCGATCACCGAACAGCTGAGAGCAGAGCTTGACGAACGGGGTCTCGCCACAACCTGCACAAGCGCCGGAGAATTCGAACATCGGCGGCAGCAACTGGCTTCCTTTGAGTGTTGCGCTGTTAAAGAGCGCCGGATCGGTGTCGGGCAGGTTGAGGAAGAAGTCGAAATTCTTCCGCTCAGTATCGCGCAATGGAGGCTGGGGCTGCATGTTGATGGCTTTGTGGTTTTCGTTGGTTTTGCTTTTTGCCGGACAGTTGTGGACGCAGGCACCACAGCCGGTGCAGTCTTCGACAGCAACCTGCAGGGTGAACTTTCTATCACCCATGTCCTTGCCGCGTGCCGCGCAAGATTTGAAAGTCTCCGGTGCGCCGGAGAGGTCCTTGTCGTCATAGATTTTCATGCGGATCGAAGCGTGTGGGCAGACGAAAGAACAGATGCCGCACTGGATGCAGAGGTCTTCGTCCCAGACCGGAGTTTCTATGGCGATGTTGCGTTTTTCATACATTGCGGTACCGGTCGGGAAGGTCCCGTCAACAGGCATTGCTGAAACCGGCAGGCTGTCACCGAGGCCGTCGATGATCGGGCCGAGGGAGTTCTTGACGGTGTCCGGAGTGCCGTTCCACTGGCCGATCGTCATTTCAATTGCGCTGTCGGCGCTGGCCGGAACAGTGACTTCCTGAATGTTCTCCAGGGCGACATCGACGGCCTGGTTGTTCATATTGAGGACTTTTTCGCCAGCCTTGCTGTAGGACTTGACGATGGCATCCTTGATCTCCCGTACGGCCTGCTCGATCGTGATGATTTTGGAGATCTTGAAGAACGCGGTCTGCATGATGACATTGATGCGGGGACCGAGACCGATTTGGTTGCCGAGCTTGACGCCATCGATAACGAAGAACTTAAGCTCTTTGTCGATGATCGCCTGCTGAACCCGCTTTGGCAGGTGAGACCAGACTTCGTCTTTGTTGAAGGGGCTGTTGAGCAGGAAGGTTGCGCCCTGCTTGGCGTTTTTGAGCATGTCGTACTTCTCGAGGAAGGAGAAGTTATGACAGGCGACAAAGTCGGAAGAAGTGATCAGGTAAGGTGCCCGGATCTTGTTCTTGCCGAAACGCAGATGACTGGTGGTCATACTGCCGGCCTTCTTGGAGTCGTAGACGAAATAAGCCTGAACTTCGTTGTCGGTGCTGTCACCGATGATTTTGATTGAGTTCTTGTTGGCGCCAACGGTGCCGTCGGAACCGAGACCGTAGAATATGGCCGAATAGCCATCGAAAGGCACCTTGTAGTCCGCATCGAAGTCGAGGCTGCGACCGGTGACGTCATCCTTGATGCCGACCACACAGTGGTTCATTGGCCTGTCTTTAGACAAATTGTCGAGGACGGCTTTGGCCATGCCGGGGCTGAACTCGTAGGAACCGAGACCGTAACGGGCGCCAACGATCTGCGGGTAGCCTTTGAAAGAGATCAGGCCATCTGCCATCGCTTCGCCGAAGGCGGTGCGCACGTTGTGGTAGAGCGGCTCACCGATGGAGCCCGGCTCTTTGGTGCGGTCGAGAACCGCAATTTTCTTGGCTGTTGCAGGCAATGTTTTGGCAAAGGCTTCAACATTGAAGGGCAGGAAGAGGCGGACCTTGATCAGGCCGACCTTCTCGCCCTGGGCGACCAGGTGCTCGACCAGTTCGTGCATGGTGTCGCAACCCGACCCCATCATGACCACAACACGCTCGGCGTCGGGGGCACCGACGTAGTCGAAGAGGTTGTACTGACGGCCGGTTTGCTTGGCAAATTTGTCAAATTGGGCTTGTACGATTGCCGGAAGCTTGTCGTAAAAGCTGTTGACAGTCTCGCGACCCTGAAAGTAGACGTCGGGATTCTGGGCGGTGCCGCGCAGGACCGGGTGGTCCGGCGACAGGCTGCGGGCCCGGTGCGCGCGAACCAGATCATTGCTGATCATGTGGCGCATGTCGTTTTCGGAGAGCTCGTGGACCTTCTGGACTTCACTCGAGGTCCGGAAACCGTCGAAATAGTGCAGGAAGGGGACGCGCGATTCAAGGGTTGCTGCCTGAGCGACCAACGCGAAGTCCATGACTTCCTGAGTGTTGTTGGAGCTAAGGAAGGCCCATCCGGTCGAGGTGCAGGACATAACGTCGGAGTGGTCACCGAAAATCGACAGCGCTTGTGCTGCAATGGCGCGCGCTGAAACATGGAAGACCGTGGGCGTCAGTTCGCCAGCGATCTTGAACATGTTCGGGATCATCAGCAGCAGTCCCTGGGAGGCGGTAAATGTGGTGCACAAAGCTCCTGCCTGCAGGGCACCGTGGACGGCACCAGCGGCACCACCTTCTGACTGCATTTCAACGACCTTGGGAATGGTATCCCAGATGTTCTTTTGACCGGCAGCGCTCTTGGCATCGGAGACCTCGCCCATAACTGACGAGGGCGTGATGGGATAGATGGCGATTACCTCATTGGTCGCATGAGCTACATGCGCCGCGGCGGTATTGCCGTCAATACAGACCATTTTCTTGGACATCAGACTTCCTCCTTGTACTTGAATGTTGTATCGATGAATCGGGTTTACGATATGTCTTGCGGAAACTATTATCTCTGTGAATCAGATGTCGCGCCGTCCTTCGACAGCGCGGTTCACAGTGGCTTCATCTACATATTCGAGTTCGCTGCCCATCGGAATGCCATATGCCAGGCGTGTGACTCTTATTCCGAGAGGCTGGACAAGCTTTGCCAAGTAAAGGGCTGTAGCATCACCTTCAACCGTAAAGTTGGTGGCAATGAGGAGCTCCTGTACCCCGCCTTGCTCAAGGCGTTTGATCAGTGGGTTGATCTTGAGGTCTTCCGGTCCGACGCCATCCAGCGGAGAGAGGGCACCGTGCAGCACATGATAGCGGCCTTTGAAAGAACGGCTGCGTTCGATGGCCATGAGTGCCTGCGGTTCTTCCACAACACAGACCAGGCCCTCATCCCGCCTTGTGTCGCAACAGAGGGGGCAGGGGTCTTGTTCTGTGATGTGGAAACAGACAGAGCAGAACCTAGTGTTGCGTTGCAGGTCTAAAATTGCTTCTGCCAGCGCCTCGGCCTGAGCTTTAGGTTGGCGGAGCAAGAAAAAGGCCAGCCGGGTTGCCGTCTTGTTGCCGACACCTGGAAATTTTGCCAATTCTGCGACCAATCTTGCGAAGGACGGGATGGAGTCTAACATGATTTTTCGCAGAAATTCAACAGTTTATGAGATTTCGAAGATATTTTAAGGGGGTCAAATTTTTTTCGTATCACTGAAAAAATTCCCGTTATTTTTTTTAGTGAAGGTAAAGAAATTCACTTTAGCTTAAAAAAATTGGCATATGCAAGGATTAAGTTTACCGGCTCCGGTTCACAAGGGTCGAGGCCTCTCTGTTGCGCTGTGTCCTTTTTGCTCACTTTATGGCGAATCTTCGCCGACGACTCAGATTAGAAGAGGCCCGGAATGTTCATGCCGCCGGTCAATTTGCCCATCTCTTCCTGAGCCATCTGCTGGCTTTGCTTGATCGCTTCGTTGACCGCTGCAGTCACCAGGTCCTGAAGCATCTCTACATCCTCCGGATCGACTGCTGTCGGGTCTATCTTCAGGTCAAGGAGCTGTTGCTTTCCACTGACGACGGCAGTCACCATGCCACCGCCGGAAGAGGCTTCAACCTGCTTGCTCTCGAGCTCTTCCTGAAGTTCTGCCATGCGGCGCTGCATCTGCTGAGCCTGCTTCATGATGTTGCCGATACCACCTTTTGCCATTGCGCTTCCTCCGTTCTTGTCAGCCTGACTTGGGGCTGCTCTGTTAATTTATGACCAAATATATTGCTATGAGGGGTTTCGCCTACAGATGTTACTGCGCGCTCCTCAATCTTGCAGTCTACCTTATTTCTAAACAAATCCCTTGTCGATGGGGATAACTTTTTTAATTTCGCCTTTGAAAATGTCCTGCACCGACTTCAGCGCCGGGTGCTCCATGGCATCTTCGCGCAAACGTCGCATGCGATCTGTCTCTTTGGCTTCGCGTTCTTCCACCAGAGAAGGAGGCGCAGTACTCTGCTGTTCAATATCAACAGCAAGGATGCGTAGCTTTACCGGCTGCCCGAAGTACTCTGTTATCAAAACATCGAGATCCTGACTGATGTCCGGCTCCTGAAGCTGGCTGATCATGAACGACCCCTTTGCATAGCCTATCTCGATAACCGGAATTTCCAGCTTGAGAAGACGACCGTGTTCAAGGACAGAGCCAAGCATCGGTCGGCTTTGTTTGACTTGCTCAACCAGCCCCTGCCAACCCTTGCTCTCGGTCGATGTGGCGACGGGGGCTTCAGGCTTTTTTGGCGGCGGGTCCGGACTTGGGATTGGAGTGGTCGGTGCCGGCACCGGAGCTGGACTGGCACTCTGAGTCGAGCTTGACGTTGGCCGTTGCACAGGATGCTGGGCTTTTGCTAAGGGCGTTGACCCCATACGTTTTTCCAGACTTTCGATGTGGTTGATAAGCTTTGCGAGGTCCTGGGTCGGCGCGAGGGTGGCCAGACGTACGAGGCTCATTTCAAGCGTCAGTAGGGGGAAGCTGCTGTTGACCAGCTCGGTCTGGGTTTTCATGAGCAGGGTCACGATGCGTTGCAGGTCGTCGAGAGAGGCCTCTTCGGCTAAGGACTTCAGCTCTTTGAGTTCTTCTCCGACCAGGTCGAGCATCTCAGCAGGATCTTCAACAACCTTGCAGATCACCATGCCACGGAACATCTCGAGCAGATCTTGTGTGAAGCGGCGCAGTGCAAGGCCAAGCTGGTCTACGCGACGGACGGCATCGAGTGCGCGGCGACTATCCCGTTGCAGCACTGCTTCTACAGTATCAAGCAATAGCCTGCGATCTACCATTCCGAGAAGGGTTTGCACGGCTTCATCGTCCACCTGCTCGCCGGAGAAGGCGATCACCTGGTCAAGGGTGGAGAGGGCGTCGCGCATGCTGCCTTCGCCCTGCCTGGCAACCAGGCTGAGGCTGTGATCGGAAATGGTCAATTGCTCAGCATCAGAGATTTCGCGCATCCGGCTGGCAACTCTGGCCAGTGGGATTTTGCGGAAGTCGAACCGTTGACAGCGTGACAGGATAGTAATCGGAATCTTGTGTGGTTCTGTCGTGGCAAAGATGAACTTGGCGTGCTCCGGAGGTTCTTCAAGAGTCTTTAGTAACGCGTTGAAGGCGTTGGTCGAGAGCATGTGAACTTCGTCGATAATGAAGATTTTAAAGCGGGAGCGGTTGGGCAGGTAACGGATGTTTTCCCGCAGCTCACGAACGTCGTCGACGCCGGTATTCGAGGCGCCGTCTATTTCGATGACATCAAGGCCTTGTCCGGCCGTGATTTCCGTGCAGGAAGAACAACTTCCACACGGCTGGTCGGAGAGACCTTCGTCGCAATTTAAGGCTTTGGCAAGAATGCGTGCTGCAGAGGTTTTGCCGACACCACGTGCGCCGGTAAAGAGAAAGGCATGATGAATGCGGCCAGAACGGATGGCGTTGGCCAGAGTCTGGCTGACGTGCTCCTGGCCGATCAGATCGGTGAAATTTTGTGGACGCCACTTTCGGGCGAGAACCAGATAGGCCATTGTCTCTCAGTTCGGCTGATGGTGAACAGCGTAACCGGCGACTTGCCGGCACAAGTGACAGCCAGGCACTCCCGCGGCACACGGCTGAGGCCGCTGCCGCTGCTCCCTTCCGGGCCTGACGGAGTTCACGGCCGTCCGTTGCGCGGGACCCGGCTGTCACTTCTGACGGCAAATACGATTAAGACAAGGTCGCAGCTAGAAATGACGATGTGATTCGTGTCTGTTGTTAAATATGGCGGAGAGGGAGGGATTCGAACCCTCGGTACCTTGCGGTACACCCGCTTTCCAGGCGAGCACCTTCGGCCACTCGGTCACCTCTCCGCAGAACAGGAAAAGTACACTAAAGGATACTTTTCTGTAAAGGCTTTTCTCAGGGGTAAAAAATGCCAGGTTTTGTCGCTATCTATAAGGGGTCAGGCGAATCGTGCCCACGTCAATAATCTTTCCCGCGACAGCATTTCGGCAACCCGATTCATGTAACCCCAATTTACCATAGGGCTCGCCTGCGATCGGTTGGCCGCGAGTACGGGTACGGGCGGCCAGACACCACTGCCCGGGACGTTCGACATAGAGTTGAAACCGGCCGTCATCACCGACAGAAGGTGAGGTTGCCTCGGGCATGTGTTGAAAGTCATTGTCTGGATATGCGATGACAAAGGCACCGGGAAGTGGCTTGTCATCAGAATCAACCAGTTGGCCACTAAAACCGGTCTCTCCGCTGGTCAGGGTGCCTTCACGCATCAACATGGGTTGAGCGACCCCCTGGAGAGTGAAATTAACAACTGTGACTTCGCCCGGATTGACTGTCACTGGATTTCTTGCAGGCAGCGCCCAGGTATCACCCGGCTTGGGTGGCCCGGCATCGGCTCCGGACTGGCGCATACGCGCGACCAGGTAGTAATCCCCTTCGACCAGATCCAGAAAGTAGTGGCCCTTTTCATCCACCAGAGCTTCGAAGTCGGCGGGTCCGCGCAGGCTGCTGCGCATGTTGCGGTAGGCGTATACGTAGGCGCCGGCGGCGGGGTGGGCTTTTCCGTGAGTTATACGACCAGTGATACCGGTAGACGAAGTCAGAATAGATCTGTCGACGCCTGTTTGCGATTGTGATGAAAGGCAACCGAAAAGCAAACACGCCAGGAGAAGAAAGGGCAGCCTGATAATGGCTTGGAAGTAAGAATAGTTCAATGTAGTCTCAAAGTTAACAGGTTTAATTGCCTGGTATCTTAGCTTTATCAACGACCTCAAGTTCACCGAAGATTATTACGTTGGGCAGAGTGGCCCCGTCTGCCCGGGTGTTGCCCTCATCGGTCAAGACACCATTGTCGGTGTTGGTGTATGTATTACCTATGGAAGAGTTTCCGGTCGTAGCCCCAAGTTTTACACTAGAGCCGGCCCTGTTAAAGATTAAGTAGTCTTCTGGATCACCCGCCAAACTATTACCATCGACGTGGTTCCCGTATAAGTAAAGGTTGGCTGTTTCTCCTGTGTTATCGATTGCGATGCCCTCGAACTTGACCGCTTCGATTTGGTTCTTTTGTAAGTTGATCGAAAGAGTTTTCCCCGGAGATTGATTACTTACGAATATCCCATTTCCGAAGGTTCTTGAAATTTCGTTGTCAAAGACGCTTGCCCATAAATTCAGGCCCTTATTATCCAAAATGATGCCAGTATTACTCACATTCGAAATTTTGTTTCCAGATAAGTCGACCCCGAGACCCAAGCCTTCGTTTTCCAGAACGATCCCTGAGCCATCAGAACTTATCGTGCCAATGTTCTGCAAATCATTATTTGAAATGTTTACAAAGACCTCCCCTGCATTGTTAATGTTCTTAATATGAATCCCATCATAACCCACCGTGTTGATAGAGTTGTCAGTTATAAATGACTCATTCACATGAGGAACCAACTCATCAAGGGAAATACCGTAATTCACTCCAGTTATGCCAATATGGTTAACATTGACCCCACCCACCCCGTTACCGTAAATAGCAGTTGTTGAATTGGTAATGTTGATGCGCGAGACCTCGCTACCGTCAGCCAGAGTAACTGCTGTCCCGGCATTTCTAATCACAGGAACCGCAGTGCCACCAGAGATCGTAGGCAGATTGATGCGTCCGAGTTGATCGGTATTTACTTTATGCTCAGAGCTTTCCCCCAACAGGCGCTGGTTGGCAGTGAGAGTAAATCCTTCGCCATCAAAAAAGCTATCGGAATAGAGCAGTACGATCTCACTGTCGGTAGAATTGGCGGCTGTCAGAGTGTTAAAGGGAGCTTCGACGGTGCCATCGCCAACCCCCGCCTGTGAATCAACGTGGGCGATGGAAATTTGATTATTGTTATCTGTCAAGATCTCATTATGAACTGGTGTCGAAGAGTCCTCATGACGTTCTGCAACGATGATATCCGGGTCTCGCTGAATACGTTCGGTCATCCGCTTGCGTAAACCCAGCAAAGGTTCTGGAAAGTCCTTCGAAAAGACACCGAAAGGAATACGGGCGCGGGCGCTGACAAAATAGTCGGTGTCTCTCACATCATCGTGACGAACCTCCCCGCCAATTTCGAAAAACGAGCCCTGCCAGCTGAAAGCATCCTGGAAACGGACCTCCAATCGCGCTTTTGGACCGGAGATGTCGTCCATTCCTGCCGCTGAAAAAGAAAAACCACCGAGGTAACCATGAACTTCCTGTGACCTGAACCAAGGAAGAACCCAACCAATTTCTGCATCAAAACCACTCATCGATTTTTCCATGGTTTTAAAGGCTTGACCACCGGTTTGATGGATCAATGTGGTTCCTGAATAGATGACTTGATTTAAGCTTTCCTGGCTTTTAATCAGATATTCTTCCTCGTCAGCGAGATACCAATTGACACGGGCAGAATACTTTTCGGTCATGGCTTCAGCACCAAGCGTGAATTGGTCGAAATCATTATGGTTCTCTGACTTGCGCAAATCATAGAAGCCATAACCGCCAAGGACCCAGCTGTTGTTGATGATTTTACGGTAACCAAGGCCAAAATTGCCTTCCTTGGCATCGTTGTCATCGAGTTGAAATCGCAGATCTCCAAAGAGCATACTGTTGGCATTTTGGGTAATGGGGAAAAATAAATCGGCTTCACCAATAATGCTATCGTTGCCTAATCTTCCTTTCAGTTCGACATGGGCAGCCCATTCTTGACTCTTGCTTGTCTTTGACCTGGACGGGGCATCAGGAATCGTTTCGGACGCTGTCTCCTTGAGTGCTGTTAAGGAGGCCCCCTTTGACACCTGGTCTTCTTTGGCCGGAGTGGGCCTGGCAGTAACGGTCGGTGTCGCCTCAAGGGTTTCTCTGGCCAAAACGGTGGTGACAACCAAAGCGTCTTCGTTGGTGGTGTCGTTGTCCTCGACGATATCACTGACTTTGTTGATGGTAAGGCTGACCTCCTGGGTGGTCGTGTTGCCGGCATCGTCGGTGACGGTGACGATGAAGCTGTCTCTGCCGTTGTAATCAGCGTTCGGCGTATAATTCCAGACGCCTGAGGCCTCATTGATAAAGGCTCTGCCATTGGTCGCAGTGCCCGTAACACTGAAAATAGTCCCGTCGGTCAGGCCATTGCCGTCTGTGGCGGTCAGGGTGCCATTGATGACGCTATCTTCATCCCCGCTGGCGCTGGTGGTTCCGCCGATCGTGGTCGGCACGTTAACCGGGGCGACCGTGATGGTGACCTTGGCGGTCTCAGTGATTCCACCTCTGCTGACGGAGTATGTGTAGGTGTCCTTGCCCTTGAAGTTGGCATCAGGATTGTAGCTAACAGTACCCTTGTTGCCATCGACGATCGCAACAGTTCCGTTGGTGCCCTGAGAGACAGCGGTGACGGTCGGTGTTGCCTCAAATGTGTCGTTGGCCAACACGTTGGTGACAACCACAGCGTCCTCGTTGGTGGTGTCGCTGTCCTCGACGATATCGCTGACTTTGTTGATGGTAAGGCTGACCTCCTGGGTGGTCGTGTTGCCGGCATCGTCGGTGACGGTGACGGTGAAGCTGTCTCTGCCGTTGTAATCAGCGTTCGGCGTATAATTCCAGACGCCTGAGCTTTCATTGATAACGGCTCTGCCGTTGGTCGCAGCGCCCGTAACACTGAAAATAGTCCCGTCGGTCAGGCCATCGCCGTCTGTGGCGGTCAGGGTGCCATTGAAGACGCTATCTTCATCACCGTTGGCGCTCGTGGCCCCGCTGATCTTCGTTGCTGTGATACTTGTGGCGTATTGCTCAAGAAGGTTCAAACCTTCTGTGCTCAGGAGGAGTTCCTGATAACCTTCTATCAGCAGAACCTTCTGGCTTTCGGCAAGGTCTGCACGGGCAACAAGGATAAGATTCGTTTGGTTCGTTTCATCAGATATCTGCAAATTGGCAAGGGACGAGAGGCTACCAGGAACTTGTTTATTATACGTACTTTGACTGAGCAGTGCTGCATCAAGTTTGTTGAACTTCAACAACATACCAAGCAAAGTTGCCTGGTCGGTATAATTGTGCACTACAACCGTGTCACCAAAAGCACGGTCGATCTGTTTGTCTAAATAGAGTTGATTCGCAGATTGTTGTCTATTCTCTTGCGCAAGGCTGATTCCAAGCAAGGCGCGTGCGCAAGCTGGCTGGGCCAGAATTAGCAGAAAGAGGCAGGCCAGAAGTAAGGCCGGAAGGGCCTTATTGAAACGTTTCATTGATGATGACCACCCTTTGGAAGATAGAAAAAACTTTCCCAATATAGCTCACTTTCTGATTAAAAATCAAAGGTGTTCATAACAAGACAGCCCCGTGAGAAAAACTCACGGGGCTGTCTTGTTCAGTCAGTTCGATTTGTTCTAATTGATTTGAACAATCGTGCCGTTTTGCACCTGCAGCAGGAAGAGGACCTTGTCAGCTTCGCCAATAAAGTCAAAGCGGGTTGCCCCGGTGACTCCAGGGTAATTCTGCAACTGCGCTAGAGCACGGCGCAGATCCTCGCGACTTTGCAGTTGCGGATTGTCGAGCAGGGTCAGCAGAATTCCGGCGGTGTCATAACCCTGTGCTTCCAGGATCGTCGGTTCCTCCTGGTAACGATTAAAGTAAAGCTCAACAAACTCCTGGATGAAGGGATAGCTGCTGTGGCGGAAAAAACCATCGGTAAAGACCGCGCCTTCGACAAACTGGCGGGCCAGTTTAGGGAGTTCAGCATCGTTCCAGCCGTTGGTGCCGAGTAGCTGGATATCCTCTAGACCATAAAAAGCCAATTGTGGTGCGATCAGGCTGATGCGGTCCGCGTAGTCAGGAACAAAGAGGGCTTCAAAGGGTGGAGTCTCCTCTTCTTTTTCAACGAAATCAGGGTGGTTTGGATCTGTTGGTGGCTCTTCTTCGTCCGGAGCGTTCGGGTCGAGTCCCCGCAGAGACCTGACCTGGTACCGGAAGTCGGTCTGGTCGGTGAGGTAGCTCTCTTCTGCAATGACTTCTCCTCCGCGACGTAACACCTCTGCACGGAAAAGTTCGGCAAGCTGCTCTCCCTGGCGGGTTTGTGGACTCATAATGCCGAATTGATAGAAGTTACGTTCTTCCATGGCGTAATCAAGCAGTGCACGGACCTGTAGTTGCGGTGTCAGTGAGTTGCGAAAGGTGTAAAGACTGGAGGCGGCCAGCCCTTCTTTTTGCGACATGGTCAGGAGGGGGGTCCGCTCCTGGTGAGCCCTTCTTGCGGCTCCCTGGGCGGCGTTGCCGACCAGTGGCCCGGCAATGCCCAGAACACGGTCACTGATGGCCAGCTCTGCGACCTGTTGTGCGGCAACCGTTTCATCACCCGTCGTGTCACGGAAAATAAAGCGCACCGGAATGTGTGGACGGAAAGCTTCCAGGGCCAACTCCATGCCGCGCTGAACACGTTTGCCGAATGCAGCGTAGCGTCCGCTCAGCGGAAGCAGGACACCTATGGCACGTTGGAATTGGGTTGGGTCGGAGAGTTGCGACTGCAAGGCCAGGGCTTCTTCGTGATAGGCGAAGCCGGCCGGTGCCATCATTGCGGCAGAAACCCACTCCTGCGCCAGTTCTTTCTGTCCGGCAGAGAGAGCTCTCCAGCCAAGCTGCAACATTGCCAGGTAAGCAACGGGTTTGTTGTGATACATGAAAGCGGCTTCGGCCAGGTCCGCTTCGTTGAAGCCCGCGCTCAGCAGGGTGTAGATACGCGCCAGAACTTCCCGGGGTGCCTCTGCACCTTCAACCACCAGGGCCTGTTGATAGAAGTAAAGTGCTTTTTGAGGTTCTTCCAGAAGGGCAAGCCCTTCAGCCAGGCTCAGGTAGCGCGCTTGACGTTCAGGCAAATCCAGCCTCTGCGTTTCCAGTTGCAGGAGCTGGTCCACTGCGCGCGCTGCATCGCCCATCTGCAGGAGCAGTTCGCTATGTAACAGGGTGGTAGAAGGGCTTTGGTTCTCTGTGGGTATATTGTCAAGATAGCCGAGCGCTGTAGCGGGGTCTCCTTGTTCATTATGGATGCTGGCCAGATAATAGTAGGCCTGATCAATCAAACTGGAATCGGGGTTGCTGACCACGAAACCACGCAGCAGCCCGGCGGCTTCATTGAGCAGGCCGGCCTGGTAATGATCAAGAGCCCTTTGCATGGCGATCTCTGCCTGCGTGACAGTCTCTTCAAGGGATTGTTGTGCCAGCGTATTCGAGACACTGACAGACAAGAACGCAAGCATAAAAAGGCTGATGATCTTAAGGCGCATTAGTCGAACAACTCCTTAACCTTGTCGAAAAAGCTTTTCCCCATCGGGTGAATGTCTTCACCGGCTTCCTTGGCAAATTCGCTGAGCAGTTCCTTCTGGCGAGAAGTCAGGCTGGTGGGTGTCTCCACTCGTACGATGACGAGCTCATCACCGCGGCCATAGCCTTGCAGAACCGGTATCCCTTTGCCCGCCAATTTAAAAATTTTGCCGCTCTGGGTGCCAGCCGGGACCTTGAGTTTGACCTTACCCTCCAGCGTAGGTGCCTCCAGTTCACAGCCGAGTGCGGCTTGTGGAAAGGAAATCGGAATTTCGCAAATCAGGTCGTTGCCTTCCCGCTGGAAGATCGGGTGATCCTTAACCGTAATGACGACATAAAGATCGCCGGCTGGGCCACCCTTGGCCCCGGGTTCACCCTCACCATTCATCTTGAGACGAATGCCCGATTCTACACCGGGTGGGATTTTCAGGGAAAGGGTCTTTTGTCCGCGGGTTAAACCTGTGCCCCGGCAGTCTTTACAGGGGTCGGAGATTTTTTTGCCCTCGCCGTTACAGTCGGGGCAGGTGCGGGTCAGAGAAAAGAAGCCCTGCTGGAAGCGCACCTGTCCGTTGCCGGAACAGGTTCGGCAGGTTTCGGCGCTGGTGCCTGGCTTGGCACCTGAACCATCGCAGGTCTCACACGGTTGATGCCGCGGTACCTGGATTTTGGTTTCGAGTCCAAAAGCGGCCTCTTCAAAGTTGATCGTCAAATTGTAACGCAGGTCATCCCCACGCCTGCCACCGCCGCGACGACCCCCGCCTCCACCACCACCGAAGATATCACCGAAGATGTCGCCAAAGATGTCTTCAAAGGGGGCCCCGCCGAAGCCTCCGGAGGAAAACCCTCCACTTTGCTGGTCAACTCCGGCATGGCCGTATTGATCGTAAAGGGCGCGCTTCTGTCCATCAGAGAGAACCGCATAGGCTTCGGAAAGTTCCTTGAAGCGTTCTTCTGCCTCTTTATCGCCGGGATTTTTGTCGGGATGACATTTCAGGGCCAGCTTGCGATAAGCTTTTTTGATCTCGGTGTCACTGGCGTTCTGGTTAACTTTAAGTATTTCGTAATAATCACGTTTGGCCAAAATAGTATCCTTGCGGCGAAAGCGAACCCGACCTGTCCACTGGTAAAACAGGGAAAGGCCAGAGGCTCAAGGAGAGCATATATTGCTCCCCCGAGGCTCTGGCCTGATCTGCTCCTGTTGCTGGTTTATTCTTTCTTTTCGTCGTCGACTTCTTCGAACTCTGCGTCGACTACATCGTCCTGGTGCTCGTCGCTTTCAGCGCCTGCGTCGCCGGCTTCCGCTTCACTCTGGGCCTGCTTGTACATGACCTCGCCCAGCTTCTGCGAGGCTGTTGCCAAAGCTTCGGTTTTGCTTTTGATCGCTTCAGAATCTTCACCTTCCATGGCGGTCTTGAGTTCCTCAAGGGCTGTTTCAATGCCTTTTTTGGTCTCTTCGTCAACCTTGTCGCCATGTTCTTTGAGAGCTTTTTCCGTGGTGTAGACGAGACCGTCAGCTTGGTTGCGGGCTTCGATCATTGCACGTTTCTGCTGGTCTTCAGAAGCGTGCAGCTCAGCGTCCTTGACCATCTTTTCGATCTCATCATCGGAAAGGCCAGATGAGGCGGTGATGACAATCGACTGCTCTTTGCCGGTGCCGAGGTCTTTGGCGCCAACGTTGAGGATACCGTTGGCATCAATGTCGAAGGTGACTTCAACCTGGGGTACGCCGCGTGGTGCCGGTGGAATGTCGGTCAGCTCAAAACGACCGATCGTTTTGTTGTCGTTGGCCATCTCACGCTCGCCCTGCAGTACATGTACGGAAACTGCCGGCTGGTTGTCAGCTGCCGTGGAGAAAACCTGGCTTTTCTTGCAGGGGATCGTGGTGTTCTTCTCGATCAGCTTGGTCATGACGCTGCCGAGAGTCTCGATACCGAGTGAAAGCGGAGTGACGTCGAGGAGGAGAACGTCTTTGACGTCGCCCTTGAGAACACCGCCCTGAATTGCGGCGCCGATGGCAACGACTTCATCAGGGTTGACGCCCTTGTTGGGCTCCTTGCCGAAAATTTCCTTAACCTTCGCTTGTACGGCTGGCATACGGGTCATGCCGCCGACCAGGATGACGTCGTCAATATCTGAAGCAGAGAGGCCCGCGTCCTTGATCGCTGTTTTACAGGGGCCGGTCAGCTTGTTGAGCAGGGAGCTGCAGATGCTTTCGAGCTTGGCACGGGTCAACTTGATGTTGAGGTGCTTGGGGCCAGAGGCGTCTGCTGTGATAAAGGGCAGGTTGATGTCAGTCTCCATGGAAGAGGAGAGCTCACACTTGGCCTTTTCGGCACCTTCCTTGAGACGCTGCAAAGCCATCTTGTCGCCGCGCAGGTCGATGCCCTGGTCTTTTTTGAATTCATCTGCGACGTAGTCGATGATCAACTGGTCGAAGTCCTCACCACCGAGGAAGGTGTCGCCGTTGGTCGATTTAACTTCAAAAACACCGTCGCCGAGCTCGAGGATAGAGATATCGAAGGTGCCGCCACCGAGGTCGAATACGGCAATCTTCTCTTCTTCCTTCTTGTCGAGGCCGTAAGCCAGAGCTGCAGCGGTGGGCTCGTTGATGATACGCAAAACGTTCAGGCCGGAAATTTTGCCGGCGTCCTTGGTGGCCTGCCGCTGGGAGTCGTTGAAGTAGGCCGGTACGGTGACGACTGCATCGGTGACCGTCTCTCCCAGGTAGTCTTCGGCGGTCTGCTTCATTTTCTGCAGGATCATGGCTGAGATTTCAGGAGCGCTGTACTGCTTGCCGCGCACTTCAACCCAGGCGTCGCCGTTGTCCGCTTTAATAATCTTGAAAGGACTGATTTCAATGTCTTTTCTAACCGCATCCGAATCAAACTTGCGGCCGATCAGGCGCTTGATAGCGAAGAGGGTGTTTTCCGGGTTGGTGACAGCCTGGCGCTTTGCCTGCTGGCCAACCAGCCGTTCACCGCTCTCGGAAAAAGCCACCATCGAGGGGGTCGTGCGAGTTCCTTCAGCGTTGGCGATAACCACAGGCTCGCCACCTTCCATAACGGAGACACAGGAATTTGTTGTTCCCAGGTCGATACCAATTACTTTACTCATGATAAGAATCCTCCTTAAAGATTCGGTTTGATAATTGTTTCAATGCATCCGGACGTTTCACGCCTGGCGCTTTATTCTTCTGTGTCTGCTTCAGGAGCCTTGGCCACTATGACCAGCGATGGCCGCAACAGTCGATCGTGCAGTAGGTAGCCTTTCTGGAACTCTGTGACCACGGTGTTGGGTGCCTGCTCCGCTGACTCGATCTGGCCCATGGCTTGATGCAGGTTCGGGTCAAAGTTTGTGCCGATGGCGTTGATCGCTTTGACGCCAAAGTCTTCCAGAGCTTTGCGGAACTGGGTGATCGTCATATTGACGCCTTCGAGGAGGCCCTGGTTGTCGGTCTCTTCCTGGGCGGCGTGTTCAATGGCGCGCTCGAGGTTGTCGAGAACCGGAACCATCTCCTTGAGGAGTCGGTCATTGGCAAAACGGATCGAGTCTTCCTTGTCGCGCTGGTTGCGTTTGCGAGCATTCTCAAGATCTGCCCGTTCACGCAAATAGAGGTCCCAGTTTTTGCGGGCTTCCGTACGCAGAGCTTCAACTTCATTCTGCAGAGCAGTCAGCGGGTCGATTTCTGCTTCAGCCTCAACTGCAACCTCTTCTGCGCCGTCTTCGATGACTTCTTGCGACGCTTCTGGAGCTGTTTCCAACTCCGTTACGTCTTGCTTTTTACTTTTCTTGGCCAAGGTTTTTCTTCTCCTAATCGTTGTCTGTATCAAGCAGGCGGCTAATCAGGCTCGCCGTGTAATCGACAATTGGAATAATGGTTGCGTAAGGCATGCGGTTCGGGCCGATGACACCCAGGGTGCCAAGGGTGCCGCGCTTGCCCGAGTAGGCCGCTGTAATCAGGCTGCAATCGGAAAGCTCTGTGTGTTCAGTCTCGCTGCCGATAATGACTTGAACGCCCTTGGTTTCAAGTCCGCGGTCAAGCAGTTCGACCAATGCACTTTTTTGCTCAAAGGTCTGGACGATCCGTTTCATACAGTCCAGGTCGGAGAATTCTGGTTGCTCGAGGAAGCGGCTGGTGCCCTCGATAATCACGTCACCGTTCGATTCGTCGACCAGTGCGGCGCTGGACAGAGTAAACGCCCGTCGCATCAGCTGATCATAAAGTGCCTTTTCCTGAGCCATTTCGGTGATGATGCGGGTACGAACGTCCTGAATACTCAGGCCGGTCATAGTCTGGTTCAGGTAGTTGGTTATTTTTTCCAGTTCTCTGGGTGACAGGTCCTCATCAACTTCGACCAGTTTGTTCTGTACCAGCCCCGACTGGGTCACGAAGACAGCCAGAATCAGGCGAGATGAAAGTTTGACGAACTCAATGTGCCTGAAAATAGTCGCCTTGAGGCGAGGGATCATAACCAGGCCGGTATAGTGAGAGATTGACGACAGCGTTCTACTGGCTTCGCGCAGCATGTCGGTCATCTGCAGTCCCTGCTGGCGATACTGCAACTCGATCTGGTCTTTCTGGCCGCGGTCCATTTCACTGACGCGCAAGATGGTGTCAACGTAGAACCGGTAGCCCTTCTCGGTAGGAATCCTGCCGGCCGAAGTGTGTGGCGAGACCAGGTAGCCGAGTTCTTCGAGCTCTGCCATGACATTGCGCACCGATGCCGGAGACAGCTTGATGCCCTGATTCTGTGTCAGGGCTTTGGAGCCGACCGGTTGGGCGGTTGCAATATATTCCTCAATGATGGCCTCGAGGATTTTCTGGCCGCGATCCGTCAGTTTTGCTGCCATGATGAACTCCGCGCAAAAAACTCAAGCCGGCTAACCCGGCCTGCTAAAGCTCTTAGCACTCCTTCTCTTTGAGTGCCAAAGCACGGTCAACATAACAACGGCAATTGCCTTTGTCAAGGGACGCAATGTGATTTTCCAGGAGCGGGCTAAAAGCCGCTCCAGCAAAGGAAATCTTCTTAGAGGAAAGGCAGAATCAGACGGTCAAAAAGGAGCCATCCCGCCGGTGTGAAGGTCCAGCGGCCATTGTTGCAGGTTAACCATGGTGCACTGGCCGCAACCGCTTCTGGAAAAGCTTCTAGCAAGGTGCAACCGAAGCGCTGTTGGAGTTCTGAATCACTGATGCCGTTACGTGTTCGAAGGGCAAGATAAATCGTTTCACGTAATGCCGATTCTTGATCAAATACTTCAAGGTGTTGTGTTGGTTCTCTGGCGTTAACCAGAGCGTGCTGGTACGCAGCCAGGTCGGGAGGCACTTCACTGCGGCTGCCCCAATGGCGCGCACAAAAAGAGTGTGCTCCGGGACCTATGCCGAGGTAGGACTGCCGCTGCCAGTAGCCGAGGTTGTGGCGACAGGCCCGGCCTTTCAGCGCATAGTTGGCGATTTCGTAGTGTTCGTAACCAGCTTCAGACAGTCGTTTGTGAACCAGCATAAAGGTGTCGGCGTAAAAGTCTTCGTCGGGCAGGATCATCTCTCCTGACGTCACTTTCCGATGGAAGGGCGTCTCGGGCTCGGCTGTCAGGCCGTAACAAGAAAGATGCTCAGGGCTCAATTCCAGGAAGCTGTGCAAATCTTCTTCGAGTTCGGTGGTGGTTTGTCCGGGGAGGGCAAACATCAGATCAAGAGAGATGTTGTCAAAACCAACATCGCGTGCTTGGCTGAAAGCATCGAGCCCCTCTTGCCGGTTGTGCAGACGGCCCAGATTGGCTAGGTGGTTGGCGTTGCAGGTTTGCAGGCCGAGGGAGAGGCGGTTGATGCCCGCCTGACGATAACCCGCCAGTCTTTGCTCTGAAACCGTGCCGGGGTTGGCTTCAAAGGTGATCTCGGCATCATGGGTTATGCCGAAGGTTTGTTGGACCGCCTGAAGAATGTCGGCTATCACTGCAGGAGGTAAAAGCGAGGGGGTGCCTCCACCGAAATAGATCGTCTCAAAGGGGCCTGGTTGTTCGCGGCTTGATGCCCAGTTGAGGTGCCTGATCAGGAGGCTCGGGTAGGTTTCTAGCAGAATGTCTGTTGAGGCTATGGAAAAAAAATCGCAGTAGGGGCACTTGTGACTACAGAAGGGAATATGCAGGTAAAGACCGGCCATATGTCTTGGTTGCCGCGAGATCCCCCGCGACGAAGTCTCATCTGAGGTAAAGTAGCAGAGATGCCAGAGCGAGGATCACAACCGCGAGTAGAACTCCGACACCAACCGGATAAGCCGCGCTACGGCTACGACTATCGATTTGTTTAGTAACGTGTTCCTGGTCATCGGTGATGCCGCTACCTTCAACCCAGAGGCGGTAGCCATACTTCTGTAAATTGCCACCCGGTTCTTCGAAAAACTGGGCTAGTAGCTTGGTAAATTGCTGGACGAAAATACGATCAGCCCAGTTGTTGATGCCGTTGAAAGCCCAGTTGCAGAAGCGGTAAATCTGGCGACCACCTTTGCGGTAAATCCAGTCGGCGTCGACATTCACCGAACGAATTTCTGCCGGGTAGATGCCGGCGAGCAGCAATAGGGTAAAGGCAAGGGCCGAGAAGATGAGCAACTGAGACTGCGCCAGCACGTGACTGATCGAGTAGGGCTGATAATCAGTGGCGTAGGGCAGTATGCTGTAAAGGTATTGCGGGAAACAACCAATCAAAATGCAGAGTATTGCCGAGATGCCCATGGCCAATAGCATATGCGGTGGTGCTTCTTTGCAGCGGATGCCGGAATCATGTGAAAAGAAGGCGAAGAAGGGGATCTTGATGCCAGCATGGTGAAAGACCCCTGCCGAAGCAAAGAGCAGGATGAACCAGAGCCAGCGCATGTCGCCGTGGGCCGCGGCCTCCATGACCATTGATTTGCTGACGAAACCGGAGAAGAGCGGGAAGGCCGAGATCGAGGCGGCACCGACGATGCAGAAACCACAGGTCCAGGGCATTGATTTATAAAGGCCTCCGAGGTCGGTGGCGTTGATCTTGCCGGTGCGGTACATGACCGCGCCCATGGTCATAAAAAGCAGCCCCTTGAAGAGGAGATCATTGAAGGCATGAGCGACGGCGCCGTTAATTGAGAGAGCGGTGCCGATACCAATACCAACCACCATGAAGCCGACCTGGTTGATCAGGCTGTAGGCCAGGACTCGTCGCAGGTCATTCTCAATAACTGCGTAGAAGATCGGGAAAGCCGCCATGGCCCCGCCAATGAATATCAACTCTTCGGTCCCGGGGAAGGCTCGGGCCAGAGCGTAGATTGCAGTCTTGGTGGTAAATGCCGAAAGAAAAATGGTGCCGGTGATGGTCGCCTCGGGGTAGGCATCGGTCAGCCAAGGGTGCAGAAACGGCCAGGCACAGTTAACGCCGATACCGACAAATATAAGCCACGAGGCTGTTGTCCCCAGACCAATCAGGTCAAAGGCCGCTGAACCGGTCTGTGAAACGTGCATAATGATCCCCGCCAGAAGGCAGAGGCCCCCTGCGACGTGGACCATAAAGTAGCGGAAACCGGCCCCGAGAGCTCGCTCGGTACGGCGTGCCAAGATCAGGAACGTAGCACTGATCGTGAGCATCTCCCAGAAGACAAAGAGGGTGAACATGTCACCGGCGAAGACGGCGCCAATGGCAGCTCCAGCGTAAACGGTGCCGGCAACATTCTGTATGGCGTCATCAACGTGCAGGGCATAGAGTGCTGAAAGGAAAGCGACCAGATGGAAGATATAACCGAAGATCAGGCTCAGCTTGTCAACTCTGGCCAGGATGACCTGGTCACTTAGAAACGGGTAGATCCAGTAACTTCCATGTGATAGCTGCAGCAGGTTGATAAAGCTGATCACCGGCAGCAGCAGTAACAACGCTTGCCGGGTGCGGCCCTTGAAAAGCGGGATCAGAAGCCCACCGAGAATCAGAATCATTGCTGGCGGCAACGCATTAATCATTATAGTAATCCTCTTTGCGCATGACTAAAGGCCGCAGTACATATTTGGCTACGATCACCAGGATGACACAAGCGACAAAACCGTAGACCGAGTAGAAGCCGAAGAAGCTTTCCCAGGTGAAGATGCCGTGCTTGTGGTAGAAGATGTCAATCGACAGAGACACGACTACGCAGGCATAAAATATTCTTAGTAGGCGTTTGACGTTTTCGGGCTTGTCAAACATCCTGAGTTCTTCGTTTATACTAATCGGTTTTTTGGACATCCGTTTGCTCCTTACCAGGTCTGCCAGAAAACAAAGGCCAGATAGAGGATGCCGATGGTAATGCAGATATAAAAGATTGTCCGGTAGCCTTCGACGGGCTCATGGGCCAGTATCATCGGACCGTCTTCTGCGTGGTCTTGATTGTTGTCTTGCTCGTGTGTGTCCGTCATATGCTCTCTCAAACTTCAGGAAGCTGTTTACCTTAACAGGAACCTGCTCAGATTTCCTGTGCCATCAAATCCTCAGCCTTACCAGGTTCCAAGGGCCATGCGCGCCAGCTGCAACAGGGTGTCGGGAAAGAAGAACAAGGCCAGTGAAACAAGGGCCGTCACCGACAGTGGCACCAAGCAGAAGAGTGGAGCTTCCTTAATCCCGCTTCCTTCACCATCCGTTGCCGGCATGAAGAAACCGCGGTAGACGATCGGGAAGAAATAGGCGGCGTTGAGCAAGGAACTGACCAGAAGCACAACGATAAGGACGAGCTGATCTCCTTCTACGGCACCGAGCAGCAGGTTCCATTTGCTGATAAAACCACCCAGAGGTGGCATCCCTATGATACTCAGTGAACCAAGGAAAAAGGCCAAATAGGTGATCGGCATGCGCCGTCCCAAGCCATCCATCTGACTGATATTCTTCTTTTTGCTGGCGACATAGATTGCTCCAGCACAAAAGAAAAGGGTGATCTTGCCGAAAGCGTGCATCGCCAGATGCATGATTCCGCCGAGCATGCCGGTGGCTGAGAGCATACCGGCACCGAGGACCATGTAGGCGAGCTGACCGATGGTTGAGTAGGCCAGTCGTCGCTTCATGCTGTCCTGGGTCAACGCCACCAGCGATGCAACCAGCACAGTTACCGCAGCGATATAGGTAATCAGAGCGCCGAGATTGGCAGTCTGCAACGTTTCTGGGCCGAGAATATGAAAGATGACCCGGAAAATCGCGAAGACGCCGGCCTTGACTACGGCGACACCATGCAGGAACGAACTGACCGGGGTCGGTGCGACCATCGCTGCCGGTAGCCAACCGTGGAACGGCATCAGGCCCGCCTTGGCAAAACCGAACAAAAAGAGGACGACCAGCAGAGCCAATAGCTCCGGTGACGCCTTGCCGGCCAGTATACCGCCGGCGGTGAAATCGAGAGTCCCCGCTACGCTGTAAGTGATCAGCATGGCGGGCAGTGCCAGACCGATAGATGTGCCGAGAATGTAGGTCAGGTACTTGCGGCCAGAGGTTCTGGCTTCAGCGTTTTGTTTATGGGTGACCAATGGGTAGGTCGAGAGTGACAGCACCTCGTAGAAGAGGTACAGGGTCAGCAGGTTGCCCGCAAAGGCAATGCCGAGAGTCGCTGAGATAGCCACGGCAAATGACGCAAAGTAACGAGTCTGGGCGTGCTCGTTGAGCGCGCGCATATAACCGATTGAGTAAATTGAAGTAAAAAGCCAGAGACAGGAGGCCACCAGGGCAAAGATCATTCCCAGGGCATCGACGCGCAGTTCAATCGGCACGCCCGGGATCACTTGTGCGATGGTGAAGACATAACTGCCGCCTTCCAGGATCCACGGCAGGAGCGAGGCGACGATCGTCAGTTTGACCAATGCAATCACGATGGTCCAGCTTTCGCGCAGGTTTGGCTGACGATCAGAAAGAAGGATCGGCAAAGCCCCCAGCAGGGAAACCAGGATCGCGGCCAGCGGCCAGATGGAAACAATCGGTGTCATATCTCTCTCAAAGCGGGTCCCGGACAATATTGGCCGGGTTCACGATAGAATTAAAAGCCGACCGGTATCATCAATCGGATTACGTTGTTAATTAAAGGCCCGGTGCTCAGGCCGACCACAATCAGGAGGGCTGCTGTCAGGACCAGTGGGCTGAGCATCCACCAGGGAGCCTCGTGCCGTTCGGTGCTCAAATGCTCATGATGGTCGCCGTCCTGCAGGGAGCCGAAGTAGGCCAACTCGATAATCCGAAAGAAAAGGATGGCGTTAATCAGGCTGCTGGCAACCAGGGCAATGACGAATTCCCAGTGGCCGCCATCGATCCCGCCAAGGATTAAATACCATTTGCTAAAGAAACCGCAGGTCGGCGGTACGCCGATCATGGCAAAAGCACCCAGTGTGAAAGCAGCCATGGTGATCGGCATGCGGCGAAAAACTCCCTGAAGTGATACCAGTGAGACGCTCCCCTGACGGTAAATGATCGCAGCGACGACCAGAAAGAGGCAGAGGGTCATGAGGGCGTCGTTGACAATATGCAGGATACTGCCGGTCAGGCCGTTGGCATTAGCCAGGAATATGCCGCCGACCATGTAGCCGACTTCGGCGACGATAATGTAGGTCAACATGCGCCGCAGGTCTTTCTGTCCCAAGGCGAGTACTGATCCGCAGATGATCGCAAGCGCTGAAGCCCACACCACGCCCTGGGCGATCCATTCATGGGTAAAGACCAGTGCTGGTGTGTACATGGACAGGATCACACGCACCATCAGGTAGACCGTGACCTTGGTCATCAGTGGCGCCACCATGGTGCCGGCACCGGTAGGCGCCTGGCTGTAGGCGTTGGGCAACCAGCTGTGCAGGGGGAAAAAGGCCATCTTGACCCACAACCCGACCAGAGCGAAAGCGATGGCTGTGGCGGTCGCCACCGGAGCGTTCAGGGTCGGCAGGATCCGGGCGATGTCGGCCATGTTCAGGGTTCCGGTCAGGATGTAGATATAGCCGATCCCAAGCAAGTAGAAACAGGCGCCGATTGAGCCCATGATAATGTAATTAAAGCTTGAGAGAGCTGCCCGTCCACTGCCCATGGCGATCAGGCCGTAGGTGGTGATTGAGGTTATTTCGAGCAGGACGTAGAGGTTGAAGGCGTCGCCAGTCAACACCAGGCCGAACAGGCCGGCAATCAGGATCATGTAGAGGGTAAAGAACAAATGTTCCCGGCCGGGAAGTTCCTGTTCAACGCTCTTCAATGAAGAGAAGGAGGCAAGCAGTGCGACAACCGATATGAGCACCATCATCAGGGCGCTTAAAGGATCGACGACCAGTTCGATGCCGTAGGGTGGCCGCCAGTTGCCGACTGTGTAGCTTAGATTGCCGTGCTCGATCACACGGGCCATAATAATAATTGAGCCGAAAACGGAAAAGGCCAGGGAGCCGAGGACCATCGGTGCGATCCACTGACGGGATCTGCGGCCCAGCAGGTTGATAGCCAGAGCCGAGAGGAGCGGGACGACCAGAACGAAGAGATGTAGATTGGTTGCGTTCATCGCTGGAGCTTCTCCAGGATTTCATCCTCTTCGAGGGTGCCGTACTCTCGATAGATGCGCTGCAGTACAGCCAGGGCCACGCCGGTAACACTTACGCCGACGACGATTGCCGTCAGCATCAATACGTGCGGCAGGGGATTGACCATGGACGCCGCGTCCACGTTGCCCGCCAGTGCCTGGTATTTGTCAACGATCGGGATACCACCACCCTTTTTAACTCCGGTTGAAACGAAGAAAAGAATGATGGAGGTCTGGAAAATATTCATTCCGATCAGTTTTTTCATCAGGTTGCGCTTGCCGATCATTGCGTAAAAGCCGATCATCATCAGCACGACGTAAATCCAGTAGTTATATTTGGCGACGATTTCGTCGACTATCATCTCCATAGCTAGAGCCCCTCATCCATAGCACCACCGGAACTGAGGTTCCAGTAGAGCAGAACCATGATACTCATAACCGCTACACCGACCCCGACTTCAATCAGGAAGATACCAAAAGAACGCCACTCAACCGGGCCCAAAGGAATCAGCTTGTCCAGGGCACTGTAATCAAGGAAGAGGCCTCCGAAGAGGGCACAGAGTACTCCGACGCCAATAAAAATGGCCGGGCCGAGATTGTTCAAAACCGCATTGACACTGACCGTCATGTATTCCTGAGAAGTCTTCATGCCAAAGGCCAGGGCCAGAAGAATAAAGGATGCGCCGAGAATGACCCCCCCCTGGAAGCCGCCGCCCGGGCTGTAGTGACCGTGGACGATGACATAAAGGCCGAACACCTGGATGAAGGGGACCATCAATCTCACTGAAGTCTTGATAATCAGGTCTTCTCCAGCGGTATGTTCGTGGATGTCCCTCATTCTTCCTTTTTCCTCCACAAGACGCTGAGTACGGCCATGCCTGCACAATAGATGACCACTGTTTCAAACATGGTGTCGTATCCCCGGTAATCGCCGAGCACAGCTGTGACGATGTTGGGGACATGGGTCTGCGCGACGGCGTTTTCAATATAGTACGGCGAGAGGTAGGTACTGGCCGGATCCTGGGGATCCCCCCATGCCGGAAAATCCTTGGTTCCGTACAGTAACAGAGCCCCTGTTACCAGGGTTGCGAGCAAAGCTAAATTTTTCAATCTCGGCTCCTTCTGGTGGTTCTCAAGATAGCTGCGATAAAGAAGATAGTGCTGACGCCGGCGCCGACAGTGGCTTCAGTAAAGGCCACGTCGACAGCCCCCATTTCAGCCCATAACAGGCACATCAAAAAACTATAGATACCGAACACGACTGAAGCGCCAAGCAGGTCCTTGATGTTGATTGCCACCAGAGCACAAATCACCACCAGGGTCAGAATCATGAGATCAAGTTGCCAGATCATGGTCGTTTTCCCCTCGTCCTCTTCCAGGGCTTTACGCCAAGAACCAGAGCGGCTTCGGTGATTGCATGGGTTGCCGTCGGGCTGGTGACAAAGACAAACGCGGCAATCAGAAAGAGCTTGGCACTGACCAGCAGTGCGCCGACAGAGAAGGGCTCAAGGTTGTAAATTGCCAGTCCTGAAATCATTAGTACTGCAGCCAGAGAATCGCATTTACCAGCAGCATGCAAGCGGGAGTAGAAATCCGGTAAACGCAGAAGGCCAATGGTTCCTGCAAGAAAGAAGAAGAGGCCTAAGAGCATCAGGATGATGGTAAGGATCGACAGGACCGTCATAAGCTCTCCTCTCCTTCGCTGTCTTCCATGAACACGCCGAGTCGCCGCAGAAAGAATTTGGTGGCACCGAGTGTCGCGATGAAGTTGAGCAGGGCATAGGCCAGGGCGATGTCGATAAACATCCCCAGGTCGTCGTAGAGCACACCGATCACCAGCAGCAGTACCGTTGTTTTTGTGCCGATGACATTGCCGCCGAGGATGCGGTCAAGAATGGTTGGACCAACCAGGGCGCGAATCAGACTCAGAGCCATTAACAGGACCATGGCAATGCCGGTGGCAAGAAAGAAGGAGTGCATCATAAGTCGGACTCCAGAGCACGGGCGATTCGAGTCTCCATCTCACCGGGCAGGGCTTCACTTGCGTTGCGGGTCAGGGCGTAAACGGAAAACTCGTCATCATGAATGCTGACTGTGATTGTTCCCGGAGTCAGTGTGATCGATTGGGCAAAGGTGACCTTGGATATCGGTCGCTTGAGTTTAGTTTTGAAACGAATGACGTGTGGGTCGATCAGCTCGAACATGCGGGGGTGCAGAACCACATAAGCTATCTGCAGGTTGGCAAGAATGATCTGGTAAAAAAGCCAGGGCACATAGGTGATTAAGCCCCAAAGACCTCGTACCCAGGATTGATCATCGTCACCGTAGAAAAGTAGATCATGACTGAAATGAGCAACCAGCAGGCAGCTGATCACACCCAGGGTCAGGTGAAAGGCATCAAACATTCCGGACAGAACGACCCAGAAGGTAAACATCGCTATAAATGTGGCAAGTTTTGCTTTCATAACCCTCTGTCGTTAAGACGTGTTTCCGATACAATTTGAACGGGAAACCAACACAAGAACCGAAAGATGTAGAACATCTGTCTAATCTCCAAAACGCGACATCTTTTACCATGTTTTTGTCTGGCTGGTCAAGAGAATCGACGTGACACAGTGCTCTTGTTTGTCTTCTTCGACTCGCATATAATTAGTGGGGCAACAGGTTTTGGGTTAAGTTTTGAGTAGTTAAAAAACATTGTTTTATTATGGGGATGTTATGAAAAAAAAACTGAAGGTAGCAGCTATTCAATTTAATATCACGCTTGGTGATGTAGGCGGGAACTTGGTAAAAGTTGAGGCAGCTCTCAACCGAGTTGCTAGATTGGGTGGGCAATTGGCAGTCCTTCCCGAGATGTGGAGTTCCGGCTACGACTATAAGCGGTTGGCCAGGCATGCGCTTGAAACGCCAAGAGTGGTTGAAGCCCTTTGTCGCATCTCTGCCGAGTATAAGATGGTGATTGTCGGCAGCTTGCCGGAAGAAGCTGATGGTAAAATCCACAATACCGCTTTCGTGATTGATAACGGAGAGGTCCTCGACAGTTATCGAAAGCTGCACATGTTTTCTACCATGGGTGAGGATCGCTTCCTTTCACCGGGAGATCGGTCTCTAGTGGTGCCGACTTCGGTGGGTCGCCTTGGCGTCGCGATCTGCTATGATCTGCGCTTTCCCGAGCTTTTCCGCAAGATGGCGCTTGAAGGTGCCGAGATTGTCTGCCTGCCGGCAGAGTGGCCCAAGCCTCGCCAGGAGCATTGGCGAACCTTGCTGCGGGCGCGTGCCATGGAGAATCAGCTGTTTCTGATCGCGACCAACTGTTGCGGCGTTCAGGGCAAGCTGGATTTTTTCGGTATGAGCCTGTTGCTGTCGGCCCGTGGGGAAGTGCTTGCCGAAGGCGGTGAGATCGACACTGAGCTGATCGCCACCTTTGATGCCCAGGAGATGATCGATTATCGTGCCCAGATCCGTTGTTACCATGACCGACGTCCGGAGATATACGGGACGCTTCCTTAAAAGGAAACTGGAACGCCGAAACCAAGAGGCCGGTGCAGTCATTTTTTGCAAGAGAGACGATTTTCAATTAACTATATTGAACTATTATTCCTCCCTGAACGATAAAAAAGCCGACGGCATTGCCGTCGGCTTTCTGTTGGTTCATATGCCACGAGGTGAGTTTTTCCCGAGGGTCTGCCGGGCCCTACCTACTTGCCCCAGCGATAAGTCGCCATCAGGCCGAAGAAGGTCTGCGTATCGTCACCTTCATCGACAATCGGGCTGTCTTTGGCGTCTTCAAGTAGGGCGGAGTAGGACAGAATGCCCATAATCCCCCACTGCTCCCAGGGCGTATAATTGACGACAATCCTGGTCCCGACATCCTTGAAGCCGGACTCGGCTTTGTAGCGGTCCAGGCCGCTGGTGCCCTCATTTTTAGCATTTACTCCGAAGTATGTATCCGTGAAGTCGTCATCGGCGTAGTTAAGGAAAACATTTGGCGTCACAACCAGAGCCTCGGAAGCCTTCCACCTGTAACCTACATTTCCCTGTACCTGCATGCCGTCATGTTCATCAGAAATATCCATCAGGAAGTCCACGCCAAGCAGCACGTCGTCAAAGTTCGCCAGAACATAGGCGCCAGCTTCCATGGCGTCATCAATGTCTTTCATCCTATCGACAACCTTGTTGTCGACGTCATCACGGCCCATGCGATAGTTTAGAATCGGACCAAACTGGAATTTATTGCTGGCCAGGACATTGACCCTGAGGTTGGTGCCAAGCAGATGGAAAGAGCGGCCGCTATCATACTTGCCCGTCAACATCAGCATGGGGACGCCTTGGTAATCATCTGAACCTTCGTACTCTGGAGCAAAACCCGCACCGAAACCTACTGTGTGTGTGGCCGCAAGCACCGGACCAGCGGCAATGCACAAAGCGAACATTAAGCAGAAGAAGATCTTTGTCAGTTTCATTGAAGCCTCCAAGTGTTTAGAATTTTTGAAATACCGTATAATGTTAAACGTTATTTCTGAAATATCAATAATTTTGGCAACATAATTTTGTCAGGTTTTAAGCGCAGGCCCCCCTGGAACAAACCTTGAGTCGTCTTTAGCAAAAGTTCAGCCGAGGGCAATGCGCGCCTTGGGTTACTTGCCTCAGACAATCATCACTGTTGCTGCTTCTCTGGACATGGGGGCGATACTGAAGAGCTTCTCGCCGCCCGGCATTTCCGCCAAGACTTCAACTTCTGTCTGATCCTTGCCTTTGCCATAGGTGGCGAGAATGGCTCCCGCCGTTTGCAGGTCATCCTCTGAGGGTGTTCCGGAAACCAGCCCTAGTGGACCGGAGACGCCAGGAGTGCGCAGAATGATGTAATCACTCTTGTCGGCGGCTCGAATGGCATCGTTGTCTTTCTGGTTCCTGCCCAGGGTCAGCTTGGATTGTTCTGAAAGGCGGAACTGGCGGCCAATCTTGAGTAGCTCGACATCATCTACGTTGCAGTCTGGCTGGTGTTTGACCAGGTCGCGCAGGCGGTCAGAGAAGTGGATCTCTGTCAGCAGACAACCGCCACCCGAGGAAGGAAAGTCCGTTAGCCCCCATTCCTTTGCAAGGGCTTCCTGGGGTTTACGTGACCGACCCTGAATGTCAAGGAGCTGATCACGGTCAACCAGACCCTGCTCTTCCATGGGGGTCACTGGCAGGAGCTTGGCACTCAGGGGCCTGATGATGCGGTCCGGATGGCCGGAGTAGTTGGCGACCGAACGCAGCGCGTTGGAGTTCTGGCTCATGGGTCGTTGCCCCAGCACTTCGCCGGAGAAGAGAAAGTCGAAACCTTGTTCAGCCATAATTTCACCGGCCAGGCGAAACATCATGGCGTGGCAGTCGATGCAGGGGTTCATGTTCTTGCCATAGCCGTAGTGCGGATTTTTAAGCATCGCCAGATGGACTTCGCTGATATTCTCAACAATCAGCGGGATGCCCATCTGCTTTGCTGCGAGTTCTGCTTTACTGCTGCCGAAAAAAGGAGTGACAAAGGAAATGGCCGTGACCTCAACTCCCTGGCGCTTGAGACATAGAGCAGCAAGGCTGCTGTCGAGTCCTCCGGAAAGGAGTCCCAGGGCTTTACTCATAATCGCTTCTCCATTACTTGTGAATTCCTGACCACGCTATTTTGGCGCGGATTGAGGAGGTTAGTGGAACCGTGGGTTGATACCATCATGTTACCTCGGATATCAAGTTGGAATCTACTCTGGATGTGAGGGTGTAGAGGCAGGCATTCAGCTTGACAATGAAAAGCCCGCTCTGCCAGAATGTGCTGCGGTTTCCTTGGGATTAACATCCGCTACCAAAGGCTTTCGGGAGAGATCATGGCTAAAATTGATTCGCTGTTCAAAATGATGAAGCAACAAGGTGCCAGTGATCTGCATATTTCCACCGGCGCGCCGCCCCTCTTCCGCCTCCACGGCGACATGGAAAAGCTCAACTACCCGCCTTTGAACGACCAGCAAGCCCGTGGCCTTCTTTACGAAATCCTCAACGAGGAACAGCGCGCAGAATTCGAAGCCAACCTTGATCTCGACTTTGCTTATTCCCTGGAAGGGGTTGCCCGCTTTCGTGGCAACCTTTTGGAGACCCACCGTGGCGTTGCCGGTGTTTTCAGAATCATCCCCAGCAAGATTTTGACTGCCGACCAGCTTGGTTTGCCGGAAGGTATCCGTAAACTGACCAAACTGAAAAAAGGTCTGGTGCTGGTGACCGGGCCAACCGGTAGCGGCAAGTCAACCACTCTGGCGGCCATGATTGACCTGATCAACAAGACCCGTCGTGAGCACATCCTGACTCTCGAAGATCCCCTCGAATTTATTCACGAAAACCAGATGTCACTGATGAACCAGCGGCAGATTGGTCAGCATTCGCAGTCCTTTGCCAACGCTTTGCGTGCCGCCCTGCGCGAGGATCCCGATGTCATTCTTGTCGGTGAGATGCGCGACCTGGAAACTATCTCCATGGCAATGACCGCCGCAGAAACCGGACACCTGGTTTTCGGTACCTTGCATACCAATTCGGCTCCGAAAACCATTGACCGTATCATCGATGCTTTTCCCAAGGATGCCCAGGAGCAGGTGAGAACCATGCTTGGCGAGAGTCTCAAGGGCGTTATCTGCCAACAGTTATTGCGCACCGCCGATGGCAAGGGCCGCGCAGCTGCCCTGGAGATATTGATCTGTAACTCTGCTGTCGCCAACCTGATCCGCGAAGCCAAGACCTTCCAGGTGCCGTCAATCATGCAGACGGCCAAGGGTGATGGTATGCAATTAATGGATCAGCACATCCTGGAGATGCTTAACGCCAAGCTCATCAATGGTGATGAAGCCTATCGCTGCTGTGTCGACAAGAAAGCTTTTGAGCAGTACCTTCCGAAGAAGAAACTTTGATGAGACGTGCCTTCCTCAGCTTGCCTCGGTTCGTCTGCCAGTGTTAGCATCAAAAGTGTAGGCAACGGAACCAGGGAACTCTTGTGCAAGACCAATTTGGGCGAAAAATTGAATACTTACGCCTGTCAGTGACGGATCGCTGCAATCTTCGCTGCCGCTACTGCATGCCTGAAAGTGGGGTCGCGGATCTTACCCATGGCGATGTGCTGCGCTACGAGGAGATGCTGCGGGTGACTGCCGCGGCCTGCCGCCTCGGGATTCGCAAAGTCCGCGTGACCGGTGGCGAGCCCCTGGTCAGGCGCGGTATTGTCGACTTTATCGGTCGTTTGGCTCGCTTGCCGGAGAAACCTGAAATCACACTGACTACGAACGGCCTGCTTCTGGCAGAACTGGCAGAGGAGCTTAAGGCTGCCGGCCTTTCTCGGGTGAACATCAGCCTTGACACACTCCGCCCGGAGCGCTTTGAAGAGTTGACCCGTCGTTCGGGGTTGGAGAAGGTTCTGGCCGGCATCGAAGCCGCCGAAAGTGTGGGGATGCTGCCGATCAAGCTGAATGTCATTCCTTTTGCAGATTTTAACGCTGATGAGATCGTTGATTTCGCCCGGCTTACACTGGATCACCCCTGGGATGTCCGTTTTATAGAGTTCATGCCGATCAGTGCCGATCTGGAATATGCTTCTAAAGACGGTATGCCGATCATGGAGGTTGAATCACGACTGCGAACTCTTGGCGAGTTGGAGGCTCTTCCTCATCAGGTCTCCTCAGGGCCTGCTCAAATGTATCGTCTGCCAGGGGCCAAGGGCCGTGTCGGGCTGATTCCTTCTGTCTCCGGGCATTTTTGTGGTGATTGTAATCGCCTGCGAGTGATGGCCGACGGCCGGGTGCGCGGCTGTCTCTTTGATAATGAAGAGACTGATCTCAAAACGGTTTTGCGAGATGGCAGTGATGATCAGGCCCTGGAGGAACTCCTCGTGGCGGCAGCCTGTGCCAAGCCGGAGAAGCACAAAATCAATGGTAAGGACTTCATGACGCCGAGTCGGCGCATGCACGGCATTGGTGGTTGATAGAGGCTGGGGCTGGAGGCTGGTAACTAGAGGCTGGATAAAAAGAATATCGAGAGAAAGGCCCGCCGGGATAAACGGCGGGCCTTTCTTGTTTGCGATTTGTACGTCAGATTACTGTTTAACGTGGCAACGGGCACAGTTTCCCTTTGCATCAAAAGCACGTTTGCCGTTGTGACAGACACCACAAAGGTTGCCCGCGTAGATCTCATCCATGGTGATCTCTACGGTTCCCTGTTTCATTTTCGGGAACATGTCCTTGTTATGGCAGTCTTTGCAGTTGAGGTCTTGCTCTTTATGTATCGTGCCGTCGAAGATGACAGTGCCCATCGGGCTTTTGTTGAATTCGATAGTTTTTTTGGCAGAGACAGCCAAAGCCGCTCCCGTGCTCAAAAACAGGGCGACAACAATCAGGCAGATCACTTTTTGCATCGGTTTTCCTCCTGGAACGTGTAGGGGTTATAGAGTCTTGGGTAGACGCGGTTATTGTAACAGCTTGTCAGTACTCTGCAACGGGACAATTCTCTTTGTTGGCCCATACTCACTCGGGTAAGGCTTCGGCAAGGAGCTCCAGAATGTGCAGTGCCCTCTGAGTCCCTTCGGCATGGTTGATACCGTCCTGAAGCTGCATGATACAGCCAGGGCAGTCTGTCGCGACCAGTTCCGCTCCGCTGCTTTCAATGTTGCCGGCTTTTCTGGCGGCGATTCTCTTCGTGTGCTCGTAGTGGTAAACCGAATAAGTCCCACCCAGACCGCAGCAGGTCCCGGCGTCCGGCATTTCGACAAACTCCACCTGGGGCAACGCCTTGAGAATCTGCCGAGGTTCCTTGGTGATTCCCTGGTTGCGTAGATGACAGGGGTCGTGATAGGTCACCTTGATGCGTTGCTCGGATTTGGGCAGCGCCTCCAACTTCTCCGGGAGGCCGTGTCTGGCCAAAAAGACGAAAATGTCCATGACCTTTGCTGACATCTCTTTGAATTCATCCCCCATCTCTGCGTAGATGTTGCCGAGTCCGGAGTTGCATGAGGCGCAGGCGGTAACGATATAGTCAAAATTGTGCCGGTTGATCGCGGCCAGGTTCTGATCTGCCAGGCTCTCAATCGTCTTGGTCGCTCCTGCACTCACCGCAGGCAATCCGCAGCAGGCCTGATCCTTGGGGACAATAACGGTGACGCCGAGAAAGTTCAACGCATTGAGAAAGGCCTCACCGACCGCAGGATACATGTAGTTGATGCCGCATCCGGTAAAGAAGAGCACGGTCGGCTGCTGAGAATCTCCCGGAATAACCTCGGGAACCCTCTCGCGAAAAGGTTTGGCGGTAATCGGCGGAAGCGTCCGTCCTTTTTCCAGGTAAGGCGCCGGAAATCGAAGGTTCAGACCGCTGTTTTTCGGGAGCTTTTTAAAGAGTATTGACGACAGGCTGCCTCCCGACTTGGCCAAAAGGTTCATCAGCTTCGGTCGACCGAGGACAGTGGCGACACCCTTGCCAAAGGTGGAGAGACCCCGTTCCTCCGCGATCTGCCTCCTTGCGGCGGCAACGATGTCTTCGGTGTGTACCTTGTTGGGGCACCCGGCGCAGCAACTGCCACAGAGCAGACATTGGCTCAAGTCCTCCAGAACCTTGGGTTCGAGGCCGACTTCTCCTTCCAGGATCGAGTTGGCCAAGGCAATCTTGCCACGGGCGACCCGGCCTTCACGACGTTCAGCGTCGAAGGCTGGGCAGTGGGCCCGGCAGGCCCCACACTTGACGCAGCGCTCTATTTCGTCTCGATAATCTTCGAGTTTTTTAAGTTTTGCCATTGCTCTATCTTTCTCACCACGAAGTGCACGAAGCACACGAAGATTATTTCTTTTGAACTTTGAAGGTATTTAGCTCTTCGTGACCTTCGTGTTCTTTGTGGTTAATCCTCTAGTGAGTCTAAAAAAATCTTGCCCGGATTAAGAATGTTGTTCGGGTCGAGTGCTTTCTTGATCGCCTTCATATATTCAGCAGCGATCGGAGTGATCTCCAGTGGTATGTAGGGGGCCTTGGCTATGCCGACACCGTGTTCTCCGCTCATGGTCCCGCCCAGTTCGAGCGTTGCCTTGAAAACGTCTTTGATGGCCCCTTCCGCTTTCATGATGTCGCCGGAAACTTTCTTGTTGACCATGATGTTGACGTGAATGTTGCCGTCTCCGGCATGACCGAAGTTGACGATCGGTATCTGATACTTGTCAGCAATGGCATCCACTTTGCGAATCATCTCCGGAACCTTGCTGCGAGGTACGCAGATGTCCTCGTTGAACTTGTCCGGATTCACCTTGCGCAGAGAAGCCGAGACCGAACGCCGGATCTGCCAGAGGGCCTCGCTCTCTTCCGGCGTGGTTGCGATACGGGTTTCAACCACACCGAGGGGTTTGATGATCTCGGCAATGCGGTTGACCTGTTTGTCGAGAAATTCTCGATCCCCGTCGACTTCAATGATCAGCACCGCCTGGGCGGCCTCCGGCAAATCCAGATCGGTGGCCTGGCGTACGCATTCAATGGTGCGTCCGTCCATGAATTCGAGGGTCGTCGGGATAATTTTATTGCGGGTTATTGCAGACACTGCTTGCGCCGCACCGTCGATTGAGTCGAAGAGCACCAACATGGTTTTCTTCGCTTCAGGCAGGGGCAGCAGCTTGATAACGATTCGGGTGATGATTCCGAGCGTTCCTTCGGAGCCACAGAGCAGCTTGGTCAGGTCGTAGCCGACGACGCCTTTCATGGTGGGACCGCCGGTGGTGATGATATCGCCGGTCGGGGTGACCACTTCAAGGCCGATGATGAAGTCCTTGGTGACACCATACTTGACGCAGCGCGGTCCGCCGGCACATTCGGCGACGTTACCGCCCAGGGTTGAAAATTTCAGGGAGGCAGGGTCGGGAGGGTAAAAAAGGCCGACTTTTTCTACGGCTTTCTGAAAACGTTCGGTGACGACACCTGGCTCGACGGTGGCCACCAGATTCTCCTCGTCAATCTCCAGAATCTGGTCCATTTGCTCGGTACAAAGCACGATCCCGCCTTTGGTCGGTAGCGACCCTCCGGTAAAACCACTACCCGCACCACGGGGGAAAACCGGGATGAGCTCCCGATTGGCGAGCTTCATGACGAGAGCAATTTCTTCTGTAGAGCCGGGTTGCAGGATAACTTCCGGTAAAAAACTCTGCTGGGTCGCATCGTAGGAGTAACAGATGCGTTCCGCTTTGCTGGTCAGGACATTATCTTTACCAAGGATCTGAACAAGTTCTTCGATTATTTTTTTGTCGATCATACACACGCCTGTTCACCACGAAGGGCACGAAGACCACGAAAAAATCAAATTTTTCATGGGAACAGAGATCCAGGAAAAAACTTCGTGTTCTTCGTGATCTCTGTGGTTAAGTGTTGTTTTTTATTACTGGCAGAATAGTACCGCCATCGGGAATAATCACAACCTCCGGATTGTCCGGAAGCTGTTTGTATGCCATCTGCAATGCCTCGTCAAGATTGATTGCCTTTTCCATGCCCATCTTTTCGGACTGCTCGCGATTGAACTCGCTGATCAGAATGACGCGCCAGGTGCGTGCTTTGCTCAGGGTCGACCAAGCTGTTTGACCGTTGATCTCATAACGGTTGCGCAAGGCTTTTTCGAAAGTATCGAGCTCTTCGTAATTGAACCAGTCAAAAAAGGTGGCGTTGCCGAAGCCATCCGGGCAGGCCGCCAGCAGGATGACTGTTCCACCAGGGCGAACGGCCTGCACACCGTAATCGAGTGCTTTGTGGGCTTGAATGAAGTTGATGTCCTTGGGTTCGCCGCCGCAGGAAACGATGGCCAGGTCAGCTGCTTGCTGCAGTGGTGCAGTGTACAGACTTTGCGCCAGTTCGCAACCTGCCAGGTGGGCCTGCTCCAGATCGCCGCAGAAGACTTTGGCGATTTTCTTGTCAGTCGTCAGCACGGTATTGAGTAAAAAATCAGGTTTGATTGTCTTTGCGGCTTCCAGAATGGCCTGGTGTACCGGGTTGCCGTCGAGATTGGCGGTGCGGGCCTGAGTGTTGCGGCCACCTTCTGCTGGTGGATTGAAGATGGCAAAGTGTGTAGCCATGCAGGTTGTCCGACTTGCAACGCCCGGGACCAGGCTCTTGCGTCCGCCGCCGAAGCCGGCAAAGTAGTGCAGGCCGATGGTGCCGGTGACGATGGCCCGGTCTGCTGCCATGACTCGTCGATTGATCTGTACCGGCAGGCCGGAGCTTGTCTGGCCGAGATCTACCAGCTGCTCAGGGTCGTCACATTCATGATCATAAACGGTTATTCGCCCATAGAGAGAGCCAAGGATTTTACGATGCTCCTCTTCGGTCTGTTTGCGATGAATGCCAAGGGCGATGATGATCTCTATGTTGCTGTCGGCAATGCCGCAACGATTTAACTCGGCAACCAGGAGCGGCAGGTAGATCTCACTGCCGGTGTAGCGGGTGATGTCCGATGTAACAATGGCGACACGTTCACCGGGCTTAAGGATCTGTGCCAGCGATGGTGAGGAGATCGGATTGGCCAGCGCGCGACAGACCTCTTCTGCTGGATCTGGCAGGTCATGGGGTGTGTTGGCTGTCAGGGTTTGCGCCTGAAGTTCTATCGGTAGCTTCTGCGAACCATATTTCAGTAAGTTTTTCTTCAAACGGCCCCCTGTAATCAACATCTCATTATAGGCTTTCGCCCGGCTTAAGTGCAAGCGAATGACGGGTAGGGGGTTCTTTGAAAGGGCTAAATAAAATGGACCTATAACCAAAACAAAGGCAAGGCAAAATCAGAGCATTTATTAACGCAAAGACGCGGAGGCGGATAGAGCAATAGTCTGAATTGAGCAATTTAAAATCTTGAAGCGCTTTTCCTCTGCGTTAAACATTTTTTTTGCTTAGAGAACCGAATAAAAAAGGCCCGAGGCAATAAACTAATGCCTCGAGCCAGTGTCTTTTTACCACAAGGTTCAATCCGTATAATCCGCCAAAAAATCCATCGCCTCATCAACCGTATCAAAGAGATAAAAGCGCCGTTTGCTGAACATGGCAACCGCGTTGAAAACGACCTTGTAAAGGCCCTTCACACCAACAATCGCACCTGCTTTGACGTAAGGGGTGTTGTCGCGAGCGACTTCTTTAAGCTTTGAAATGGTTTCCCCGCTGAAAGCGCTACCACCGGCAATCGTCAGAGTGAAGACCGATTTCTCGGGCTGCTTGCGGACCTGTAGAATACATTCTTCGATGACCTCGTTCATCTCATCGAGCGTGGCATCTCTGCAATCCATGACAAAAATTTGTTTACCTTTATGCTCTACAAATTTGGCCCGGTCCATAGCTAACTCCTCAAGTTTTCACGATGCTTACTTTCTGAGTGTCACATTATCAATGATAAGTCACCGTTTGAGAAGAAGAAAATGCTTTTATGAATGGCAAGAGGGAATGGATTAAAACCCATTCCCTCTTGCTTTGTTCGTATCCAGCCGAAGCAGGCTGGTGTGACTCCAATAGAGTGTCAATAATTTAAGAGCGTGCCGGTCCGTTCCCGTTCGCAATCATTGTTGTTTTTCTGGAAGAATTCTGACGGCCACCTGGGCGGCCACGATGATCATGATGTAACTGAAAAGAGGCATAATCAGGTAGTCTCCCGGACCATTCACAAAGCGAGGCATAGTGAAGCCAGAAAACCAACTGGTGCCGAAGAAGGCCAAACCACCGATGAGTGCTGAAAGCTTGAACATAATGAGACTCCTTTTTTCTATGAATGTCCGGGAACGGGAGAGTGGACACATTTAGTCATCTATTATGCATCAGCCGTGCCATATTTTTACACATGCGGTATCGGCTTAGATGTGTCTGAAATGATTGACTTTGTGAGGCTGTTTTAATGGTCGAGACGTTGTTTTGAAGGGTAATACGCCAAAAAGTTGTATTTCTGGCACATGGTTATGGTCAAAAGGCTACACAAGTAAACCTTTACTTTTAGCAAATGCGAGGGAGTTGCTCGCCGGCGAGCATTTCGATTGCTCGAAGTCCACCGATTGATGTCTGCAGGCGAACCTTGCCGGCTGCTATGGCGGTGACTTCACCGATGATCGCAGCCTGCTTGCCATGCTTGTGGCTTTGCATAATGCGCAGGGCCTGGTCTGCGACTTCGGGAGTAACGAAGGCGAGTAACTTGCCTTCGTTGGCAACGAAGAGAGGGTCCAGGCCTAAAATGGCACAGGCCCCGGCGACGGACTGATCGACAGGCAGCGCAGTTTCCTGCAAGGTGATTTCAACCTGGGACTGTAGCGCGATCTCCTTGACTGTGGTGGCAACTCCACCGCGGGTCGGGTCGCGCAGGGTGTGCAGTTGAGAACCGAGCTGTGCAACCAGTTCTGCCACCATGCTGCTGAGAGGAGCGCTGTCCGTAGTGATATTGCTTTCTAGCTCAAGCCCTTCACGACTGGCCAGAACAGCCATGCCGTGATCGCCTATGGTGCCGTTGATAAGGATCTTGTCTCCGACCTGGGCGTTGATTCCGGAAATCTGTAAATCATGCTCAATGACACCGATGCCGGAGGTGTTGATAAAGAGTTTGTCAGCCTTGCCCCGTGGAACGACCTTGGTGTCTCCGGTAACGATCTTCACCTCGGCCTGCTGTGCCGCATCGCGCATGCTCTCGAGGATTGTTCTGAGGTCTTCGACGGGCAGGCCCTCCTCGATAATCAGGCCAACGCTGATCGCCAGAGGTGTGGCGCCGGCCATGGCCAGATCGTTAACCGTTCCGTGGATTGCCAGGTCGCCGATATTGCCGCCGGCAAAGAAGATCGGATCAACGACGTAGGAATCGGTGGTAAAAGCCAGGCGGCCGTTCGGTGCGGCAAGTACTGCGGCATCATTCTGATCGCGTTGACCAATCCCGGAAAGGGTCGGCACGATCAGGTTGTCGAGCAGGTCATGGCTGAGTTTGCCGCCACTGCCGTGGCCAAGCAAAATTACATCTGATTTCATAAAAAACTCCGGGGGCTGGAGGCTGGGGACTGGGGACTGGTAAAAGATAATAACCAGACCCCAGTCCCCAGCACCTAGACCCTGATTTTAAGTCCCATACTTATATTCGGCTGCGCAGGTTCCTTCACTTGAGACCATGCAGGCTCCGACCGGATCTTCCGGTGTGCAGACGGTGCGGAAGAGCGGGCAGTCGTTGGGACGGACTTTCCCTTTAAGGATCTCGCCGCAGAGACAGCCCTTGTGCTCAACGGGGGGCTCAACCTTAACGTGCAGTTGGGTTGCGGCATCGAAGTGCGAAAACTTGGCTCTGATCTGCAAGCCGCTGTTCGGGATGTCACCAATGCCACGCCAGCGGGCGTCTCCGGGCTCAAAGACCTGCGCGAGGAGTTGTTGAGCTTTGAGGTTCCCTTTCGCTTTGACGACGCGGCGATATTGGGTTTCGACATGCGCTTCACCGGCAACGGTTTGTTTTGCCAGCATCAGCACGCCTTGTAGTACATCGAGAGGTTCAAAGCCGGTTACTACACAAGGAACCTGGTACGCATCGACGAGAGACTGGTAGGCATTGGCGCCGATGATGGCTGAAACATGTGCCGGACAGAGGTAGCCGTCGACCTGCAACTCCGGGTCGCCGGCGAGGGCCGCCATGGGGCCGGGCATGGTTTTGTGGGAGCAGAGGACAAAGAAGTTGTCGAGCTTCTTCCGGGCTGCGGTCAATATGGCGCCGGCCACGGTCGGGGCGGTGGTTTCAAAACCGACGCCGAGGAAGACCAGGTCACTGTCAGGGTGTTTTTCAGCGAGTGCGACAGCATCAAGGGGTGAGTAGACAATTTTGATGCTTGCTCCCCTGGCCTGTTCTTCAAGCAGGCTGGAGGAAGAGCCGGGCACACGAACCATGTCACCGAAAGTGGCGATGATCGTATCGGGTCGTCGGGCCAGGGCGACCGCCTGGTCGACGAAGCCGACCGGGGTAACGCAGACCGGGCAGCCGGGGCCGGAGATTAACCGCACCTGCTCGGGCAGCAGGGAGCGGATACCGTGCTGGTAGATCGCCATGGTGTGGGTGCCGCAGACTTCCATGAAGGTCATGCTACCATCGTAGCCGTCAATCGTCTGACGAATGGCTTCCAGTTGCAGCCTGGCGAGCTTTGGGTCGCGGTATTCGTTCTGGTGCTTCATTCGGGGGTCAGGCCCATGTCGAGAGCTTCTCGTAAAGCCTTCAAAGTCAGTTGGGCTTCGTCATCGTCGATTTTTTCAATCGCAAAGCCGGCGTGAATGAGGACATAGTCACCGATCTTGACGTCATCGAGCATCATCAGGCTGGCTTGACGCTGTACGCCGTCGATTTCGCACATAGCGACTTCGTTTTCGATTGTTTTGACCTGCATTGGTACACCGAGACACATGGTCGTTCGCTCCTTTGTCGCTTCTCCCGTGGCGCGTAGCGCGTGGCGGGCGGTGAGGAAAGATTTAATCTCGCTACAGGCTACTCACCAAGCGCCGCTTGCCAGCAACGCCGGCTTTCAACCAGTCGTACCACTCGGTCATACCGTCACCGCTGTGGCAGGAGAGTTCAATGATCTTGATCTGCGGATTAACCTGTCGGGCAAAGGCTTTGCACCCTTCGATGTCGAAACGCAGATATGGCAACAGGTCGATCTTGTTGATCAGCATGAGGTCGGCAGCCTGAAACATTTGTGGATACTTGAGAGGTTTGTCTTCGCCTTCAGTCACCGAGAGCACCGCAACCTTGTGATCTTCACCGAGGTCAAAGGAGGCCGGGCAGACCAGGTTGCCAACGTTCTCGATCATCAGTATGTCAGCTGCGGCAAGGTCTAAGCCCTCGACACCGTGGCCAACCATGTGAGCGTCGAGATGGCAGCCGGCACCGGTATTGACTTGCTTGACCGGTGCTCCGGTCGCAGCAATGCGCTCGGCGTCATTGTCCGTTTGTTGGTCCCCTTCCAAAACGGTAAAGCTGATTTTGCCTTTAAGGTCAGTCAGGGTTCGTTCCAGAATCGAGGTCTTGCCGGAGCCGGGCGAACTGACCAGGTTGAGAACAAAAAGTTGATGCGCAGCAAAACTGGCACGGTTGGCCATTGCCAGGCGCTGGTTCTTGGCCAGCAGGTTCTCTTCTACGCGGATTTTGCGGGAAGCGTGGTCATGTTTATGATCATGCTCCGGCTGTGGCGGGGCGCAGCCGCAATCGGTACACATTTTCAGTCTATCTCCAATTCTATTAAAGCCATCTCCTGGCCTTTGAGGATGTCGAGGGCGTAGCTGCCGCACGCGGAGCAGCCATCGAGCAGGCTCTCCATTTCACATTCCTGGCCGCATTTCTGACAGCGACCGAGGGCGGGGATGTGGCGAATCTCTAGGCTTGCTCCTTCGGCGAGGGTGTTCTTGGTGCAGGCCTCGAAAGCGAACTCCACGGCTTCCGGCATGACCCCGGAGAGTGCGCCTATTTCCATGGTAACACTTGTGATCACAGTGGCGTTCTCGCGGCGGGCATGCTCCTCGGCGATTTCGATGAGGTTTTGGGTCAGGCTTAATTCGTGCAAAGTGTGTAACCAAAATTGATACAGCCCTAAAGATCTGGACTGTTCTGTTAATGATAACGCGATAAGCGCTTAGGGTTCGTGGTTCAATATAATGAAAGGCCTGTTCAAAAAGCAAGGGCCAGAGTTGTGCATGGACAAAATGATACAATTTATCTGCAAGAGCCTTGCCGAACAATTACCGTATCTGCTAGATTGCCTCGACTTAACAGAATGAAGAGGACTGATCTTATGAATAAGGGAATTGTTTATATCTGTGACGTACAGCCGGAAGCCCAGGAGCAGCTTTCCAGAATACTGACGGCTGGAGGCTACAGCGCCGAGCTCTTTGCCAGTGGTACGCAACTGCTCAAGGCCTTGGCGGAGAGCCATGGTGTGCAACCGGACATGGTTTTGATCGACGCCTCTCTCGAAGAAGACAGTCTTGAAATGCTGCGACAGGTCAAGGCACGCAGCAAGGACCTGCCGGTGATGATTATAAGCGCCTATGCCTCGGTACGCAGCGCAGTGAGTTTCCTTAAGCAGGGCGCTTGCGATTACCTGGTCAAGCCGATCCTCAGCGAGGAGTTGCTGCAACTGCTTGGGCACTGGAGTGACCGGCGCAGGTTGGTCGCTGAGAACCGTTCCCTGCGAGCTGAGGTGCAGCGTCGTTTTGACCCCAACAAGGTAATCTTCCGCAGTGATGGCTTCTCCAAGGTGTTGAGCCTGGCCAAACGTGTTGCCGCCAGTGAGGCCAGTGTTCTGATCCTGGGAGAAAGTGGTGTTGGTAAGGAGTTGGTCGCCTCAACGATTCATTACAGCAGTGAACGAAGTGACCGGCGCTTCCTGACGATCAATTGTGCCGCGTTAACAGATACTCTCCTGGAGAGTCAACTCTTTGGCCATATTAAGGGTGCTTTTACCGGAGCTACGAGTACACACAGTGGTCTTGTGGAAGAGGCGAATCACGGCACCCTGTTCCTCGATGAGATAGGCGATATAAGTCCGGCATTGCAGGCTAAACTGCTACGTCTGCTGCAGGAAAAAGAATATCTGCCTGTTGGTGCAACCCGTGTGCAGCACGCTGATGTCCGTTTCGTTGCTGCGACCAACCGTGACCTGGAAGCCGCTGTTGCCGGTGGCTCTTTCCGTGAAGATCTATATTATCGCCTCAATGTCATCACCCTCAACGTGCCGCCCCTGCGTGAGCGATTTGATGACATCAAGCCGCTGGCGGAGTTTTTCGTCAGCCGCTACACCTCGGTGGCCGGGCAGGAAATATCGCCGGCTGTCATGGCTCTGCTGCAGGCTTATCCCTGGCCTGGTAATGTCCGTGAACTCGAAAATGTCATGGAGATGGCCTGTATCCTCTCGGCGGGCGAAACGCTACAACCGGAGCACCTTGCCGTTAGAATCAAGCAGGGCGTCTCGACCAGTTTTTCACTGCCTCAAGCCCAGATGACTCTGGATGAGGTTGAGCGCCTGTATATCGAACAGGTTTATCAGCAGACCAATTATCATAAGGTTAACACCTCCCAGATTCTTGATATCTCCCGTAAAACCCTCGATCGAAAAATTAAACAATATTCTATTCTCCGCAAGGAAGAATAAGTAATTCTTCGTTGCGGCTCTTCCGGCCGTTAAATCATTCTCTGTTTATTGTACATTTCGGGACAAAACGATACAGCCTGTATCGTTTTGTCCTTTGTTGTGTCGAGCCGGGCCTTCTCCGGATTTCCCCAAAAAGGGATAACCTGCAGTCATACCGTGCCGTTTACACCTTTTTAAGTTTAACGGCATGCTCCTTGCCAATGTCCAGGGATGCGTCACTTCGTTACGTGAAGATGAGTGACCTATACCCTGAAGAGGAGAGAATGCATGTCAAATCGAATTGTCATTGATCCGGTGACCCGGATTGAGGGTCACCTGAAAATTGAGGCGGTCGTCGAAAACGGAGTGGTTAAAGAGGCTCAAAGCTCCGGTATGATGTACCGCGGCCTGGAAAATATCCTGCGTGGTCGCGATCCTCGCGACGCTGCACGCTTGATGCAGCGCATCTGTGGTGTTTGTCCTACTTCCCACGGCCTGACAGCGGCTTACGCTCTCGATGAGGTCTACGGCGTTAACGGTATTATCACCGACAACGGCCGGACTCTGCGTAACCTGATCCAGGGTGCTAACTTCCTCCAGTCTCATATCCTGCACTTCTACCAACTGGCGGCACTCGACTATGTCGATGTCACCGCTGCTGCCGATTACAAAGGGTCGGATCCTTCTCTCAACAAGGTGAAGGATTTCATTGCCCGCGGTCACCTCGGCCCTTTTGTTCCTCGTTACGAAGGCGATTACCGCCTGTCGAAAGAAGAGAACCGCTCTGCCGTCGCGCACTATGTTGAAGCGCTCAACATGCGCCGCCTGGCTCATGAGGCGACTGCGATCTTTGGTGGCAAGATGCCGCACAACATGTCGATCGTCGCCGGTGGCTGCACCGCTGCACCGACCATTGATGAGATTGCCAGCTTCCACTGGAAGATTAATCAACTGATTGAGTTTATTGACAACGCCTACCTGCCGGACGTTCTGATGGTGGCCAAAAGTTATAGCGATTACTTTAGTATCGGTGATGGTTGCGGCGAGTACATGTCCTTCGGCTGCTTCGACCTCGACAGCGATCCTGACCTGACCAAGCGTCAACGCTTCCTGCCCCAGGGTCTGATCGGCATTAAAGATCTCAAGATGCGCCGCCTCGACCCGAGCAAAATTACCGAAGATGCAGAATTCAGCTGGTTTGAAAATACCGGTGCAGTGCACCCCTACGATGGTCAGACGGTGCCGGATCGTGACAAGGCCAATGCCTACAGCTGGGTCAAGGCCCCTCGCTACAGCGGCAACGTTACGGAAGTTGGTCCACTGGCTCGTATGCTGGCTGCCTATGCAAGCGGTAACAAGTTTGTTCAGGGCCAGGTTGACTCGGTTCTGGGTCTCTTCAACGCTTCGCCCGTAGTGCTTGACTCCGTTCTCGGCCGTCACGCCGCCCGCGCCATCGAGTGCAAGCTGGTTGCGGAACAGCTCAAGAGCTGGGTTCTTCAGCTTCAGCCTGGCCAACCTGGCTGCCAGGATTATCCTCTCAATGTGACCAATCGCGGTATGGGACTGCACGAAGCGCCTCGAGGTGCTCTGGGCCACTGGGTTGTGGTCGAAGACGGCAAGGTCAAAAACTACCAGGCCGTTGTGCCGACAACCTGGAACGCCGGTCCGATGGATGGTCAAGGACAGCCCGGTCCGATCGAGCAGGCGATGATCGGCACCAAGGTCAATGACAAGCACAATCCCTTCGAGCTGGTGCGTATTGTTCGTTCATACGACCCATGTCTCTCCTGTGCGGTCCATGTTGTGTCTCCGCAAGGTGAAGACTTGAGCCAGTTTGTCGTGGGGACCGAATGAACCAGCAGGCAGATCGTTCTCCCGTTTTGGTGATGGGCGTCGGCAACACGCTGCGTGGCGACGATGGGTTTGGCGTTGCTGTTCTGGATGAAGTCGGTACCCGCAACTTGCCGGGCAATGTTGATTTGCTCGATGCCGGCACCAGCATCATCGATCTGATGGAAGAGCTGAATGGCCGACGTAAAGTCGTGGTCATCGATGCGGTCCGTGGTGGTCAGTCGCCCGGAACCCTGTATCGCTTCAGCCCGGAAGATGTGGCAGCAGAAGCTGTCCCTGCAGATTCCCTTCATCAGGTCGGCCTGCTCGAGACCTTGCGTCTGGCCGAACTGGTCGACTGCCGCCCTGAACAAGTGGTGATCATCGGTGCTCAGCCTGAAGATACCAGCCTGAAAATAGGCTTGACCGAGGCTGTAGCCGCAGCTGTATCGGGCGCCGCCGAAATGGTCATGGCAGAAATTAGCGGCGAAGTCGCCGATAAAAATTGAGGAGAGATACAATGGCAATAACAAGACGTAAATTTTTGAAAGGCAGCGCCGGCGCCGGTGCCGTCCTGGGCATGAGCCTGTTTGACAACCCGTTGTTGCGCAAAGCCTTTGCTACCGCTATCCAGGAGACCCCGGTGGTGTGGCTGGCCGCCGGAGCCTGTAGTGGTTGCAGTGTCTCGCTGCTTAACAGCCTGGCACCGAGAGTCCAGGACGTTCTGCTCGATCAGGTTTTGCCAGGTCATCACGTAGAATTCGCCTTCCATCCAACCATAATGGCCGCTTCCGGTGATCTTGCCATGCAGGCCATGTACGATACCGAGGAAAAGCCCTTCCTCCTGGTTGTCGAAGGTTCTGTCATGACCGCAGATCATGGCCGTCATTGTGAAGTCGGTGAAAAAGATGGTCACGGTATGACCGGTCTTGAACATGTCCTGCGCCTGGGTCGTAAGGCCAAGGCCGTTATGGCTGTCGGCACCTGCGCCGCTTTTGGCGGCATCCCGGGGGCGGAAAACAACGAAACCGGTTCCCGCGGAGTTATTGATGTCTTTAAAGAAAACGGCATCACAACTCCGACGATCAACCTGCCTGGCTGCGCGGTTCATCCTGACTGGTTTGTTGGCACCCTGGCCGCAGTTCTGCTCGGAGGTCCTGAATCCGTCAAGGTCGATGCGCATAGCCGTCCGGAGATGTTTTACAGCAAGCTGATCCATGACAACTGTCCGCTGCGCGGTCATTTCGATGCCGGCCGTTTTGCCCAGGCTTTCGGTGAGTCTTACTGCCTCTACAAACTCGGCTGCAAAGGTCCGGTTACTCACGCCAACTGCCCTGAGAAGAAATTCAACAGCGGCACCAACTGGTGTATCGACAATCGCCACCCATGTAACGGCTGTACCGAGCCTGAGTACCCTTATGTGCAATCGATGTGGAATACCGTGCCGATTCAGGACGTCACTCCGCCTGCGGCCTATCCATCGATCATTACGGACCGGACGGCTAAGCTAGACATGACCCCGGGCTATACTGCCCTGGCTGGCCTGGTTGCCGGTTCTGCCGGCATGCGCATTCTCGGCCAGCGCGATAAGAATGAACAGGGCCAAGACAACAGCAAGGAGGAATAATCGATGGATATCAGTCGTCGTAAATTCCTGCAGATCGGAGCTGTCGCCAGTGGCAGTGTGGTCTGTGCCGGGGTCAAGCCGGCCTCAGCGCGAGATCTTCGCGAACCGAATCCGGAATGGCTCGGTATGCTCAATGACACCACGCGCTGCATAGGTTGTAAGGCTTGCCAGGTTGCTTGTAAAAAAGAAAACAAGCTGCCCATGGAGAGCACTCTCAACGAGTCTGCTAATGTTGGTCGCGATGTTTATGATGCGCCGCGAGGCTTGTCGGAGCGGACCTACACCTTGATCAAGATGCAGCAGGACGAAGAGAATGGAAAAACAACCTTCGTCAAGACTCAATGCATGCATTGCAGTGAACCGGCCTGCGCTTCCGCCTGTATCGTCGGGGCCCTGAAGAAGCAGGAGAATGGTGCCGTTGCTTATGATTCGGGCCTCTGCATGGGGTGTCGTTACTGTATGGTTGCCTGCCCGTTCAATGTGCCCCAGTTCGAATGGCAGAATGCTATCCCCTCAATCAAAAAGTGCACTCTTTGCCGTGAAACAAAGCTCAAGGAAGGCAAGCCGACGGCATGCAGCAGTGTCTGCCCGGCGGGTGCCATCAGCTTCGGCAAGCGCTCTGATTTGATCAAGCTTGCTCGTAAACGAATCGAGAAAGACCCGGAACTTTACCAGGATCATATCTATGGTGAAAAGGAAGTCGGTGGTACCGGCGTTCTCTACCTGGCGCGTCCGAAGATGCAGTTTGCCTCCCTCGGCCTGCCCGCGTTCAAGTACCGCACCGTGGCCGGTCTGACCGAAAGCATCCAGCATCGAATCTTCCAGTACTTTATTCCACCCATCGCTGTTTACAGTGTCCTGGGTGGCATTATGTACCGCAATCAGAGCCGCAAGAAAAATGGCGGTGAGGAAGGAGGCAGTCATGAATAAAGCGGCCCCTCTGCAACATAATTTCTTTACCCCGAACGTCTGGCTGCTGATTTTCTTCATGGGCTCCGGCGCGGTCTTTGCCTTCTTCCGTTTTTTCTACGGCTTCGGCAGTATCACCAATCTGAATGCTGCCTATCCTTTTGGTATCTGGATCGCTTTTGATGTTGCCTGCGGGGTGGCCCTGGCCGCCGGTGGTTTCACCACTGCGGCGATCGTCGAAATCTTCGGTCGCGACAAGTACCACGCGCTGGTACGCCCCGCTATTTTGACTGCCTTTATCGGTTATTTCCTGGTCGGCCTGGCGGTCTTCTTCGACCTTGGCAAATACTACAATATCTGGCACGCCCTGGTGTACTGGAACGGCACCTCGGTGCTCTTCGAGGTGGCCTGGTGCGTCATGCTCTACCTGACCGTCCTCGGGATTGAAAATATTCCGGCCGTAGTGGAGCAGTTCAAGGGCAAGGTCAACCTGCCCGGACAGATGGCTTCGTTTAACAAGCCTTCGGAGTGGCTGCTTGGTAAAGCGGACAACATTCTCAACCGGACCATGGCTTTCTTCGTGATTGCCGGTGTTGTGCTCTCCTTCGGGCATCAGTCGTCACTCGGCACCATGATGTTGATTGCTCCTTACAAGCTGCATGACCTGTGGTACACACCGCTGTCTCCTTTGCTCTTCTTGACCTCGGCTGTAAGCGTTGGTCTGCCCATGGTGATTTTCGAAGCGTCGCTGGCGACCGTCCTCTTCAAGCGTAAGCCGGAAACGGAACTGCTCGCTGATATCGCCAAGTACATCCCGCTTTTTCTCGGCACTTACCTGCTGCTGCGAATCGGCGACCTGGCTTACCGTGGTGTTTTGGCCCAGGCCTTTGACGGCAGCGTGCAGGGCAACTCTTTCCTGGTTGAATTTGCACTCTTTGCGGTTCCTTATTTTATGCTCAAACGGCGCAAGATTCGTCGCGACGCGCTTAAACTCTTCCTCTGTGCCTTCTCGGTAATCCTTGGCGTGGTCCTGAACCGCTTCAATGTTTTTTTGATCGGCATGGATATGGGCCCTGAATTCAACTACTTCCCATCGGTCGGTGAGTTTGCTGTCACCTTCGCCTTTTTGGCCTTTGGAGTTTTCCTCTATAGGTTGGGTGTTAATTACTTGCCAATCCTGGAAGAGCAGTAAGGTTTTTACGTTGTACATAAGGATCATCCGACCTCTCTCCCGGATTGATCTGCTTTTGCAGGGCCTGCCAATCGGCGGGTCCTGATTTTTTAGAGGGACGGCGTATACGTCGTGATGTGCAACGGCTGTATCGCGCCATGAGCTTGATTTAACGTTACTTTTTTCGTATACAATCTTCTCCTGGAGCTTGACTCATATTTATGTCGTCACGTAGACTGAACCTCGGTGGTCAGTACCAGCTGCCCAGCAAAAACACCTATCGAGGTTTCCCCCTAATGCGTACCACTCAGGCGCCGACCAGCGCCGCGGCAGAATCATCCACATGGCGTGCTCTCAGCCGGGTGGAGATAGATCTTTTTGTGCGCTCCATGATGACCGCCTATGAAGTGGTCGGCGTACAGAAAAAGCATGGTCGCATGACTATGGACAAGGTTGAAGATCCGTCCGAGCTTTTACTGGAGTTTCCTCCTCAGGTCCACTCGCCGAAAAAATTCCTTTTCCCCAACTGGCAGAAACTGTTTCGGTTCAGCCTCGGTGGCAAGGTTCATCTCGAAGCTGACAAGGCCGCAGTGCCACGCGTCATCTTCGGTATGCATCCGTGTGACCTGCATGCAGTGCAGGTCCTTGATGACTGTCTTTTTGAGGGTGAGGCTGACAGTGTCTACCGTTCCAAGCGTGAAGCGACCCTGTTGATCGGTGTTGACTGTCTCCCCGATGAGCACTGTTTCTGCAGCAGTGTCGGCACAGATCGCACCGACAGTGGCTTTGATTTATTTTTTCACCGTGCCGATGAAGGCTACCTGGTGCAGTCAGGTTCTGAACGTGGCGAAGCCCTTTTGCGCCGCCATGCACCCCAGGTCGCCAAACGTGATGAGGAAGCTCCTTTGCCGCTGCAGGTGAAGCCTTGCGAGCATCAACTCGATTTTGCCGTTGATGCCTTGGCGCCATTGCTCGGTGATGTTTATGACCATCATCTCTGGAAGGAGATTGGCGAGCGTTGTCTTGGCTGCGGAGCCTGTACCCTGCTTTGTCCGACCTGTTACTGCTTTAACGTCGAGGACCGCATGGATGACGACCTCGCCGGTGGAGAGCGGGTGAGAACCTGGGACTCGTGCCAGTTCGATCATTTTACCCGGGTCGCTGGTGGGCGGGACTTTCGTTCCGACCAGGCCGACCGTCAACGTCACAGGTTCTTTCGCAAGTACAAATATCTCTGGGAAAAGCACGAACGCACGGCTTGCGTCGGTTGCGGCCGTTGCAGTCGGGAATGCCTGGCAAATATCGCCCCGGTCAACGTGCTCAACCGGCTCTTTGTTGAAGAAGCCAGCCCTGAACTCAAGGCTCTTCCGGCGAATGAATATCAGCCGGACATGGTTGAAATTATTGCTGTTGAGGACCTCACCAACCAGGACAAGCTGTTTCGTCTGAGGTTGAACACTCCGATTCATTTCACTCCCGGCATGTTTGTCGCTATTTCGATCTTCGGCCTTGGAGAAGCTCCTTTTACCATCGCGTCCTCGTCAGATGATGACATGCATGTCGAGATTGTGGTGCGTGCCAAAGGGGCTCTGACCCGGGCCCTGCATCGTCTGCAGTCCGGTGACAGCGTCGGTCTGCGTGGCCCCTTCGGCCATGGCTTCCAGGTTGAAGGTTTTGCCGGCCGTGACCTCCTGCTGGTGGCTGGCGGCCTTGGCCTTGTGACGCTGCGTTCTTTACTGTTGAGTCTGTTGGCCAACAGGCAAAGCTTCGGGACGATCCAACTGCTTTATGGTGTTCGTAACATGGACCACATGCTCTTTCAAAAAGAGTTGCTCGAATGGCATGGCAGCAACCAACTCGACTGTCGCTTCGCTATCAAAGAGCCGGGAAACAGCTGGGGGGTGCCGACAGGAGATATCACTCACCTCTTCCGCAACCTGGATCTACAGCCACAACGGACCAGCGTTGCCGTCTCCGGCCCGGCCGGAATGTATCGCTTTATCAATCCTTTACTGCTGCGTATGGGTGTTGATGAAGAGGCCCTGTTCCTGAACCTGGAGCGTCACATGAAGTGCGGTCTTGGCAAATGCGGCAAGTGTCGCATCAATGATGTCTGTGTCTGCGAAACCGGTCCGATATTCCCCTATAGCAAAGTCAAGCATCTGAAAGAGGCGATTGAACGATGAAGCCGCGTGTCGGATTTTTTGATTTTACCGGTTGTGAAGGTTGTCAGTTGACGATCCTCAATCTCGCCGAAAAGCTTCTGGACGTGCTCGACTTGGTCGAGGTCGTCGAGTTCCGCGAGGTGCAGGGCCATTGTAATGAAGACCTCGACATTGCTTTCGTTGAGGGTAGTATCTGTCGCCTTGATGAAGAAAAACGCCTGCGAATGATTCGAACCAGGAGCAAAAAACTGATTACCCTGGGCGCCTGTGCCGATCTAGCCGGCATCAATATCGCCCATGAAGAGGCTGGTGGCGCAGAGCTGGCCATGGCCGTTTATGGCAGCGACAGCAAGCATCTGCAGGGGGGGCAGGCTCGTCCCGTGAGTGTCATTGTGCCGATCGATGGCCGGATTCCCGGTTGCCCGGTCGATGGTCAGGAGTTCCTTTCCATCCTTCATGCTCTCCTGCTTGATCGTCCAACAAACCTGCCGGCCTTTTCTCTCTGTGTCGAATGCAAGCTCGCCGAGTTACCCTGTACTTTTGAGCAGGGCATCGTCTGTCTTGGTCCGGTGGTTCGGGCGGGGTGCAATGCGCTCTGTATTGAAGGCGGCGACCGCTGTCGCGGCTGTCGTGGTTTGGTCGATAATCCACGGGAAAGTTCGTATCACCGTGTACTGGAAACGTTTAATCGCAGCGTCGATGATATTTTAGAGGAATACCGCACCTACAACCTGCGGATTGATGAAGAATAATGAAAGTTCAGGTCCCTTATCTTAGCCGTATTGAAGGTCATGCTCACCTGGTTGTTGACACCAAGGCCGGCGAGGTCGTGGAATGTCAGCTTGAGGTGGTGGAGACGCCACGCTTCTTTGAAAAACTGCTGGTCGGGCGACATTACTCCGAGGTCGCTGGTTTGGCTTCACGGATTTGCGGAGTCTGCTCCCACTCTCACACATTGGTTTCCCTGATGGCCACCGAGCGGGCTTTCGGCATGGAGGTCAGCGAACAGGTCACCAGCCTGCGGCGTCTTCTGATGTACGGCGAGATTCTGCAAAGCCACCTGTTGCACCTGTACTTTATGGCTGTGCCTGATTACCTGGGGGTGAACAGCCTGCTGGCTATGGCGCAGTCCCGCCGAGACCTAGTCGCCAGGGCTTTGCGCTTGAAAAAACTTGGCAGCGACATTTGCGAAGTGATCGGTGGCAGACCGGTACACCCGGTCACAACCTGCGTCGGTGGCTTCCACCGCTTCCCCGAAGCGAGTGAGTTGCAGCGCCTGCGTCGTTGTCTTTCCAAAGCGTTGCCGGACCTCGAGCAGACAGTGGAGTTGGTTGCCGGGCTCGATTGGCCGGACTTCTCCCACCAGGCCGAGTGCCTGGCGTTGCATGATAGTGATGGTTACCCGCAATTTGGCGAAACCCTGATTTCGAGCGCCGGTCTGCAGGTCCCGAACAGTTGCTACCGGGAGATGATTCGCGAATATGTGGTGCCGCATTCAACGGCCAAGCATGCCCGGATCAACGACGAAACCTATATGGTCGGTCCGCTGGCCCGTTTGCGGCAGGGTTTTCATCATCTTTCACCCTTGGCCCGCGAGGTCGCCGACTTGCAAGGGCTCTCGCCCTCGACCAATAATCCCTACCTCTCGCAAGGCGCACGCCTCGTCGAAGTGCTGCACTGTGTCGAGCAATCGATGCACCTGATTGATCATCTTCTGCTGGAGGGTCTCAAATACGAAGAACCGGTTGTGACCTGCAAGGCGAGAGAAGGGGTGGCGACGCTTGAGGCTCCACGGGGTGTTCTGTTGCATGCCTACAGTTATGACAAGGAGGGTTTTCTCACCTCGGCGGATTGCGTCATTCCTACGGCGCAGAACCTGGCCAATCTTGAGATGAACCTGAGAGCTAGAGTGCCGCAGATTATTGATGAAGAGCCGGATACCTTTCAATCAGAGTTGGAGAAGCTGGTGCGGGCCTACGATCCCTGCTTGAGTTGCTCGACTCACCTGTTGACGATAGACAGGCTCTGACTGGTTGCTATATAGAGTTGCTTTAAATCAAACAACTAAGGCCCCGCAGCATATGCTGCGGGGCCTTGATTATATGGTTGTCCCCAAAGGGGTTCTTAGAATCTGAATGTCGCCCGAACGGTTGCGGTCTGGGTCGAGCCTTCGCCGTCGCTGTGACCAAAGGCGTACCCACCCTTAATCTCTGCAATGTCTTTTATGGGGATTATCAGCTGGGGAACGGACTGGTAAATCTGACGGTCACCAAAGTCGGTACTGTAGAGGACTTCAAAGGCCGGTTTGATGAAGCCCTCGGCATTGAAGACTGCCCCGCCACTCAAGTTCATGAAGTAAAATTCCGTGCCGTTATTACTCGGGTTGAGGTCATCCGTGTCGAAATAATATCGGCCGTCCAGGCTCGCCTGCAGACGAATATCACGATCAGAACGGGCATTGTCCATGTTGACACCGAAGCGAATCACCTGGCCTCGGTGGTTGTACTTGTCGTCTATGCTGGTGTCCAAGGCATTGGTGCGACGACCGTATCCAAGGTAGGTGGAGGTGTTGACCACAGACTTTTTGGTCGTGCTGAGCTCTCTTTGCAAGACCAGGTTGGCAAAGTCAAAAACGCCGCCGTTTCCGTCTATGTCAATTTTTTGTTGCGCTTTAATTCCCCAGGCGTCCCCATCGGTATAGAAAGGAATTTCAAGCCGGACTTCCCAGCGTTTTTCTGTGCCGAAGGGTAGGATGCCTTCGATTTTTGTGGTGTAGCCATCAAACTCTTCCGCTTCCTCGATACGCACGTTTCTGAAATCGTCGTAGGTCAGATTGATGGTGAATCTTTGAGCATTGCGGGCGTTTCGGGTGTAGAGAGGTTCCAGTTCGTAAAGGTTCTGTTGTACTCTCCGGTCGCTATTGTCGGCGAAGGAGGTGGCTGCAAAACAGAGCAGGATGCAGAGGAGGCATGACGATACTTGTTTCATCTTAATTTCCCTTACTTGTTCTTTAATGATTGCGGGTTTCGACTCTTTAGATGGTCGGCCGCGAAGTGTAATTATTTTATGAGCGGCTGTCAAAGGCTTATAGAAAATGACCCCGAATAACCAGGTTGACAAACTTTCTCAACCTTTATTGTTTCCCGGAGACCATAGCGCTGCAGCTATAACCGAAGTCTGTGATGGCTTTGCAGACACCAAGAGATCGTAGTGCTCCGGCATGGCTGATGTCCTTGATGTAGCCGGTAAACTGCACATCGTTCCACTTGGGGTGGCCTGTCTTCTTGAGCTCTTCCTTGTTGCCAAGCAGGGAGTAATGCACCGAGCTGACTAGATCGTTTGCCAACCCCTCCTCCTCCTGAATCATGGTGGCCAGAACTGAACGGACAGCAAAGACCTCCACGTCCCTCTGTAACCAAGGGTAGTCTTCAGGGCCCAGACTCGTCCACGAGTAGAAACTTGAGGATTTTTTAAAGCGAGGCAGCGCCACCAGGTCAAGTCCGGTCTGCTCGACCAGTAACGGGTAGGGCTTCCCTGCAGTAACGATAACCAGTTCAATTGCTCCGTTCCTGAGTTCGTCAAATGCGCTTTCGTAGTCCTTGTGGGTGTAGCTGAACTGTTTATCGTAGACGTCTTCAATAACGGCAGCCGTCAGGCATGACCCGCCGTTTTCCGGGCCACATCCAACCACGAAACTCTTCTGCTTGGCAAAGTCGAGGTCCTTTCCTCTGGCTTTTATGACATGGACCTCTTCGCTGAAAAGGGGCATCACAACGTGGATGTCCTCGTTTATACTGATTCCGGTATTGCGATAAAGGTTCTCTGCCGCCCTCGCAAAGGCATCGATCTGGAAGATGGCAAATTCAGTATCGCTGTTGAACAGTGCGACGATATTCTCCCATGACCCCTGTGAGGGTAGAACTTGCAGGTGGACTCCTGAAGGGGCAGTGACCAACGAAGTCTCCTGCCCGATCTGGTAGTAAGTCCCCGTCTCCGGGCCGGTCATCAGGCGCAGCTCAACGGCTTGAGAGGATGTTGACCAGAAGCAGAAAAGCACTAGCGTCAAAAAAAGTTTTTGCATAAGAAACCACCCAGAAAAGATAAAAGATGTGTAGCCGTTTAGCTTCATAAGTTGCACGTAAGGCGTATCGTGCTACTGCTTTATATGACACCGCGCGCAATGACTCCGGGCATCAAAGGCACGCTCGCCGTTATGGCAGACCCCGCAAAGCTTGCCAGCGTAAATATCATCCATAGTCACCTCTACGGTTCCCTGCTTCATCCTCGGAAACGTTTCCTCGTTGTGGCAGTCCTTGCATTTTTGGCCCGCCTCCCTGTGCAATGCGCCGTCAAAGGTCACAACGCCCATGGGGCTTTTGCTGAATTCAAGGGTCTTTTCTGCCGGCACAGCCAGGGCAATACGGGTGCTTACGAACAGGACCGTCACAATGAGAAACGCGAACTTCTGCATGGTTCTTCTCCTTGAAGCCAAGGCCTTGATTGATATCGTCGGGGGCCTTGATTTTAGTCAACCTTCTGCAAGGGCTTAGCTTACTTTATTGTTTCCTGACTGACCAGTGCTTTAACTGCTGTTTTTCACCGCGAGTCGTCCGCACCAAGAGATGCTCCAGCTTTTTGTTTCTGGCTTGCGAGGAGCAAGCTCCTCAGCAGACGGATTGGTCTCATTTCGACATCTCCTTTGCAGGCTCGCTGCTCATCGAAATCTCCAGGGTGCTGACATAGGTCCCCGCTTCTTTGAGCCAGTTCTCGAGTTGGTTGACTGATACTTGTTGTGGATTGAAGATGACGCGATCAACTTCGCGTGCGCCGCTCCACCCGGGTTCGACTGAGAGCACCCCGGCTTTACCAGACAGGGCGTCGACTCCTACAGTGTAGCAGTGAACCACGAAGGTTGCTCTGGCCATTCCGGGAGGGATTTCTGCTGTCGCCTTGAAGGCGAACAACACAAGGGCCATCAGGGTTGCTGAAATGATCAATGAGGTTTGCATTGCGGTTGTCCTTTCGGTGTCTGGTTTGCGACCTGAGAGGACGATAGCAAAAAGATATAAACAGGTGAGAAAGGTTCGGTAAAGGTCTTGTAAAGGTTGATGCCCGGGCAGATCAAAGGCTTTTAGACCCGGCAGGGGGTCCGCCGGCAACGTTATCTTCTCTGTGTCGACAAATAAAACGGCAGCAAAGAAAAGACCCTTATCCTATGTCTGGAGTTCGAACCAGATACGGGTTTCGCCTGTTACGCTTTGGGCGCCGACTTTTCCGCCGTGGGCTTCAACCAGCTGCTTGACGATCGCCAGGCCGATCCCCGCACCTCCAGCCTCGCGGGAGCGGGAAGGGTCGGCAGTGAAGAAGCGTTCAAAGATAAAAGGAAGATCTTTTTCGGCAATGCCTGGCCCGCTGTTGATAAAATCGATTCGAATCGACTTTGCGGCATGAGTGCTGGAGATGGTGACTTCGCCACCTACCGGAGTATATTTCCAGCAATTTTCCACCAGGTTGCGAATGACCTGAAGCAGTTTGTCGCGGTCTGCCTGTACCTTCACCTGATCGACAAAATTTGTCGTGACGCTGATTCCCTTCTCTTCGAAATTCATCCGATAGAGTGTTAATATCTCGCGGAGACATGCCTGCAGATCAACTGGTTGACGTTCGAGATAGGCGTGGGCTGCGTCGGCCCGGGCCAGCTGGCCAAGTCCTTCGACCAGGGTGACCAGACGCAGGTTCTCCTGCTGCAGCATCTCGAGGGTTTGTTTATCCGCAGGGATGACGCCGTCGCTCAAGCCTTCCAGGTAGCCACGCAGGTTTGTGAGCGGGGTGCGTAGCTCATGGGCGACGTCGGCGACCATGGTTTTGCGCAGCCGTTCGAGTTTTTCGAGACTATCCCCCATCAGGTTAAAGGCCGTGCCGAGCTCACCGATCTCATCGGCTTGGTTTGCTTCCACCCTGGCGGTAAAGTTGCCGGCTGCTATCTGGCGGCTGGCCTCGCTCATCTGTACGAGGGGGCGCAGTACCTGTTTGGTGAGCAGGTAGCTGAGGGCAAAGGCCAGCAGCAGTGCGACCAAACTCGCCCAGAGCAGGTAGCGGTGTACTGCGGTTAAAAAGGCCCGGTGGGTATCGGTAGGCGACACCATGTACTTGTCCATCAGCACCATGAAGTAGTCGGCCGCCAGCTGGTCGAAGGCCAGCCAGATGATCCCGGTGATTACAGCGATGACCGGGATTGTGGTGGCCAGCATCAATTTCCAGTGCAGACGAAGTCTCATGAGTCTTGCCGTTCTGCAAAACGGTAGCCGAAGCCCCTCACCGTCTCGATGTAGCGAGGCTCTGCCGGGTCGTCGCCGAGTTTCTGGCGCAGGTGACCGATATGCACATCAACGACCCGGTCTATCACGGTTTCGCCGCGCTCATAGACATGACTGAGCAGGTCGTCGCGTGAGAAGGCCTTGCCCGGCGCGCTCATCAGCGCCTGCAGCAGTTTATACTCCACCGCGGTCAGATCGACCGGCTGCTCATCGAGGGTGACACGACGTTTCTCGACATCGAGAACCAGGCCGGCATGGCTGAAACGGATAACCGGATCCGGTCGGCGGGCCGTGCGGCGCAGGATCGCCTTGACTCGTTCTACCAGCTCGCGCGGGCTGAAAGGCTTGACCACATAGTCGTCGGCACCGAGGGAAAGGCCTAAGACCCGGTCGATCTCCTCTTCGCGGGCGGTCAGCATCAGGATCGGTACATCGGAAAATTTTCGCAGTTCACGACAGATTTCCCATCCATCGACCTGCGGCAACATGACGTCAAGGATCACAAAACCGGGTGCTTGCTGGCGCGCTACGGACAGGGCCTCGGCACCATCGTGAACCTGATGTGTGGCGAAGCCTTCTTTCTCAAGATAGGTTGCGATCAGGGCTGCAGTGTTGCGATCATCTTCGATGATCAGGATGGGCTCGGTGTTGCTGAGAGGTGGCATGGGTGACTGTTCCTTTGGCAATTATCCTGATTGGACAGATTCTCGAGCATTGAAGCATGGTTTCACTCTGGAAGGGGAATATATTCCGTTTCGCCCGGAACTTTCGGAAAGCGCCCCTCTCGCCAGTCTTGTTTTGCCTTTTCCATGAGGTCTTCCCGGGTGGAAACCAGGTTCCACCACATAATCCGTTTTCCCAGCGGGGCGCCGCCGATGATCACCAATGTCGTATCTTCTTTTGCGACCAGTTCAACGCCCGGTGTCTCATCTAAAATGGCCATTGTATGTTTTGGAATCAGGCTCCCTGTAGCAGAGATTTCTCCAGTAACGACGTAAACGGCTCGTTCCTCGAAATGTTCCGGTACGACGATGCTTTGTCCCGCTTTTAATTGCGCTTCGACATAGAGGGTTGACGAAAAGGTTTTGACGGCTGACTTAACCCCGTAGGCTTCACCGATCATGATCCGTATCGACCTGCTGCTCTCCTCAATCAAGGGCAGGTCTTCGGAACCGTAGTGAGAAAAGCCTGGCTCGGTCTGCTCATCTTTTTCCGGTAGTGCCAGCCACAGCTGCAACGCGTGCAGGGTATGCCCTTGTTTGCGGATATCGGGGGGCGTACGCTCCGAGTGGGCAATGCCCTTGCCGGCGGTCATCCAGTTGATTTCATTTGGGCGTATGTGCTGGACCTTACCCAGACTGTCTCGATGCAGAACCTCTCCTGCGAAGACATAGGTGACCGTGGCCAGGCCTATGTGCGGATGGGGGCGGACATCAATGCCTGTGCCGGGGGCGAAGAGGGCGGGGCCGAGGTGGTCAAAAAAGATAAAGGGCCCCACAGAACGTTGCTCTCTGGACGGCAAAAGCCTGCGGACGCTAAAACCTCCGAGGTCTTTGTCTTTCGGTTCAAGTCTCATTATTACAGCGGAACAAGAGTTTCCGGAGCTCTTTTTACAGTCGCCATTTTCGCCAAGTAAATCGCTCATGCTCAGGCCTCTTTTTTCTCGCCGTCCAGGGTTTCCTGATTATAGCCCCAACCCTTGCAGGAAGGCAGATCAATCAGAATGAAGTCGGTGTATAGCAGAGCGTGAAGGGATAGGGGCTGTTCGGAATCGATGCGCGCTTGATCACATGCTTGCAACCCTTGACCATCTACAGTTATTTCTCCTGTGCGAAGATAAAGGAAGAGCCTGCGGCCAGAGGTATGGTCGAAGGATAGGCTGCGTCCGGCTTCAAGTTCACAGCGGTAGATTGTGGCGTCGGTATTAATGCTGACAACATCTTTAAAACCTCGCCCGGAAGCGATCGGCAGCAATGTGTTCTGCCAATCGCGCGGCTGAAAGTTTCTTTGGTCGTAGCTGGGGTTGAGCCCTGGTGTATCGGGAAGAATCCAGATCTGGTAGAAGTGGACGGGTGTCTCAGCCAGGTTGAATTCCGAGTGGGTCAGCCCGGTTCCAGCCGACATCCTTTGCACATCCCCCACTTTAATGACGATCTTGTTGCCCATGCTGTCCTCATGGGTCATCTCACCCTCGAGTACGATGGTAATAATCTCCATCTCATTGTGGGGGTGTGTCGGGAAGCCTGTGCCCGGTTCAACCACATCATCGTTGAAAACCCGCAATGAGCCGAACTGAATGTTGTTGGGGTCAAAATAGCTGGCAAAGGAAAAGAGCCAGAAGGTTTTCAGCCAACCGAAATCAGAAAAATGGCGTTGCCCTGATTTTATAATCTCCAACATCCGGGTCTCCTGGTTAGCGCTTGTGAGCAAGTTGTTTTGGCCGAGGCCAGGAGAGGGCTCATGAATAGCGGGAGAGAACACACCCCTGTTTGAATATAGTGCTCAGTCAGCTGACTTTTCCTTCTCCACGAACTATATCGCAAAAAACGGACAAGAAAAGAAGATCCTTTTGCTGCGCGGCTTGAGAAAAAGGTCCGGTGTTAGAAAATTGGATCGGCGTAAGCTTTTGGCCGGTAGCTGAGGCTGATCTCTTCTTTGCCGGTCATGCTCGAGGAAAGCGGGTACATGGTGTCGTTGAGGACCAGGGCCAGAAAGCGGGTCAACTCCTCTGTTGCACTGTTGTTGATGTGGTCTTTACGCATTCCAGCCTCGAAATATTCAACAAGGGAGGGGGTTATGACGATCTTTATTTCGATCTTTTCTGACATGACAGACCTTTCTCGCTGCTGTTCTCTACCTGGACCAGGTGAACGGCGCAGGAGATACATGGATCATAAGCACGTACGATGCGTTCCGCGACCTTGCACAAGCGCTCATGATCCTTTTCATTGGCCAGGTCTGCCAAGATCTGGGCTGCCATCACGCGTTGATTGATTGCGGTTGGCGTGACAATGTCAGCCGCCACGACCTTGCCCCATTCATCCACAACATAGTGGTGAATCAACAGCCCACGCGGTGCTTCTGTTGCCACTGTTCCGACACCTCCGTTGGCCTGCTTCAGAGTCGTTCGCAAGGGCTCTGAACGATCTGCCTGACGCAGGGTTTCGAGCAACTGGCCGATGCGTCGTAATGTCCAGCCGATTTCACTGGCCTGGGCAAGGTTATTTCCGTGAATGCCGAATCTCTCTGCGGGCTTATCGAAACGCAGCTTCCTGCCGGCGGCAAGGCTGGCGCGCGCCAGAGCCCCGGTTAAAAAAGGCCCTGCTTGCCCGTTTGAATCCTTGGCATGCGAATCTGCTCTGGAACGCTCCCCGAGCAACTGCGCATAACCTGAACAGTCGATCTGCTCCTCGCCATAGGAGAGAGACTCGCCGTTCAAGGAAAACGCCTCCTGCAATCCGGTCGCAAGAGGGTTGCCTAAAACCGGACCTGCTTCTGGATAATTGCCCAGCTGTAAAAACTGCTGGTACAGGTCAGGCCAGTAAATTTGCCAGTGGCGAAGCTCTTCAGAGAGACCGTCGATCAGCTGTTTGTCTGGAATGTATGCAACGCCACCGAAAACCGGATTGACCGGATGAACCACCCGTCCTCCGGCGATTTCCTGGATATGGTTGCCAAACGCTTTCAATCTGATCCCGGCCTCTGCCAGGGGCTCTTTGCGCTGCAACAGGACCAGAAGATCTGGAGTGCCGCACAGGTCAGGCAAGATCAGGCAGAACAGGTGCAGGGCATGGCTCTGCAGGTGTCCGCCAAGCAGCAGGAGTTCGCGGAGCACTGCGGCAGTGGTTGGAATCCTGATGTCCATGAGCTTTTCGAGGGCCTGCAGGGAGGTCAACTTGTGCGCCGCCGAACAGATGGCGCAGATACGGCAGACCAGGTCGGGCACTTCGTCGTAGCGCCGCCCTACGACCAGCGATTCAAATAGGCGCGGCGACTCGAGCAGGCGCACCTTGACATCATAGAGGCGCCCTTCCTTGAGCAGGAGCTCAACCCGTCCGTGACCTTCGACGCGAGTTAAAGGATCAACAACCAGCCTGGTCATGTTGTTTCTCCAAAGCGTTCCAGGCGATGGCTAATATCCTGGTCGGTCAGGCCCGCCGTCTTGAATAGCCGGCATAGTTCGTCGCGGTTGGCCTCGGCGACGACACCACGGCATCCTTCGCAAGGCACCCCCAGGTTCGGGCACCTGGCGTTGCAGCCGGCGAGGGTGATGGGGCCAAGGCAGGGGGCGCGATCCCTCTCCAGCAGGCATGGATTTTCGTTGATGCGGCATTCCATGCAGACCGGCATGACCTGGTGGCCAGCCCAGCCGCCATTGAGGAGAGTGCCGATACTGTTGAGGAGTTCTCCGGGTTCCGGTGGACAGCCGGGAATCTGGCCGTCAACTTTCACAAAATGGGCAACGGGCTGCGGCGGAAAAGTGTTCCAGTCGTCACCTTGCTCGGCGTAGACCTTTGTCATGGCTTGACGGCGTTCGCCTCTAACCAGGCTGTTGACGCCTGCGGTCAGGGCGCAGGCTCCGACGGCGACCAGCAGATGCACCTTGCGCCGGAAGGCCAACAGTCTTTCGAGTTCAGAGGGGGTCGTGATCGAGCCCTCCACTAGACCGATGTCGATCTCTGTATTTTTGCCCAAGGTGGAAGATGCTAGTGGGAAGTCGCGGATAGCAACAATCCGGGCAAGTTCTGCCAGGGAAGGTTCACAGTTGAGTAGCATGAGCTGACAGCCACTGCAGGAGGTAAAGCGGATCCAGGCCAAATTGATGGGCGGCTTCAGTTTCATATCGCCTCCGTCATATTGCGAAGCTGCTCCAGGCTGAAAACAGGACCGTCCTTGCAGATGTAACGGCCGGCAACCACGCAATGGCAACACTCGCCGACACCGCAACGCATGCGGCGCTCAAGAGTCGCAAAGATCTTTGCCGACGGTATGCCGATCAAGGCCAATTCTTCAAGAATGCAGTGGTAAAGAGCCGGTGGACCGCAGACCGCGGCGATGGTTTTACGTGGGGTAAAAGTCAGGCCTGCAAGGAGTTCGTTGACCAGGCCTATTTTGCAGACAACGCGGCCATCAAGGCTGGGCAACTCCTCGGCAAAATCAACCGAGAAGCGAAGCTCTATCTGTTTTTCCAGTGACAACTTAACCAGCTCGTCGCGAAAGAGCAGCATCTCTGGTTGCCTTGAGCCATAGAGCACGATGATCCTGCCCGTGCGGTGATGGTCGTCAAGCAAGGCGTGCAGCAAGGCCCGCAGGGGCGCCATTCCGAGCCCGCCGGCAATCAGCAGGGCATCCTGGTCTTTAAACAGTTCCAGTTGGAAGCCCATGCCAAAGGGCCCGCGCAAACCAACAACATCTCCCTCCTCAAGGTGGTAGAGAGCCTCGGTGACCCGCCCCGCCCGGCGGATACAGGAGGTGATCAGTCCATTGCGAACCTGATCGCATGAAGAGACGGGAAAGCTGCCGATTCCCGGAAGAGTGATCTCGACAAACTGCCCCGGGGCAAGGGATATCGGCTGTTCGGGAAGGAAGGAGAAGAGGTGGTTGTCAGCGGCCAGCGGCACAATCTCGTGCAGCACGGCGGCAACCGGAAGCAGGGCGTTTGTCATGACAACTCTTCTCCTCCCAGCGTCGCGGCGATCTGGTCGAGGTCGATGTCGACGGGGCAGACCTTGCGGCAACGACCGCAGCCGACACAGCTGTTCTGCCCGTGCAGCGCGCCGAAGCCGAAAAACTTGTGCTCCAGGCGAAAATGCAGTCGGTTTGCACGTCCGGGCCTGAAATCGTGACCGCCGGCAACCTTGGCATGCTCGGCGAAAAAACAGTTGTCCCAGCGGCGGCCCCTGGTCACTGATCCATCTGTCGCGGTCTCATCAAGCAGGTCAAAGCAGTAGCAGGTCGGACAGACAACCGAACAGGCCCCGCAGGACAGGCAGCTTTGTGCCGCTTCTGTCCAGATTGCGGCATCAGCAGAGCTGCGAAGTTGCTCTTCCGTCAGCAGTGGCCGTTTTTCAGAACGAGCCGTAGGCCATGGCAGGGGTTGGTTCGCAGCGCCGCCGGCGCCGCAGGCCCGTAAGAGAGCGTCGCCTGCAGGGGAAATGGCCCAGGCGCGATTTTGTTCCAGAAACAGATCGCCGGCAACCGGCACCAACTGAGGATCGCAGCGACATTCCGGCGTGGGCTCACAGGGCATGGCCACCACCAGGGACCGGGCACGTCGTTTTTGGTAAGGAAGATCTTCAGCAAAGACCTGATCCAGGTACCAAAGTGCCTGCAAGTCGCAAAGAGGTACACCGACAACTGCAAAAGGTTCTGCTTGCTCAAGCTCGCTGAATTGTCCCGATTGAAAAGACCACAGCTTCTCCCGGGGCGGTAAAAACATTTTTTTCAAGGGGACAAAGGAGGAGAGGGCCTGGCCTGGCAGAACTCTTGCCGAGAGTGGTTGCAGGCGGCATAGGTTGTCGGCATCGACTTGTGGAGCGAAAGCCGAACGTTTGGTGATGGCGTCCGCAAGGGTATCGAGGGAGGACTGCGTCAGCCGGTAGCTTGGTAAGATAGCTTCGACCATGAGAAACCTCTAAATCTCATTGTACCACTCTTCCTTAACTCGGCAATCTCCAGAGGTTTGTGTGAATCAAGAGCCGGGAAAATCCCACATAAAGCGTTATAGTCTATGGGAGAAGGCTAATTGTCCGGAAGGCTCCGCGAAAGCTGGAAGCCGAGGCTAACATGTCTGCCATTGATCTGCTTCTGCTGCATCCTCTGTCGGTAAATTTTCGATAGATGGGGATTCTACGTACCGTTTTCGACTTCTGCTATGAAGAAATTTTCAGCCGCTGGAGGAGACGATGAAAGGGCAGATTGGTACCTATGTGCGCAGAGTCTGCCTGTTGCTCAGTAAGAGCGGGACAGTGTCCATAGGTCCGAGACCCTTAAATTATCATCAAGATAATGACGTGGGAAAAGATCTATTAGTTTGTTATGGTTGATCAATTGAAACATTAAAGGAGGCAGAGAAAGTAACAATGACTTTTTTAAAACGCTTGACGCTACTGGCGCTCGCTGGATTATTGACGACCGCCTGTTCCAGTACAACGGTGAAAAACTCCTGGGTCAAACCAGGCTACTCAGATAAAGTCGAGAATGTCTATCTTGTCGGCATCGCCAAGGAGGAGGATTTCCGGAGGCTTTTCGAAGAAGCCTTTAAGCGCAAGCTGACTGATCAAGGTGTCCGGGCGATCCCCAGTCATAACGCTCTTGACAAGAGCCAGGAGAGCAACCGGGAAAGTATTATCAGGGAGATGGAAGCGAATGGCTGCGACTCGGTCCTGCTCACCAAAATGATCAGGAAACGGAAAGATAAAGGTACTTCGGGGAAAGGCATACAGGTTGTCCAGGTCGTCCCGGTCGCGGCACCTGTCTATATAGATCCCTGGTACAACAGTTGGGGATCCTATTACTATCAGGGCACTAGCGTTAAGGACGTTCAGCCAACGACTCCCGGGACCACCACCCTGACGATTGAATCTGTACTCTATGACCTGAAAACCGAGGAGAGGATCTGGTCAGCTCAACTGGAAACGGTCAAAGAGATAGATGTCATGAAAATGATACAGGATCATGTCGATGCCGTGGTCAGAAACCTCAAGCAAAAAGGTCTTATCTGACGACCTCTGCAGCCAGTCGATTAAAGCCTGCGGCAGGCGCGTTTATAGTCACTTGATACTTCAACAATAAAGGATCAACAACATGAGCACTCCCAAATACCTCTGCGCTTGTCTCGTTCTTTTGCTTGTGACGCTAACGGCCTCCTGTGCCCCTATCAAAAAGCTGGAGGTCTGGAAGGAAGAAACTTACACCCAATCTCCGCAGAAAGTCCTGGTCATTGCCAGGGCTCAAGAGAAGAGTGTGCGCGAACAATTTGAAAACGTCCTTGCGAACCAGTTGTCTGACCGGGGTGTTGACGTTATCCGCAGCTATAAAGTTCTTCCAGATTTGAAGACGAAGCCAGATCGCGAGACGGTTGTGGCAAAAGTCAGAGAGCTTGGCGTTGACAGTGTGCTGGTGGCACGTTCGATCAGTAAGAAAGAGATCACAAATCACCAGTATGGAGGCGTCGTCCTGGGAGGGTCTGCTGTTTACACAGGTGGCAGCTGGTACGGCTACAGTTACGGTTACACTTATGACAAGCAATACGACACGGATTACTTTACAATATCGACCAAGCTTTATGATGTGGGTTCTGAAAAGCCGGTCTGGTCATACATTGCGCAAGTCAAGGTCGACGGCTCCCGTCAGGGCGCGGTCAATGTATTCGTTCCGGCCATCGTTGAGCAGCTAGAGGGCAGCGAGCTCGTCAACAGCAAACGCCCCTAGCGGCCTGTCGGACAATCCTCAAATTAGCTGCCAGTCTCAGTCTTTTTGGTCTGTTTAGACGAATGAACAACCCTTCCTCCCGCAATGAAAGGGCCCGACACATTCATGTGTCGGGCCCTTTCTGCTTTTCAAAAGGATGTTCTCACGGTTTTATCCCGTCAGGCAATCGTATGGCGCACGATGGTTCCTTCGTTTAAGTAGATGACATCCTCGGCGATATTGGTTGCAAGATCGGCCACGCGTTCGAGGTGACGGGAGACGGTCAGGTAACTCAGCACCGTGTCGATGGTCTCCGGGGCCTTGCGAATATAGTCTTTGAATAGGCCGTAGTTACGGCCATGCAGGATATCGACCTCATCGTCGAGTTCAAGGACAGCCTGGGCCAGTTCCAGATCTGCATTGATAAGCGCCTCGATCGCCTGTCCGAGCATAAGGATGACTTTTTGTGCCATGTCCTCGAGGTTTAACGGACAGTCCATATGAGCGAATTTGGCTAAGTCGACAGTCCGCTCGGATATATTGACCGCCTGATCAGCGATCCGCTCCAGGTTGCTGTTGATCTTGAGTATCGCAACGATCATACGCAGATCATTAGCCACCGGCTGATGTAGGGCCAGAATCTTCAGACATTCTTCTTCGAGCTCGACCTCCTTGCGATTAACCTCCTCGTCGGAGGCAATCAGTTTTTCTGCCAGGGCGACATCTCTTTCGGTGAGAGCCCTGAATGAGAGCTGCACGTTCTCTTCGACGATTGCCGTCAAGGCGAGCAGCTGCTTCTCAAGCTGTCCCAGCTCTTTATGCAATAAGCTTGTCATGGTTTAACTCCTCAACCAAACCGCCCGGTGATGTAATCCTGGGTCCTGGTATTGTTTGGGTTGGTGAAAATCTTGTCGGTGGCACCGAACTCGATAATCTCCCCTTTGTAGAAAAAGGCCGTGTAGTCAGAGATGCGGGCAGCCTGCTGCATATTGTGGGTGACGATGACGATGGTGTAATGCTCTTTCAGGGTGTCAACCAGCTCTTCAATGCGTGCCGTGGCGACAGGATCAATCGCTGAGGTCGGTTCGTCCATCAACAGGATTTCCGGCTCCACGGCGATCGCCCGGGCGATGCAGAGACGTTGCTGTTGACCACCGGAGAGTGCTGTGCCGGGCTGGTTCAGTTTGTCTTTAACGTCATCCCAGAGCGCGGCCTGCTGCAGGGCTTTCTCGACCCGGTCACGCAGCTCACTGCGGTTGATGTGGTAGTGCTGCTTGAGGCCGTAGGCGATGTTGTCGAAGACGCTCATCGGGAAGGGCGTCGGTTTCTGAAAGATCATGCCGACCTTGCGACGTAACTCCAGGACATCACAACTGCTGTCGAGAATGTTCTGGCCGTCGAGAAGAACTTCACCACTAACACGCTGACCGCGATAGAGCTCAAAGATACGGTTGTAGGTCCGCAGGTGAGTCGACTTGCCGCACCCCGAAGGGCCGATGATCGCAGTCACCTGGTTGGCGGCGATCTCAAGGTTGTTGTCAAAGAGGGCCTGCTGATCGTCGTAATAGAAGTTAAGGCCCCGGGTCGCGATTTTGATCTGAGTTTTCTGTGCCAAGGGTCCGGCCTTCGTTGAATGTAATGCAAAGGGTCGCTTCAGCTGTTGATCCTGATATTCTGCGGTCGCAGTCTGAATCATAATTATTTGCTCCTGTACCAGAGAAGTCCCCGGCTAATAACGGTCGTGCCTAGAACGCTGGCTGCAATAAGCAGCGAAGCCCCCCAGGCCAAGGTTTGCCAATCTTCGTAAGGGGACATGGCGTAGTTAAAAATGGTTACGGTTAAATTCGCAGTCGGCTCGTTGAACGATTCGGGCCAATAAGGACTGTTCAGGGACGTGAAGAGCAGGGGAGCCGTTTCGCCACTAACCCGGGCAACGGCAAGTAAAATGCCAGTTAAAAGGCCCGTCTTTGCAGAGCGGAAAACAATGCCCAGCGTCGCTTTCCAGCGGGGCACGCCAAGGGCTAATGCTGCTTCGCGCAGAGCACTCGGCACCAAAGCCAGCATGTCCTCAGCGGTGCGTGCGACCACCGGCAACATGATAATTGCCAGGGCTACGGCGCCTGAGATTCCCGAGAAATGTCCGGTCGTCATGACGATTGCTACGTAAACGAAGACGCCAATGATGATCGACGGTGTGCCCATCAGTAAGTTAGCCGCAAAACGGACGGCTTCAGCCGTTTTCGACTGTTGACCGAATTCCGCCAGCCAGACGCCTGCGGCGAGCCCGATCGGGACACCCATCAGAACGGCTAACAGGGTAATTAGCAGGGTGCCGAGGATTGCGTTGGCGAGCCCGCCGCCCGGCATTCCCGGCGGCGCCGGTAACTCGGTGAAAAACTGCCAGTTGATGGCCGGCATCCCCTTGAGAATGACGATGCTGAGAATCCAGCCGAGCATGGCCATTCCGAACAGGGCCGCCAGGAAGCTGATCAGGCGAATCCCCAGGTCGATGCCACGACGGTATGTCAAGCTGCGTTGTCTCATCTTACGGCCCCCAACTTGCGCGCTGTGCGGCGCAGCCACCAGCGGGCTGCCCACTGCAAGACCAGAGTGACGCCAAACAGGACCAGACCGAGTTCGATCAGGGCAGCGAGGTAAAGATCGTCGGAAGCCTCGGTAAATTCGTTGGCCAAGGTCGAAGCGATGCTGTTGCCGGCAGCAAACAGCGAGGCAGAGATCTCGTGCCGGTTGCCTATGACGAAGGTTACCGCCATGGTTTCACCGATGGCGCGACCGAGGCCGAGGAAGCAGGCGCCGACGACACCCTGGATGCCGTAAGGAATGGTCACCTTGCGGGTCACTTCCCAGGTCGTGCTGCCCATGCCGTAGGCTGATTCCTTAACCACCGCGGGGACCATCTGAAAGACGTCGCGGGTCACCGAGGTGATGAACGGCAGCACCATCAGGGCGAGGATGATTCCGGCTGAGAGCATGCCAATACCCATGGGCGGGCCCTGGAAGAGTGCGAATCCAGGGGCGATGCTTGCCAGCCACGGTTGTGCGTGATCTGCCATGAATGGAGCAAACACGAACAGGCCCCACATGCCGTAAATAATGCTTGGGATGGCGGCCAGAAGCTCGATGGCGCCACCCACGATGCGGCTCACTGCCGGCGGGGCAATCTCCACCAGGAAGAGAGCGATCACCAGGCTTAAGGGAACGGCGATCAGCATGCCGATGGCAGTCGAAGCAAGAGTGCCATAAATGCTGCTGAGCGCGCCGAACTCCATGAAGGCGGGATCCCACTCCTGCGAGGTCAGAAAGCCGAAGCCGAAATGTTTGAGCGCTGGCATGGCTCCCATTACCAAGGTGTAGAGGATACTGCCAACGAGCAACAACACAGCTAGCCCGCTGGCTAGTGTCAGCCAACGGAATGCCGGGTCAAGATTGATATGGGTTTTCGTCTGCATATTTCAACCTTTTGAAGGTTTGTTTTTTCCGCGCTTCACGCCACGAACACGCTCTTTATGGCCAAACCGGTTTGCCTGTTGATTGGATCTCTTGCGCCCAGGTTTTTTCAACCAGGCTGACGACGGCATCGGGCATCGGCACATAATCGAGTTTTTCTGCCGTGCTGGCTCCGTTGCGATAGCACCAGTCAAAGAAGGTCAAAATCTCTTTGGCGGTTGCGACATTCGCCTGCTCTTTGTGGACCAGGATGAACGAAGCTCCGGTGATCGGCCAACTCTCAGCACCGGGCTGGTCGGTCAGCACCAGGTAGAAGCCCTCGGCGTTAGCCCAGTCGGCATTGGCCGCTGCAGCCTGAAAGGCTGTGCTGGTTGGGGCGACGTAATTACCAGCCTGGTTTTGCAACAGGCTGTAGGCCAGTTTGTTCTGCAGGGCATAGGCATATTCGACGTAACCGATCGAACCTTTGATGCGCTGCACGTAGGCGGCGACGCCTTCATTACCCTTGCCACCAACCCCGGCAGGCCACTTCACCGCCTTGGCGTTGCCGATCGAATCTTTCCACGTCGGTGAAACTTTGCTCAAGTAGTTGGTAAAGATCCAGGTTGTGCCCGAGCCATCGGCCCGGTAGACGACCGTAATTGCTGTTTCTGGAAGCGCCAGGCCTGGATTCTCCTTGGAAATCGCTGCATCGTTCCAGGTTTTTATCTTGCCCAGGAAGATGTTGGCCAGGGTGGTTCCGGAGAGTTTTAAGGCCCCTTCTTCAATGCCCGGCACATTAACAACCGGAACCACGCCACCCATGATCATGGGAAATTGCAGCAACCCGGCTTCGTCCAACTCAGCCACTTTTAATGGTGCGTCAGACGCCCCGAAATCGACAGTTTTAGCTTTGATCTGGCGAATGCCGCCGCCCGAGCCGATCGACTGGTAGTTCAACTTGACGCTGGTCTCTTTGTTGTATTGCCAGGCCCACTGCGCGTAAACCGGGTAGGGGAAGGTTGCTCCCGCGCCGTTGATCGTGGCTGCGGCGAGAGCAGGAGCGGAACTTAGTATCAGGGTGGTCAGGGTGATCAGGATCGTGCGGAAAAATTGGTTGCTCTTTGGGTCCATGGGACTTGTCTCCTTAATGGCTTTCTCGTTAATTTGGAGACGAGTCTGACGTGAAACTGTTAGCGGATGGTTAGAGGACGGTAAGCAGTGAATTAAATATGGCCGACGGGAGAGTTTTCCTTGTGGCCGTATTTGCTGTGTAGTGTACTCAATAAATCTCGGGGTGATTCAGGGAAGAGTTGCGATAGGCTTTGTAGTAATCAGTTCCTGCAGCATGGTGCCATTACTGGAAATCATAAATTAGAAGGAGCCTTCGTTTATCCTGTTCATAAAGTCAAAGACTTAAGTTAATCCTTGCCCCTGGAATTGGTTAACCCTCTCCAGGAGCAAAAAGAGGCCGGTTTTGATCACACCTCGCAAGTTTGAAAGGGTTCTGGAATAACCACATTTTCGAGATCAAGTTCATTGCGCAAGTCGTTAGCCAGACTCTCGGAGGATTCCTCTTCGCCATGAACGATGAAGGTATGTTGCGGTTTGCACTGCATGGCCCGCACAAAATCGATCAGACCATCCCGGTCAGCGTGCCCGGAAAAGCCGGTCAGAATCTCTAGTTTGGCACGCACAGTATATTCTTCACCGTAGATGCGAACCGTCTTCTCCTTCTCCACTATATGGCGGCCCAGGGTGTTGGGCGCCTGCCAACTGGTGAAGAGGATTGTGTTGCGCGGGTCTCCGATACGGTTTCGCAGGTGATGGAGAATACGGCCGCCCTCAAGCATGCCGCTACAACTGATGATGATCGCCGGGAACTTTAAGTTGTTGAGCGCCTTCGATTGCTCAACGGTCTGGGTGTACTGGAGACGACCGAAACCAAAGGGGTTGTTATCATCGTCTGTCAGCAGGAACTCGCGGATTTCGGCATCATAAACCTCCGGGTGCAGTCGGAAGATCTCGGTGGTGCGGGTGGCCAGCGGGCTGTCAACGAAGATTGGCAGATCGGGGATCGCTCCCTCGCTGTGCAAGCGGTGGAAAGCATAAACGAGCTGCTGGGTCCGACCAACGGCAAAGGCCGGGATCAGCAGCAAGCCACCGCGACTGGCGGTTTCGTTGACAATGCGTTCCAATTCCTTCTCTGAGTCGGGATAAGCCGGATGTTGCCGGTTGCCGTAGGTGCTCTCCATGATCAGGATATCGCAACCGTCGCTTATTGGCACGGGGTCACGAATGATGGGGATGTCCGGCCGGCCGATATCTCCGCTGAAGACCAGACGGCGGTTCTGGCCGGTCACCTGATCGTCGATGTCAAGGAGGACATGGGCGCTGCCTAGCATGTGGCCGGCATCGATCAAGGTGAGGTGAATGCCGGGAAAGAGCTGGTGGCGACGGTTGTAGCTTAAACCGACGAATTGCTCCATCGCCTTACCCACATCGGCCTTTCTATAGAGAGGCTCAAAAAGGCGCTGACCTTTCTTCTTCCTCCGGCGATTGACGAACTCCACGTCATTTTCCTGAATAAAGGCGCTGTCCATGAGCATAACGGCACACAGGTCGCGGGTGGCCGAGGTGCAGAAAATGTCACCGCTGAAACCATCCTTGACCAGCCGCGGGATGCGTCCTGAGTGGTCAATGTGGGCATGGGATAGCACCAGGCAATCGACACTCTCGCCCGAACACAATTCCTTGCGGTTACGCTCGAAGGCTTCCTTTCGTTTGCCCTGAAACAGACCACAGTCCAACATGATGGTTTTGTCGTTCACTTCGATAAGGTGCTGGGATCCGGTAACGGTACGGGCGGCGCCATGGAAAGTGATTTTCATGTTACAGTCCTTTCCCGAAGATTAAACTTGTGGTTTGTGAGTTAGTCGTTCATCCCGTTTGAGATCGAATGCCATAATCTTATGATGACAAACCTCAACATTTTGTCAAAATATCAACGTTTCATATTGCCTGGATTACAAAAAGGCCACCCGTTTCCAGGTGGCCTTTATTGTTTGGCTAAGGTGCCTCTCAAATGTCTCTATCAATAAGAAGCCGTTTCTTTTCTCTCACAAGTCGTGACGTATAAGAAAAGCTAAAGGTACGAACCTGAGGATGTTGCTTCTATGGCAGGTCAGGCAATCGTTGAGGGCCTCAGTTATGGTTTTTACAGCAACCCCGAGAATAGAATTGAAGTAAAAACCAGTACGGCAGCGATAAGTAGAAGCTCTTGCATCAACTTCATCACCAAGCCCTTTCCAGATGGAGCCTCCAACATGCAACCTCGACGATCTACCCCCTCGTATACTCGAGAACGGCTATGCCTGCGAATCTTATCACGGCCAACAATAGCCCAGCCCTCTGCGCGCAAGATACCAGACACCAACTTTCTATCTAGCATGCGGTCTAGCAGCTGCGGTTTAATCATGCCCAACCTGCCATCAGCATACATAACCCGTATTAGCATGCGACACCTCTCCTTTTGTCTCAGGTTTGAATCTGAAGAATTAAACCAAAAAACCGCTACTCAACAATAAGCTGAGACAGCGGTTTTTTAACATAAAGTAGGGTTCTGCGAGTCTAAGGACCATTCAGTTTCCCCAGCTAAATAATTTGAATAAGACAGTTTCAATTTACATTAAAATGGCAGAAATGTAAAATTTTTACTGCGAGGGCAAGAAAGCTCCCTATCCTAAAATGGGTTTGTTTTGAGAGATTTAAAGGATCGGGCTTTAATTTTCCAAGCTATCAGGAACTCCTGTGTGAGCTAAAATATAGTCCCATATACAGGCTCTGGTTTTTTCATTTAAATTGATGAAACTTACGCCCATCGTGATGCTGTTTTGTTCCTCATCAGTCTTGTTTTTGTCAATCCAAGCGATTTTCGCAGCTATAGATAAGGGTTCCGCATCATCTGGCAAGGCTAATCGCAATTGAACTTCCGAGCCCTTCTGAGGAAATCCATGCAGCCTCTTCGGTTTTATGGAGGCACCCTTGGTACATAAATTTAATAAACTCCCGTTCGTTACATTCCCTTCCCATTCGAGGTCTAAAGGTAACTCTTGAGAGATTTTCAGTCGGTAATTTCCTCTTGAAGCTTCCAATAGTTCCCGAAGGGCGGCATAGTTTTGATTCAGGCTCTTTTGGGCAGCCGTGGATGAGACATCACTCTTCCCCAGAGACAACTTTTCCCGCTCAATCTCTTTTAAAAGAGTCCGGTAATGCCGGATTCGATCGAGGAGAGTGTCTCGGTACATTGTGAAAGCCTCGGTTGTTACGAACACATCCTTGACTATGACATTTTTTTTACACTGACTACATGTGATAGAGCCCAGCTCAACAAGTAATGAGGAGCTGATGATTCCATCGCATTCCGGGCATTTCATTTGCAACATTTGCGACTCACTTTGTGACCAGATGTCCTAAGCTATTAGACATTACCTCAACAAAAGAATCCGGGTCATAGAAACAACCTTCCCCAGGTTGGTCTTCGGAATATATGCTGCGCAACCATGCCCTCGGGCTTCCTCTTGCGTAATGTCCTTTCCGGTGAGCATGATGACAGGTATAAACTTATTGCTCCTGTTCTTGTTTTTAATAAATTGAGAAACATCATATCCACTTAACCCCGTCATCTCTAAGTCAGTTATCACCAGGTCAAAGGGTCCAGTTTCTCCAAGCTTTGCGCTATCGATCTCTTTAAGAAGGTTGATTGCCTCTTCTCCCGAGATAGCTGTTTCGACATGAAAATCCACAGACAAGGAATCACTGAGGGCTTTGAGGAAAAAGGGGCTATCATCAACCAGAAGGATTTTCTTTCTCATCGTTTTCTGAGTTGTCTCCTAGCTCCCGAGGCCCTCATTACCTACCATAAACGGGAAAGGCCATCCAATGTATCAGCGGATGGCTTGTGCTCATATCGCATCTTCCCCTTGCAATTCTCAGATACCACCATAAATAAGATACTGGCAATTATACCCGTTCATTCGTTGAGGTCAAAGAGGAGGGTTTCTTATTCATCGTCCTGGATTGTTTGGGATGGTTCAGATTGGCGACAACGAAGCTGAAACAGGGGGGCTACGCTCGAGGTCCTCAGGATCAAGCCTTGCAAAGCGTATAATGCACGGCAATCATCAAAAGCCACAAATTAAGCCGAGGCACGACCAGCCACGCAAAGTCTATCTGGTAATAAATGCTATATTTGTATAACCCTGTTCTCAATTAAAAATCCCTTATAATTACAAACACCTACTCAACTCATAATTATTACTTCCTGACACCGCCACAACAGCAAAACATACCAACTGTATACTGTATAAAACAATGCAGGCTTTAAGTAGCTGTAAAATATAGAGAATTTTATTTTTCTAGCTTGACTTTGTTGGTGTTTCGGTAATAATTATATCAACTGTGTTAATAAATACCTCTTAAGTTATCGATTGCCGCCATACAGAATCTCCTCTTTCTTCATTCTGCATGCTGCAAAAAGACGGACGACAAAAAGTCCAATTGAAAAGTAAAGAGAGGGCCTATGAAATCTCGACTTAAAAAAGCTGGTCTACTGCTCACCGACGATGCTGACACCGAGATAGACATCTCTGTCGCCTGGGGCACCTTGTCTCGGCTTGGCTACCCTTCACGGTATGGCGGTAAAGCCCAAGACGGCTCCTACGAATATGTCATCATCGACCCCAAAACGGGCAGCTTTTTGGCCACAGGGAAAGGAGCAACACTTGAAAAGTCCATGTGCGAGGCCGCCCTGAATGCTGTGACACGATTCGACAGGAGTTAGCACTTCATTTGCCACTTACGACAAATAAAACCATCACAAGCAGCTCAATAAAATTAAAGGAGAAAATCATGAAGTGCCCATTATGTAAAAACACCGGACATATTGAAATTGACATGCACACCGACGGTTACTGCCAGGATGCATTCGAATGTGGAGATTGCGGAGGCATTTGGACCTACTCCGGCAAAGATTTAAAAATCATCAAAGGGAAGAGCAGCAATAAAGTCACAGCTTATTCTGATTTCATCTGCCCAACCTGCAAAGCCGTTCATTGTATTGAAACAGATTTGGATGCGTTTCAGTTTCATGAAGAAATCCAGGAATGCGAGAACTGCGGCACGGCGTGTTCCTCCGCCCATGACCTGGTCGAAGTCATCGAAGATTCACAGGCCGACTCGTTTCTCAGCACCACATCCGAACATGTCGAATCAGACGACTACGTCTATATATAAGAACCCTTTTTCAGGTAGTGAAACTACAATTATCAAGTGAGGGGCCCCATGGAAAAGTTATGGAAAGAGCACTACTCTGCCATAGGAGTTGAGGATTTCGCCAATACTGTCGTCTTCAAACGTTTCCTCGAGCGCTTCTGCAAAGAAGAAGAGAATAACCATCGAAGCAGATTGCTCTATGGGGAAGAGGACGCAGAAAATTAACGCAAGGAGACGTTCAATGTACCTAGAACACTGGTCTCATGAAGAGATTGTGACATATTGCAATAACGCTAACCTCCTTTTTTCTAAAGTGAACGAGTTACGCAGCAGAGTAATTCGAGAGCTACTCGTTCAATTAATAAGACGAGCGACTTCAGTTCTGAAGGAACAGGGCAGGTAAACGACTAACAGGAGCAACAATAAATATTGCCAACGGGGGTGCATAATCGGGTGATCAGAAGACTATATTCATGTCACAGGTGCAGACATGTACTTAATACAACAAGGAGAATTGATCATGATGCTGCTCTCTAACGCAAATAAGATGCTGGCCAAAATTTTATTTTGGGGAGAAATACACAGGCAACGAAAGCAACTGAGTAAAATGGATGATTCTCTACTGAAGGATATTGGTGTCAGCCGTGTAGAAGCTGCCCGTGAAGCGGAACGCAAGTTTTGGGATTATGCGCCAGTTGTAGATGAATCTCTCCAGAGGCGAACGGATACGACCTTAGCCTCATCATCGAAGAAGAACACCGCCTTCAATCTTCTCTTTCATTGAAGACAGGAATGATTTGTTAAACATAGGGGGACTCCTTTTGTTTCACAGGCTTCGTCAGCAGGTTTTGATTGCCTTAAATTGCCCATTGTGAATAATTCTAAGAAACCCTGCATTACAAGGCCACCAAGGAACGACCCCTGGTGGCCATAGTTTTGCGTACTAAAGAGCTTTCTGAACACCTCTATCAATAATAAGCCCGTTTTCTTCTTGGAAGTCGTGACTCATAAGAGAAGCCCCCGGTCAGAAGATTGAGGGCTTTCGTATTTTATAGACAGTAACTTATGCGATGATTCAGTCCTCATTTTCCTTGAACATAAACATGAGAAGCTTAATGCCTGCCATGAAGATAGAGCTATATAGCAAAATCAGTAGAGTAATTTCTATTTTTTCATTCATTTTATAACCACCGCTAAGAAAAAAACCTCAAAACTATCTTAAAAAAGAACCCCACAGCCCAGGAGGTAGAGAGCGGTGGGGCAAGTTTTATGTTTTTAGGAGGTTTTGAAGAAGCTTGTCTCAGACCCGCCTGCCACAGCAAGTCTTCGATGGTGGTTAATTTATAGAATCCTTCAATAAAAATATACGTGGTGTACCGTAAACTTTGAATCGATACCGCACGAAACGACACTGTGCAAAAGCGCACCGTGAATAAAAATGGCCACCCGCTCCCTGGTGGCCATAATGTGTCAAGTAAACTATCTCTCAAATTCCGCTATCAATAAGAAGCTGAGTATTCGTCTCAGAAGTCGTGTCATTCGAAAAGGTTGATTCGGCTGATTTTAGTTTTTATCGTTGGCCTTGGTTGGAATTGGGCAAAGGCTCACGAAATGCCCATGGGGAAAAATTTAATCGTTGTTTTGATGTTAATGGATTAAAAGCTATCTAAAAGTATTTAGGTTATATGCCAAAGCAAGAGTTACATCAAAAAATAGCTCGGCAGTGCTCAAAATCCGTCTCTAAACCATCTTTGATATAGAGAAAAAGTACTGATGGCTGGTGTTGAGACGGTGTTTTGTGCGAAGATATGCCCCGTTCAGTTAGAACAAGAATTGTTGCAGAGGAATGAGTAATATTCAATTTTTATAAGGAGGAAAAAATGAAAAAGTTACTGGTATTGTTGGTTGTCTTTGGGATGTTTGTCCCGAAAGTTTTGCTGGCAGCCGAGCCGGTCAAGATTGGTATGGTTACCACGCTTTCAACCAAGGCTGGCTACCTTGGTGAAGACGTGCGCGACGGTTTCAAACTGGCTATCGCGCAGGAAGAGGGAATGCTAGGTGGAGTGCCGGTTGAACTGCTGGTCGAGGATGACGCTCGTGACCCGGGTAAGGCCAAACAGATTGCCGATCGCTTCGTAAAGCGTGACAATGTTAAGATCATGACCGGTATTATCTTCTCCAATGTCGCTCTGGCTGTGGTTCCGAAGGTAGTACGCGGCGAGGTTCTCTACATCAGCCCTAACGCTGGGCCCTCGGACCTGGCCGGCAAAGGCTGTAATGAAAACTACTTCAATGTTGCCTATCAGAACGACAACCTCGATGAGGTCGTTGGCAAGTACGTCAGCGATTCCGGCTTCAAAAATGTTTACCTGCTGGCACCCAACTATCCGGCTGGCAAGGATCACCTCGCAGGTTTCAAACGTTACTACACGGGTAAAATATCTGGCGAAGTCTACACCAAGCTTGGCCAATCTGACTACGCGGCAGAAATCGCTGCGCTGCGTGCTGCCAAGCCGGATGCGGTCTTCTTTTTCCTTCCCGGCGGCATGGGGATCAACTTTATCAAGCAGTATTCTCAGGCTGGCCTGAACAAGACGACCCCTGTCTTCGGTCCCGCCTTCTCCTTCGACGAACGACTACTTGGCGCGGTTGGTGCTGCTGCCCTGGGGGTGAAAAACGGCTCCCAGTGGACCCACGACCTCGACAATCCGGCCAACAAACAATTTGTTGAAGCTTTCCGCGCTGCCTACGATAGGACCCCGACTCTCTACGCCAGCCAAGGGTATGAGGCTGCACGTTTGATCGGCAGTGCCCTCAAGAGCGTCGGTGGAGATGTGACTAAGTTCGACCAACTGCGTACCGCAGTTCGCAAGGCTGATTTTGAGTCAGTGCGCGGCCAGTTCGCTTTCACTTCCAACCAGCACCCGGTACAGAACCTCTACATCCGCGAAGTCGTCGAAGATGGCGAGGGGGGCTTCACCAACCAGACACTCAAAGCGGTTTTCACCAACCACGGCAATGCCTACGTTGATGAATGCAGCATGAAGTAGGCGGTTGCAGGGTCGATACAATTTTATGGTAGTAATAGGCACGTTTCTACAAGCAGGAGTGTTCTCTTTGCCGGAGAAACGTGCCGGCCTTTATCCGCCCCGTAACGGGGCGCGGCGAGTGATCTCATGCTCCTGGTTATCGAACAGCTCTTCAACGGCCTCCAACTCGGTGTGACCCTGTTTCTTATGTCGGCCGGTTTGACCCTGGTTTTTGGCATCATGCAGGTGATCAACCTCGCGCACGGGTCCTTCTACATGATTGGAGCCTATGTCGCGGCAACGGTGACCGCACGCAGCGGTTCTTTCCTGCTTGGCATGGCCGTAGCGTTGCCCGCAGCAGCGGTGGTCGGCATGCTGGTCGAGATGGTCGTGCTGCGGCGACTCTACAAAAAGGAGCACGTCGACCAAGTTCTCGCCACCTTCGGACTTATTATGTTTTTCAACGAGTTGACCCGCATCATCTGGGGACGCCAGCCGTTGTTCATGGACGTGCCGCCCTGGCTGTCCGGCAGCGTTGAGCTTATTCCCGGCATCCCCTATCCGAGCTACCGTATTGCGGTTATCGGCGTTGGTTTGATGGTGGCGCTGTTCCTCTACCTGATGTTTACCCGCACCCGAATCGGTATGCAAATTAGGGCCGGGGCGAGCAACAGAGAGATGGCTGGTGCTTTGGGCATCAATATCCGGCTTTTATACACCTTGGTCTTCGGACTCGGAACTCTGCTTGCCGGTTTGGCTGGAGTGATGGCTGGCCCGATCCTTGCGGTCGAGGCGGGGATGGGAGAGAGTATACTGATCTTGACCTTCGTGGTGATCGTGATCGGTGGCATCGGCTCGGTGCGCGGTGCATTTATCGGAGCGCTTTTGGTCGGCATGGTTGACACCCTCGGGCGTGCGTTTCTGCCCGCCCTGTTTCGTATGTTTCTGTCGTCAGCACATGCCGACGGGGTTGCTGCCTCGGTGGCCTCGATGTCGATCTACATTTTAATGGCTATTATCCTGATCTGGCGCCCCAAAGGGCTACTGCCGGCACATTCCTGAGTTGGACAATAAATAGATGCGCATGCTGTCACGATTCGATCGAAAAAACCTCTGTATCTTCAGCAGTGCGCTGTTGCTGTTACTGCTGCCAATGCTGGCGGCCCTGGCCGGTGAACCTTATCTGGTTTCACTCTTTTCCCGCATCCTGATCTACGCTCTCGCTGCAGCGAGTCTCGATTTAATCCTCGGTTATGGAGGCCTGGTCAGCCTCGGACATGCTGCATTCTTCGGCATAGGTGCCTACGCAGTCGGGATTCTTGCCCATCATGACTTTGAAGAGACCGCGCTGATCTCCTGGCCGCTGATCATTCCGGGGAGCGACAGCGGTCTGGTCGCCTGGCCGGTCGCAATACTGTTGTCCGCCTTGCTGGCGGCAATCATAGGAGCTCTGAGCCTGCGCACCCGCGGCATGCACTTTATCATGATCACTCTGGCTTTTGCGCAGATGCTCTTCTTCTTTTTCGTCTCCCTCGAAGGTTACGGAGGCGACGATGGGCTCACCCTCTTTTCGCGCAATACCCTGCCGGGACTCGACTTGGGCGACGACGTGCAGTTCTACTATATCTGCCTGGCTTCGCTGAGTGTTTTCCTGTTCTTGGCCGGCCGGCTGGTAGCGTCACGCTTCGGAATAGTGATCCGAGGTTGTCGCGAGAATGAAAAACGCATGCAGTCGCTCGGTTTTCCAACCTATCGCTACAAGTTGCTCTGTTTCGTGATCGCCGGTGCTGCGGCTGGTCTTGCAGGCGCCCTGATCGCCAACCAGGTCGAGTATGTCAGCCCGGGGCTGATGCACTGGACCCGCTCCGCGATTATCCTGGTCATGGTGCTTTTGGGGGGGAGCGGCACTCTCTATGGGCCGGTGTTCGGTGCTGCGGCCTTTCTGTTGCTTGAAGAGGTGCTCTCGATCTACACCGAGCACTGGATGGTCTACTTCGGCCCGGTGATGATCCTGGTGGTGTTGTTTGCTCGTCACGGTCTTTTCGGCATCCTGGTTGGCAAGGAGAAGCGCCATGGCTGAACCGTTGCTGCGCATCGAGGGCCTGTGTAAGAGCTTTGGCGCGGTCAAGGCCTGTCATGACCTTTTTCTTCAGGTTTATGCTGGCGAGATTCATGCTTTGATCGGTCCTAACGGCGCCGGGAAGACCACTCTGCTGAATCAGATTGCCGGTGACTTGACCCCCGACAGCGGACAGATTTTCCTGGCCGGGCAGGACATTACCCCTCTTCCATTGTATCGACGTGCTCCTCTCGGGCTGGCGCGCTCCTACCAGATCACTTCGGTGTTCGCCAACTTGAGTGTCGAGGAGAACATGCTGCTCGCGATTCAGGCCCACCATGGCCATAGCTTTCGCTTCTGGGGCCGAGGACTGAAGGACCCGCAACTGTTGGCTGAGCTTGGACCGGCACTGGAAACGGTGGGCCTCAGTGAGCGTGCCGAGGCTATTGCCGGTAATCTCTCCCACGGTGAAAAGAAGCAGCTTGAGGTCGGTATGGCGCTGTCCTGCAAGCCGAAACTACTGTTGCTTGACGAACCGATGGCAGGGATGGGACCGGGAGGGAGCATCGAACTTTCCAAGTTGATCCGCAAGCTAAAGAAAGAGATGACCATCCTCTTGGTCGAGCACGACATGGAGGCGATTTTCTCTCTCGCAGATCGCATCACAGTGCTGGTATACGGCGAGGTGGTTGCAACCGGTAGCGTCGAAGAGATTCGTAGCAACCCGGCGGTACGACAAGCTTACCTCGGTGAGGAGGACTAGACATGCTAAAGGTCGAGCAGATAGAAACCTTCTACGGCAGCAGCCAAGCGTTGTTTGGTGTCAGCCTTGAGGTGAGCGCCGGCGAGGTGGTGACTCTGCTCGGGCGGAATGGCATGGGCAAGAGCACGACGATCAAGTCGATTATGGGCCTCACACCGGTGACACGGGGACGCATCACCTTCAATGACGTTGAGATCCAGCAACTACCGAGCTATCAGGTGGCCCGTCAGGGGCTCGGGCTGGTTCCCGAGGGACGGCAGATTTTTCCTAATCTGACGGTTCTTGAGAACATCATGGTTGGTGCCGCTAATCGCGGTGGCAGAAAAGAGCCTTATACCTTGGACGAGGTGTTGGAGATTTTTCCACGCCTGGCAGAGCGCCTGAAAAACTACGGCAACCAGCTCTCTGGTGGAGAGCAGCAGATGCTTGCTGTGGTCCGCGCCCTGATGACGACACCCAAACTGTTGATCCTTGACGAGGCAACCGAGGGATTGGCACCGTTGGTAAGGAAAGAGATCTGGTACGGACTCAGTGTGCTCAAAGCACGGGGACAGTCGATCCTGGTAATCGATAAGAACCTCGATGCGCTGATGAAACTCGCCGATCGACACTACGTGATGGAAAGGGGGGCGGTGGTCTGGTCCGGGGAAACGGATGAGATCGCTGATAACGAAGAGCTCAAGGCACGCTATTTGGGGGTGTGATGAGGTAGGGGACGCTGTGGGTTAGTCTGAAAATTCTAAGCCTCTATTTTTACTGACACCACGAGACCATAACTTTCTGGATTTAAAGTGTCTCTGAGGTAGCTCTATTAATAACAAACCTTGTCATGTCATAACTTGACCGCATGGCCTACGACCCAGTTAACCTGGCAAGGCGCTTTCGCAGACAGGAAATGACAACAAAGAAGCATGCGCCCTGTTAGGCACCGTGGTTAGTCGGAATAGCTTATTTCGTTGCTGCGGCTTTTGTTATTCCAGATAAGGCTTTTTCAACTTTGCTTATTACTTCATCGCAACCAATAATATTATGTCTTTTCCCCAAGTATCTTGGATCATTATAAGATATCCACACCTTAGACTTATCATCTTCCCAAATAATCGCTTTTTGAGGTAAATCGATAGCGACACTTTGTTGGCATTGCATGAGAGGGCTTCCCACTTTTGGGCTCCCGAATATTATGAGTCGTGTTTCTCGAAGTTCTACGCCCACTTTTTGTGCCGCGTCGGAATGATTTATTTGATTGAATATCGTCATACCTTTTTCATTTAATATGTTCTCAAGTCTTTCGGTTGTTTCCTTAACGGTGAAATCACTTTGAACCTTGAGCAGGCCCTCTGCGGCCATTAATGGCAATACAGTAAACAAGATTAACAGCAACGTTAAAGATGATTTTTTCATTACTTACTCCTTGCGTGGGTTGTCGTAATATACAACTCATTAATGAGAAATCTTGATGCCGACTCACATTATCTCTTCTGTCCTTATACTGAAGTGTAACGGGCAATAGGCTTCGGTCAAATACGTAGTTTTTCTAGTGCTGATCAGTTGGTTTTGAGAAGTTGTAAACAGCTTGTTTCTCGAGGTCTCAGATACCTTCTGCCAAAGAAGAAAAGGCTACCCGGTTAAGGGCAGCCCTTTTATGAAATTTATAGGTGTTGTTCGATTGGATCGCTATGAAACTGGCAGCCTAATCGTAAACACACTCCCTTCACCGGGTGTGCTGTGTGCTGTCACCTCACCGTCATGGGCCTGAACGATGTGTTTGACGATTGCCAGCCCCAGTCCGGTACCACCGATGGCACGGCTGCGGGCCGCATCAACGCGGTAGAAACGTTCAAACAGTCGAGGCAGATGTTCTTTGGAGATGCCCTGACCACGGTCCTGAACCTTGATCATGACGTGCTCGCCCTCCTGCCAGCTCTCAACGGTCACAATTTTTCTGCTTTCGCTGTATTTGATGGCGTTGTCGACTAGGTTTATGACGGCCTGTTCAAGCAGGGTGCTGTTGACCTTTGCTACGAGCTCCTCTGAACAGAACAGTTTAACGTCTACCTGCCGGGACTTCGCAATGCTTGAACATGATTGCAGCGCTGATTCCAGAATTGGTAGCAGCCTCTCATGCGTACGATCAACCTCATCAGATTCGGCATCCCGCTCAAGGCGCGAGAGGGATAACAGGTCTTCTATGATGGCATTGAGACGGTCAGATTGCCGGTTGGCGATCTCAAGAAACCTCTGGCTGTCTTCCGGGTTCTTGTTGGCTCCGGCCAATAGAGTTTCTACCGCACCTTTAATAGCTGTAATTGGTGTTCTCAATTCGTGGGAGACGTTGGCGACGAAGTCTCGACGCAGGTTCTCAAGTCGTCGTAGGCGGGTAAGATCATGGATGACAATCAGCGCGCCGATCGTTTGCCCGTCTGAACCTCGCAGAGGTGTTCCATGGGTCTGCAGAAAACGTTCTTCTCCCTGGTACAAAAGAGTCATGTCAGCTTCGATGCTGGTCCGGCTCTGTAGCGATTCGGTGATGAATCTCTGCAGCTCGGGTTTACGGACCACCTCCTGAAGACTCCGGCCAACGGCCAACTCAGGGTTTGTCCCGAGCAGAGTTGCTGCCGCCCGGTTAATCCGCAGGATGCCTTCTTGATGATCCACGGCCAGAACGCCCTCGATCATGCTGGCAAGAACGGCTTCCTGCTCGTTACGCTGACTCACCACTGTTTGAAGTCGATCATTGAGCTGGGCCGCCATCTGGTTCATGGCTTCGGCCAGCCCGCCCATTTCTTCGCCCTTGTAGACCGGAAGGCGTCGATCGAGTTCGCCACCGGCAAAACGTTCGGCACCGCGTTTCATTTCCACAAGAGGGCGACTGATGCGTCGTGATACCCAAAGGCTGATCAGGGCGGCTATCAGGGCAATCAGAATGCCGCTGTTGATCACATGGAAGAGGACGGTTTCAAGGGCTTTGTCAACTCGGGCGATGGGTAAAGCCGTGCGGACGCATCCGATAATTTGACCGTTGCTTCTGACCGGTAGAGCCACGTACATCATTTCCTGTTGCAGGGTTGTGCTGTAGCGTGTTGCCGCACCGGAACGCCCTTCCAGGGCCACCCGGATCTCAGGCCTTCTGGCATGATTATCCATTTTGACGGGGACTTCTTCAGAATCACCGACGACGCGGCCATCCGGCAGGATAATGGTCAGGCGGGTGCCAGATTGTTTGCCCAGGGCGAGGCTCAGGCTTTCAAGAGAGCCGATATTGCCCGACACGAGAGCGTCTCGTGCCTGGTTGACGACCAACTGCCCCTGCGCCTCAAGGCCTCTGCGCTTTTCTTCGCGATAGAAGTCATCCAGAGTTCTGGAGAAAAACCAGGTGAGCGTCACCAGTGCGATCAGGATGATCACCAGGAAAGGGGGGTAGATCTGCCATATGAGACGTTTACTAGGCATAGAGGCCAGCTTTTAGCTTTCAGTTGTAAGCTGCAGGAAAAAACTATTCGCGGAAGCGGTAGCCGATACCGCGGACGGTCTCGATATATTCACCGCAGCTGCCGAGCTTCTTGCGCAGGCCGACAATCTGGACATCAACGGCACGATCGGTGACGGCATAACTTTCGCCATGGATGGCGTCGACGATCTGGGTGCGGGTGAAGACCCAGCCGGGTCGGCAGGCCAGTAGGTAGAGTAGCTGAAATTCGCTAAAGGTCAGCTCGATGTTCTCGCCGCAGGCCTTAACCTTGTTGCGTCCCGGGTGAATATAAAGGTCGTGGATCTCTATCGGTTGTTCCGCGTCCGCTGGTTTGTCCGGCTTGACCCGCCGTCTCAGCACTGCTCGTGCTCTTGCCTGGAGAATCTGCGGGCTGAATGGTTTGGTGATGTAGTCATCAGCCCCGAGTTCCAGGCCCTGGACAATATCGGCCTCTTCGCCCTTGGCTGTGAGCATGATGATCGGGGTTTCCTGGGTGTCGGGAGCCTGGCGCAGTCGCCGACAGACTTCGAGGCCATCGATGCCCGGCAACATCAGGTCAAGAAAGACCAGGTCCGGCTTGTATTCGCGGACTTTGGTAAAGCCTTCTTCGCCTGTCATGGCGCATTCCACCTGGAAGCCTGCCTTGACCAGGTTGAAATGAATCAGGGCTAGAATGTCCTCTTCATCTTCGATAACCAGGATGCGTTGTTTGTTCATGGCCTGATGACTCTCTTGTAAAATTAGATGGCGAGCCAAACTTACCCGGTGACTGTTGTTTGAATTTACGTCGCGGTCGAATCCTCGGCAAAAAGGGCCTCATGCAGGTTAACCGTGTGATTCTTGATCCGTCGCAAGGCAACGGCCATATCGCTGAAGGTCAGGGCGGGCAGAGCACCGCAGGAGCCCTCCTTCATCCGGACGAGGTGTGCTTTACGAACCTCATCAGCCAGATCGTTGAGACGATTGGCCTCATCGTAAATTTTGCGCATACTGCTGACATCTTCATCCTTGAAGGCATTGCTGACCAGGTTGAAGAAGGCAAAAACCTCACGGTGAAAGGCGCGCAGGTCTTTCCAACCATCTTCGCTGAAATCAAGCTCATGCTTATCGAGCCGTTTCATATATGAGCAGAGGGAATAAGCGTAGTCGGCAATCGACTCAAGCTCATCGGCGGCACGAACGTAATTGTAGGCCCGGTCCGACTGTGCTGTACTGGCGCCACCGGCTTGCATGAGGGTGACGGTAAAGCTCGTGATTTCGTGCTGCATGACATCGGTTTCGTCTTCGAGCTTCTTCACTTCGCGGTAGATGCTGTCGCGCCCTTTAAGGTCTCGTTGCAGAAATTTTTCGGCATTGATCAAAACCTCATGAACGGCCTCCTGCATGCGCTTGAGTTCTTCGAAAACCATCGAAATACCCATCGCCACGGGCATGGTGCCGGGAGAACCGATATATTTGAAGGAACCTTTTTCAGCGCCGGCTTTCTCAGGGATCAATTTAGTGACGAGCTTTGCCAGCTGGTTGAGAAACGGTAGCATCACCAGGGTGGCGGTTACATTGAAGAAGGTGTGCGCCATGGCGATATGAGCGGCAATGTAGGGACGACTGCCATCGGCATCGACAAAGTTTGAAAGGCCGGGCACAAATAGTTCAATCATGTCGACATAGGTCGAGAAGATCGAAATAATGATGAAGACCCCAAGAACATTGAACACGCTGTGGGCCATCGCCGCACGTCGGGCAGCAATGGATCCGCCGATCGCGGCGAATTGGGCGGTGATGGTGGTGCCGATATTTTCACCCATAACCAAAGCAACAGCTGTATACAGAGGGATGGCGCCGGTTGCCGCGAGAGCCATAGTGATACCGAGCATCGCCGAACTGCTCTGGATGATCATGGTCATCATACAGCCAATGGCGACGCAACCGAGGATACTCAGCAGCGACTGGGCATCAAGGGTCAGCATCAGGTTCATGAAGCTTTCATCGCTGCGCAATGGTTTGAAAGCATTACTCATGATCTCAAGGCCGAAGAAGATCAGACCCAGAGCTACCAGAACCTTGGCCGTTGCCGAGGTCCGATCATTTTTGGAAAAGAGCATCGGAAAGACACCGATGGCGACCAGCAAGAGCCCGTACTTGCCGACCTTGACCGCCAGGATCCAGCCGGTGATGGTGGTGCCGATGTTGGCACCGAGGATAACACCGATCGCCTGGGTCAGATGCATCAGGCCGGCGTTGGTCAGGCCGACCACCATGACCGTCGTGATCGACGAAGATTGAACGAAACAGGTAACCACCAAGCCGACTATGACCGCGAGGAAGCGGTTGCTGGTCACTGACGAGATCGCCTTGCGGATCAGGCCGCCCGAGAGCGACTGCAAGCTGTCGGAAAGGTATTTCATGCCGAGGATAAAAATCCCGAGGCCGCCGATGGCGGTGTAACCCATTGTGAATGGTTCGATCATTTGATTCATCCTTGAGGAGTGTAATGGCTTAGCAATAAAAATATGGCTGTTTAACCGTGGGTGAATATCAGCCTTTTGTTAGGGTTATGTTAGGAGCATCAACTTTTTGACTGTATGAGTAAAGATAAAAGGCCAAATTCAAAAAAAAAAATGCTCTTTATCTGCTGTCGTTGTTTGAGGCGGCACGACGCCACCCCGAATCATCTCTGTATGGCGAGACCAGGGTTCTGTCAAGGTCTTGGAATGCGAAGGATTGACAGTAGTATTGTCCAAGAGTTTTTGTAATAATCGGACGCGTGATATTAATTTGTCAAACAACCAAACTCTTAAGAAAAGGATGCATAACGTGACCAAAACACAAAAAGCAAGTCTGGCCATTGCTCTTCTCTTCATGTCATTGATCGTCGCCTGCGCCCCGGTCAAAATGTTAGAAGTTCGCAAAGATCCTGCTTATACCGAGAAGATGGGCAAGGTTCTGGTTCTAGCTATGGCGGGAGAGCCCTATATCCGCAAACAGTTTGAAAAAGTTCTCGCTAACCAGTTGATTGAAAGAGGGGTCGAGGTGGTCCTGAGTCATGAAGTTCTGCCCCAGTCCACCAAGGAGCTCGATCGGGAAATTGTGGTGGCCAAAGTCAAGGAGCTCGGGGTTACAAATGTTCTGGTCAGCCGTTCTATCAGTCGACAGGAAGTTACTAACCAGCAGGCGGGTGGCCTCTATTTTAAGGAAACCTCTCTTTATCCTGATGGTTGGTCTTCTTATGCTGTCGCCTCTTCAGGGCAACGGGAGGCGGGCTACACGACAGATTTTTTGACTGTCGAATCCAACCTCTTTGTGGTTGGGAACAAAAACCCGGTCTGGTCGAATCTTGCCGAGCTCAAAGTTGAAGATTCCAGGCAGGATGCGGTTAACAAATTTATTCCTTTCCTGGTGGAACAGCTTGAGTTGAGCAATCTCCTCTGATCGGTCTTGCATCATAAGTTCTGGTACTAAAAAGCCCCCAACCGCATAAACGGTTGGGGGCTTTTATCCTTCTGCAAAGTTCTTAACCGACCTGTCGGTGCTCTTTAATAAACCTTGATAAGCCAGACCCCGCCGCAGAGCATCAGCACGCCGGCAACGCGGCCAAGACTGATCGGATGGATTGGATAACCGAGCACACCAAAGTGATCGAGGAGCAACGAGGCGAACATCTGTCCGGCCAGGATCAGGGCGACCATGGCGGTCGCACCGAGTTTGGGAACCAGGATGATCGTTGCCGTGACGAAAAAGGCGCCCAGCATGCCGCCGAACCAGATCCACCAGGGGTGACTTCCGGCTGAAGCCAGCGCCGGGAGAGGGAGGCGGGTCGCCAGTGAATAGATGACCAGGGTCAACGTTCCTACAGCGAATGAGATGGTTGATGCGAGGACCGGAGACTTAGTCCAGAGACCCAGCTGTGCGTTGATGCCGGCTTGGGTCGGCACGGAAATGCCGGCCAGAATCGCCATTAAAATAAAAAGCGTTGTTGATGACATAAACAAGTCCATTTTTGCTGGTGTAAGTAGTTTGTAAATAAGAGCTTTTTCAGCCCCAGCCTTCGCTTAACCCGCTAGCTCTTCCAGGGTCAGAATCGATTCTATATCGCGCCGTTCCGATTTGTTGATAATTACGGCAGCGCCGACCAGGCTCGCTTCGGCCTGCTCAACGATCTGTTCGATCGCCTTGTAGGTGGAGCCGACAGCGAAGAAGTCGTCGGCAAGCAAGAGGCGCTCACCGGGCAAGAGGACTTCATCCGAAACATAAAGAGTGGTTGATTCTTGTTTGGTAAAAGAGTAGCTCGATGCGGCAAAGAACCCGCTCATGGTGAGTGGCCGTTTCTTTTTGGCGTAAATAAAGGGGATGCCGAGGTGGGTTGCCATGGCCTGGGCGATCATGATTCCGCTGCTCTCGGCGGTGATGATCTTGTCGACAGGGCTTTCGCTGAAGCGGCTTGCGAGTTCGGCTCCGATGCGATTTATCAGCAGGGGGTCGACCATATGATTGAGAAAACGGTCAACCTTGATGACCTGGCCGTTGATTGAGCCGTCCTGCTTGATGCGTTGAAGCAGTTCCTGGGCGACCTGGTTCATTTACGGTCCTCGCGATCATAGGGCTGACCGAGACCTTCGGGCTGCTGAGAAGCACCCTTCTGTAACCGGATGGTTGAGATGACCAGCACCAGAATGGTGAAGAAGTAGGGCAGCATCTGCAGAATGTGCACGCTGACTGTTGTACCCATGGCCTGGAAGCGCAGCTGCATGGCGGTGATGCCGCCGAACAGGTAGGCTCCGGCCAACGCCCGGTAACTCGACCAGGAGGCGAAGATGACCAGGGCTACGGCTATCCAGCCGCGCCCGGCCGTCATATTCTCAATCCACATCGGCGTAGTGGCGAGGCTCAAGTAAGCGCCGCCAATGCCGACAATTCCAGAACCAATAGTGACGGCCAGAAAGCGGAACAAGAGAACCGGTACGCCGCAGGTGTCGGCCGCGGCCGGGTTCTCGCCCACGGTCCTCAGTGCCAGTCCCCAGCGGGTGCGGGCGAAAAAGAAGGCGATACCAAAAACGAGCAGGAAGCTGAAATAGATCAGCAGGTCCTGGTTGAAGAATGGTTTGCCAATGATCGGCAGCTGGCTCAACCCCGGGATAGCCACCCGTTCGAAGCCTTTGATGGTCAAGCCGACCATGCCGCGGCCGAACAGGGCGGTGATGCCGACACCGAACATGGTGAGAGCCAGGCCGCTGACGATCTGGTTGCCGCGTAACTGAACGGTGATGAAGGCGTGGATGCTGCCGGCAATCAGCGCCGCGGTAAATGCAGCAAGAACGCCGACCAGTAATGAGCCGCTGGCCTGGGTGCCTGCGAAGCCCGCCAGGGCGCCGATCAACATCAGGCCTTCGATGCCGAGATTGATAATGCCTGCCCGTTCGTTGATGATCGCACCCAGGGTGGCGAAGAGGATCGGGGTGCCGGCTCTGACCGTTGCGTCAAGCAGGATCTCAAGCATGGTGATCTCCCTTTGCCAGCTTCAGTCGGTTATGGATGAAAAAGTCGGAGGCCAGCAGGAAAAAGAGGATCAGCCCTTGGAACGCATAAACAAACGCCACCGGCAACTGCCAGGTCAGCTGCAGACTGTCACCACCGACCAATAAAACACCCATCAGGAAAGAGACGATGACAACACCCAGGGCACTGCGTTTGGCGAGCCAGGCGATAATGATCGCCGTGTACCCATAGCCGGGCGAGATGCCGTGCTGCAGGCGGTGCTGCAAGCCGGAAACCTCACTGAATCCGGCGATACCGGCGATCGCACCACTTAAGAAGAGCACCGCGAAGATCGCCAGACCGGTGCGCATGCCGGCGTAACGGGCGGCCTTCGGGTTGCTGCCAATGACCTTGATTTCATAACCCCAGACCGTGCGCTCCATGAACAGGTACAGCACCAGGGCACAAAACAGAGCCAGAAAGAAACCACTGTGGAAGCGGGTGTCGAAATATTCCGTCAGGCGGGCCGCATCGCTGAACTGTGCAGTCAAAGGGAAGTTGAAGCCTTTGGGGTCTTTCCATGGGCCATAGATCAGGTAGTCGACACCGAGGATGGCGATGTAGTTCATCAGTAGTGTAACGATGACTTCGTTGACCCGCCAGCGGGCTCGCAAAATACCGGCCACACCGGCCCAGAGCCCGCCGCAGAGGAACGCGGCCAGGAACATGGCTGTGATCATCACGGGGTGACTTTCGATGCCGGAGAAAAGCGCGACGCCACTGGCACCGCAGGCGCCCATGTAAATCTGGCCTTCGGCGCCTATATTCCAGATCTGCATGCGGAACGCCAGCGAGACACCGAGACTCGCAAAGATCAGCGGTGTGGTTTTGACTAGGGTTTCGGAGAGGCCATAGCTTGAGCCCAAAGCCTCCTGGAGGATTTCGAGATAAGCTTGGGCCGGGTTGACTCCGGCGGCCAGAAGCAGGAACCCGGCGACGAACAGGGCGACCAGGACCGAGATGATGGGTGCCGTGAATCTGAACAGCCGCGAGGAGAGTTCACGTTTTTCCGTGATCAGCTTCATGTCTGCACCTCGCCGCTCATCAACAGGCCGATCTCTTCGCGGGTGGTTGTCTGTGGGTCGACGCAACCGACCAGGCGACCACGGAACATGACGACAATCTCGTCGGAGAGCTTGAGCAGCTCGTCCAGGTCTTCGGAAATCAGGATCGTGCTCATCCCCTGGTTGGCACCGTCGATAATGACTTTGTGTACATATTCGGCGCTGCCGATGTCGAGGCCGCGGGTCGGGTAGAGGGCCACCAGCACGGCGGGTTTTTCGGACAACTCGCGGGCGATGATGACCTTCTGGATATTGCCGCCGGAGAGGTAACGGACCGGGTTGCCGTCGGGGCCGGCCTTGATCGCAAACTGGTCGATCTTGGCGGTTGCGTTCTTACGGATGGCGGCGCGGTCCTGGAAGATCCAGCGACGAAAAACCTTGGAGTTGAAGTTTTTCATGATCAGGTTATCGCCAACCGTCATGTCGGGGGCGATGCCGATGCTTTTGCGATCCTCGGGAATATGGGCGATGCCTGCTATATAGGAACTTCTTGCCGTACTGTTGGTGATGTCTTTGTCGCCAGCCAGGATCCGGCCGCTGGTTGCTTCCTTGAGGCCGGTGAGGACTTCGGCCAGAGGCTTCTGGCCGTTACCGGCGACTCCAGCGACACCCAGAATCTGGCCGCTGTAGAGCTTCATGTTGAAATTGTCGAGGTCCGCCCGGCCACGGGTGTTACTCACCGACAGGTTCTTGATCTCCAGGGCCAATTGATCGTGCTTGCAGGCGGGCTTGATCCACATGGGGATCTGGTCTTCGCCGATCATCAGTGATGCCAGGCGGTTCTCATCATATTCGCCCCGCTTCAGGGTGGTCAGGCTGCAGCCCTTTTTCAGTACGGTGACACGATCGGAGATCTCCATCACTTCGCGCATCTTGTGGGAGATGAAAAGGATGCTCTTGCCCTGGTCGCGCAGTCGGTTCAGAACCTGGAAAAGTCGTGCGCTTTCCTGGGGGGTCAGAACGGCTGTCGGCTCATCCAGAATCAGCAGGCGGCAGTCCCTGACCAGCAGCTTGATCAGTTCGATCCACTGCTGGGCGCCTATCGACAGCTTCCAGACCGGATCATCCAGATCAAGGTCGAGCTCGAACTCGTCGAGTATCTTTTGCACTTGTTGTTTATACTTGCGCCGGGAAAAGAGCAGGGGAACGCCATCCAGTGCCAAGAGGATGTTTTCAAAAACCGTGTGGGCGGGGACCAGCATGAAATGCTGATGGACCATGCCGATGCCTACGGCCAGAGAATCCCGCGGGCTGTTGAAATGAATCGGTGTGCCGTTAAACAGGATCTCGCCTCGATCCGGTCGGTAAAGGCCGGTCAAGACGTTCATCAGGGTACTTTTGCCGGCACCGTTCTCGCCTAGCAGGGTGTGGATTTCACCGGGAGCAATAGACAAAGAGATGTTGTCCAGAGCGATGACGCCGGGAAAAGTCTTACGGATGTTCTGGATTTCGAGGAGATCAGTCATGGCCAATAAAAAGAGGCACGCGCCGGTAGCCACCGGCGCGTGCCTTTAAGTCTCAGGAAAGAATCCTTACTTGGGGATGGTGCCTTGTACACCTTTGACGAAGTAGCTCATGCCGAGCAGTTGACCGTCGTCATGGGTGCTGCCTGCGGCCACCTGGATTTTGCCGTCCTGATCCGTGATCGGACCGGCGAAGGGGTGCAGTGTGCCCGCTTTGATCGCGGCCGTTTTTTCTGCGACCAGTGCCTTGACGTCGGCAGGGATCTTATCGTTAAGCGGTGCCAGCTGCACCAGTTCCTCTTTCATGCCCCACCAGATCGACTCTGATTTCCAGGTGCCGTCTTTGACTTCCTGGGCGACTTTCGAGTAGAGCGGGCCCCAGTTCCAGATCGGCGCGGTAAGGAAGGCGTTGGGGGCGAACTCTCGCATATCGGAGTTGTAGCCGATCACGTAAGCGCCGCGAGCTTCGGCCGCCTGCAGGGTGGCCGGAGCGTCCTGGTGCATGGTTAGCACGTCGGCACCAACATCAAGCAGACTGTCGGCTGCGTCACGCTCGACACCTGGGTCGAACCAGGTCTGGGTCCAGACGACGCGAACCTGTGCGTCCGGGTTAACACTCTGTACGCCGAGGGTGAAGGCGTTGATGCCGCGAATCACTTCCGGAATCGGGAAGGCGGCAACGTAGCCGATGACGTTCTTTTTAGTCATTTTGCCGGCAACGATGCCGGAGAGGTAGCGGGGTTCATACATGCGACCGAAGTAGTTGCCAACGTTCTCGGCAGACTTGAATCCTGAGCAGTGCATGAAGACGACGTCTTTGTTGCGCTTGGCAACGTCCAGGGTCGCGTCCATGTAGCCGAAGCTGGTGGTGAAGACCAGGTTGTGGCCTTTGCGGACCAGGCCGTTGATAACGCGTGCAGATTCAGCACCTTCAGGAACGGATTCAATATAGGTGGACGGCTCGACAAACGAGAGCTCTTCCATCTCTTTACGGCCCTCGTCGTGAGCATAGGTCCAGCCGGCGTCACCGACCGGTCCGACGTAGATAAAGCCGGCTTTGATCTTCTTGTCGCTTGCCTCGGCGGTGGTCGCCAACTGGGGCAGGATCAGCAGTATGGCAAGAGCCAAAAAAGCAAATCTTTTCATCGTCACGTCCTTTCAAAAGTCAGGGGAAGGTGATTGGGCCAAGGTCCCTTCTACCCTACCCCCGAAACCATGTCAAACCAAAACCCGACAGGCCTGGAGTGCTCGTCTTTTTGTCGCCTGCTGAAGTGGTTGTCAGACAAAACCCGACTGCGGTCGACTTTTGTCTTGACATATCCTTCTTGGGATGTAAAATCTCGACCGCAGTCGACTTTATCTGGAGGTTTTTATGTCTGGAGTGCGTGAACAGAAAAAACAGCAGACGCGCAAGGCTATTATCGATGCGGCGGTCAAACTCTTCACAGTAAAGGGTTTTGAACAGACCAGTATGGATGAGCTGGCCCGCGCGGCCGGTGTTGGCAAGGGTACTATTTACGGGTATTTCAAGGCTAAGGAAGAGATTTTTCTGTCTTATTGCGAGGCTGAGCTCGAATTTGCTTTCGCCGCGCTGGATCGTAAGATCGACGAAGAGGCCTCCCTGGTTGACCAGTTGGTCGCCTACATGATGGGGCAGATTACCTTTGTCACGGAGAACCGAGAGTTTGGTCGCATCTTCGCCCGCGAGATGACCTTCCCCGGCGAGAATACCCGATTAAGGAGCCGTGACCTGGATATGCGCTACCTGAACAAGCTCGGAGAGGTCCTGGGCCGGGCGCAGCTTCGCGGCGAGTTGCCTGCGGAGAGTGAACTTCTGCTCCTGATCGCCCATCTGCACGCACTCTACATTCTGGTTCTGTCGTCCATTTACAGTGGCGATGTGACGAGCCTAGAAAATGCGAAAATATTCTGCCGCTCACTGGTCCTGCAGGCCCTGCACGGTCCAGCGGCGATAGCTCAGGCCCCGGTGGACGTTCAAAAGGGTTGGCAAGAGTTGAGACAGAAATTTTTAGAGCAGCGCAAGCTCGAAATGTGAGGAACATCATGCGAAAGATAGTCATTGCCCTGATTCTTCTGGCCTTCTCAACAACGAGTTTTGCCGAGACTGAAACCCTCAGTCTGCAGCAGGCTCTGGCTTTGGGACTTCAGTACAATTTTGATCTGCAGATCTCCCGCCTCGATGTTGAGCGAGCAGATGCCGGCATCATGGGTGAAGAAGGTCGTTTTGATGTCCTGGCCGAGCTGGGGCTTGGGGTCAGCCGAGATGAACGCCCTGTTGATTCAACGCTTATTGCCGATGATCTTGTTTCCACTGACAAGGCAAGCGCTGAGGCAGCGCTGAGTAAAACCTTTGCGACAGGTTTGCAGACGCGCCTCAGCCTGATCGGTGAGAGTAATGACACCGACGCTCTGGCCGATCGACTTGACCCCGCCTATCGGACTTACCTGGTCCTTGACTTTACCCAGCCCTTGCTCAAGGACATGGGCATCGATATCAATACAACAAGTTTACAGATTGCCAGAACACGACAGCAGCAGGCGGCGCTCGGTTACTTGAGTCGGGCCCAGCAACTCGCAGCTGAAATCGAGCTGACATACCTGGACCTGGTGCAAGCTGATGAGGAGTATCGCTACGCAATCCTTGCCCGCGACCTGGCACAGGAACTTCTCGATGGCAACCAGCGTAAATTTAATGCCGGCCTTATACCCGTTACCGAAGTCAACGAAGCCCGCTCGGCAAAGGCAGGTCGAGAGGAGAATATGCTTCTGACTGAACAACAGGTGACCCTGGCGCGCAATCAACTCCTTGAATTGATTGAGCAGGGGGAAGCACAATTACCGCAGATCTGGCAGGCTGATTTACCCGAAGTCACAAATGAAAAAAGCCCTGACCTGATGAACGCGCTCGCAACCGGGCTCAAGAAGAGGCCGGATCTCCAGCAGGCTCGTCTGGAGATTGAGTCTCGTAAGATTGCGCTGGTCTATGCCGACAACCAACGCTTGCCACGCCTCGACCTTGAGGCCAGCCTCGGTGTCAATGGCCTTTCCGGCGAAGGCGACAATACCCAGTACGACGGTGACTGGCAGCGCTCTGCAAGCCGTGCCCTTGAGCAAGATGGCACCAGCTGGTATGCCGGGTTGCGTTTCAGTGTGCCCCTGCAGAATCGCACGGCAAAAGCTCAATATCGTGATGCAGCCGCACAGGATAAACAATCGATCTATCGCTTGCGACGTGCAGAAATATCTGTCGAAACTGTGATTCGGTCGGCGCATGCCGTCCTCGACCTTGGCGAAGAGCGTCTGGAGGTCGCAAAGCACTATGCTGATCTGGCACAGACCACCCTGGATCAGGAAACCCGTCGCTTGCAGGAGGGTTTGTCCAATACCTTCCGGGTCCTGACCTTCCAAAATGCTCTGGTGGATGCGAAGATCCGCGAGGTGGCTGCGAAAACTGATTACTACCGGGCCCAGACCAGCCTGTATGAGGCCATGGGCACCAATCTCGAACGCTACAATATTGTCGCGGCTTTGCCGCATGAAGGAGTTACACCATGAGCAGCGCAATCCGCAATCTGGTTTTCTTGAGTCTCTGTCTGGCGCCCCTCTTGGCGGGCTGCGGAGCTGATTCGGCAAGTGAAGCAAGCCCGGCAACGCAAGGGCCTGCCAATGACAAGGCAACCTCGGTCAAGGTGCAGATCGTTACGGCCCAAGATCTTGAAGAGCGCTTCAGCTTGCCGGGTTCCCTGCACGCCTGGGAGGATTTGACCCTGGCGGCAGAGATTGCCGGGCCGGTCGACTGGGTCGGTCCCGAAGAGGGTGAGATGCTGACCGCCGGGCAAAAGATCATGACGATTGATTCGGTGAGCCAGAGGGCCAATCTGGAACGCAACCGGGTTGATGCCGATATCAAGGAGAAGGCGATGCAGAGGCTGCAGCGGTTGGTTGCTGAAAACCTGGTCAGCCAGCAGGAGTACGATAATAGCGTAACCGCCTATGAGGCGGCCCGGCAGAATCTTAAGCTTGCCAGCATTGCTCTGCAGAAAAGCATCATTAATGCCCCGGTCGCCGGTGTCCTCGATGATCGCATGGTGGAACGCGGTGAATATGTAAAAGTCGGTGATCCCGTGGCGCTGGTGGTGCAGGTGGATCGCCTCAAGGTGTTGATCAATGTGCCGGAAAAAGACGTTCGTTATTTCCACCCCGGAGAAGAGGTGAGTGTCGTTCAAGCGCAGATCGACACCGGGGAAGAGATCCATCGCAGCGGCAAACTTGTCCATCTGGCGTACAAGGCGGACGAACTGACCCGCACCTACCTGGGCAAGGTCGAGGTCGACAATCAGGATCGACAGCTGCGCCCCGGCATGATCGTCCGCATTGATGCCTTGCGGCGAGAGCTCAAAGGTGTGATTGCGATCCCTCTCTATGCCGTAGTTGATCTCGATGGCCGCAAGGTGGTCTACGTTGAAGTCGAGGGTGTGACGAAGCTGCGTCCGGTGAAGATTGATAAAGTGATCGGTGGTCAGGCCGTCATTCTGGAGGGCTTGGGCCTTGATGAGAAATTGATAGTCAAAGGCCACCAGTTACTGGCTGATGGTGCCAGAGTCAAAGTCGAGGCCGATTGATATGCTGATTTCCAATGCCGCAATCAAGCAGCGCAGTACGGTCTTTGCCCTGATGCTGATCATCATCGTGGTCGGTATCTACAGCTATGCCACCCTGCCGCGCGAGTCGACTCCCGATATCACCATTCCCTACGTGTTGGTGGTGACTCCCTACGAGGGGGTGTCGTCCAGTGATATCGAATCGTTGATCACCAACCCGATTGAACGCAAACTGCGTGGCCTGAAAAACGTCGAAGAGGTCCGTTCGGTGAGCGCCGAAGGTTCGTCGATGATCACCGTCGAGTTTATCCCAGAAGTCGATATCGACGACGCCATACAGTGGGTGCGCGACAAGGTTGACCAGGCCAAGGGTGACCTGCCTGTCGACCTGGAAAATGATCCACAGATTCTCGAAGTCAATCTGGCCGAGTTCCCGGTGCTGATGGTGGCGGTCTCCGGTGAAGTGCCGGAAACGCTCCTCAAAGGGGTGGCCGAGGAGCTCGAGGAACATATCGAGGAAATTCCCGGCGTGCTCGATGTGGTCTTGACCGGTGGTCGTGAAAACCAGGTGCGCGTAGAGATCGATCCCGATCGCATGGCTGCCTACCGGGTTTCGTTCAACGAAATCGTGACAGCGGTTGCGCGCGAGAACGTCAATATCCCCGGCGGCAGCATCGATATCGGTCAGGGTAAGTACCTGCTGCGCATTCCCGGAGAATTTACCGACCCGGCGCAGATCGATAATCTGGTGATGGTGGTGCGCGACGGCAAGCCGATCTACTACAAGGATATGGCGACCATCGATTTCACTTTTGAAGACGCCAAAAGCTACGCGCGTCTCAACGGCAAGCCAAGCGTGAGCCTGGCGGTCAAAAAGCGCACCGGCGAGAATATTATCGAGCTGACCGACCGGGTCTTTGCCCTGCTCGAATATGCCAAGCCATTGATGCCGGAAGGGGTCGAACTCTCGGTCACGCTCAACCAGTCAAAAGATATCCGCAACATGGTCTCGGAGCTGGAGAACAACATCCTCACCGGTCTGCTCCTGGTGATCTCGGTACTTTTCCTCTTCCTCGGTCTGCGCAACTCCTTCTTTGTCGCCCTGGCGATCCCCTTTTCGATGCTCATGTCCTTTGCGATTATCCAGGCTCTCGGCATGACCCTTAACATGGTGGTGCTCTTCAGCCTGATGCTGGCGCTCGGCATGCTGGTCGATAACGCCATCGTTATCGTCGAAAATATCTATCGTCACATGCAGGAGGGCAAGAACCGGGTTGACGCAGCGCGGATCGCGGCCAGCGAAGTCGGTTGGCCGGTGATCAGCTCGACGATTACCACCCTCTGCGCCTTTTTCCCCATGACCTTCTGGCCGGGGCTGATGGGCGAGTTCATGAAATTCTTGCCCATTACCCTGATCATTACCCTCACCTCTTCATTGTTTGTCGCGCTAGTGATCAACCCGACGGTGTGTGCCACCTTCATGCGCGTTAAAAAAGGTGAAGTGCAGCCGGATGTGGAGCGGACCCTTGTCGTGCGTTTCTACAAGAGGGTCCTGCAATGGGCTCTCAAGCATCAGGGGGCGACGGTCGGTCTTGCCGTGGCAGTGTTGCTGGTTATCTGCGGCATCTTTGGTGGCATGGTCAGCGCCAAGATCCTCGGTGTCGAACTCTTTCCTGATACCGAACCAAACCGGGCTTTCGTTGAAATCAAGTCACCAGAGGGGACCGGTCTTGATACTTCGGACGAGTATGCCCGCATCGTTGAAAAGGTAGTTTCGCCTGAACAGGACATCAAGTACACGATCGCCGAAGTCGGCGTGGCCCCGAGTGGTGAAGCCGGCTCCGGCAGCGGTGGTCAGTCGCATATGGCCAAGGTCTCTTTGGAGTTTGTCGACAGCGAAGATCGTCACGAATCGTCTTCCCTGATCCTTGATCGGGTGCGCAACAGTCTTGCCAACTTTACCGGTGCGGAGATCAAGGTCGAAAAGGAAAAGGAAGGGCCACCAACAGGGGCGCCGGTGAGTATTGAAATCAGTGGCGAAAATGTCGTGCTTCTGGAAAGCCTGGTCAGTCAGGCACGTGAAAAGATAAAGGGTATCCCCGGGCTCGTCGACCTGAAAGATGACTTCTCCCGGGCCAAGCCGGAGATCCGTGTGCTGGTGGATCGTGAAAAAGCGACTCTTTTAGGACTCTCCACGGCTGACATCTCGGTGCTGGTCAAGGCCGCGATCAGCGGTAGCAAGATGGGGGTCTACCGTCAGGGCAAGGACGAGTACGATATCATCGTGCGTCTGCCGGAAGAGCGTCGTCAGTCGATCGCTGACATCGAGAGTCTGCTGGTGCCGACCAACCTCGGCTCACCGGTACCCTTGACAACGGTGGCCAAGCTGGAGATCGGAGCCGGCTTTGGTTCGATCCGCCATATCGACCAGAAACGGGTGGTGACTATCTCCGGTAATACCACCGGGCGTAACAGCAATGATGTGCTCGTCGATGTGCAAAACGCTTTGTCGGGCATCGATCTGCCTGGTGGCTACCGCATCGATTATTCCGGAGAACAGGAGGAACAGCAAAAAGCCTCAGCATTCCTCGCCAAGGCCTTCGTGATCGCGCTCTTTCTGATCGTGCTGGTACTGATTACCCAGTTCAACTCGATCTCGCAGACATTCATCGTTATGACCAGCGTGGTTCTCTCCCTGTCAGGCGTTTTCCTCGGCCTGATTCTGACCATGACCAACTTCGGTATCATTATGACCGGCATCGGCGTGATCTCGCTGGCCGGGGTGGTGGTCAACAACGCCATTGTCCTGATCGATTACATCAATCAACTACGCCGGCAGGGGGTGGAGCTTTACGAAGCACTGCTGCGTGCCGGCCTGGTCCGTTTCCGTCCGGTTATGCTGACTGCTATTACCACCATCCTCGGTCTGCTACCGATGGCTATCGGTGTCAGCTTTGACTTCCGCAACCTCTCAATGATCGTTGGTGGCGAGTCGGCACAGTGGTGGGGGCCGATGGCGGTCGCGGTCATCTTCGGCCTGGCGATCGCCACCTTGTTGACCCTGATCGTGGTGCCGGTTCTTTATGCGGTCTTCGCCCGTATCAAGGAGTCTATGGCCAAGCGCTTTCAGGTGGAGACGCAGGTGTGATGGTTTGTTATGATGCACAGAACAGCTTTCACCGCCCGTTCGATTCTCTCACTCGAGTCACAGAGAACACAGAGAAGACTAAATTATTGATTTACTCTGTGTCCTCAGTGTCTATTTGGTGAAATGCTTTATATCTTTTCCTATCGCCAGTAAAGGGTAATAGCGCGCCGAGGTAACTTTTGGGTACAACATCAGAACAAGACATCTTTTTTATGCAGGCCGCCGTGGACGAAGCCGACATTGCCCTCTCTCTTGGCGAAGTGCCGATCGGTGCAGTGATCGTCTTCGAAGGTGAGATCATCGGTCGTGGCCACAACCTGCGCGAAACCAGCAACGATCCGACCACCCACGCCGAGATGGTGGCGATCCGCCAGGCCGCAGAACATATTGGCCACTGGCGTCTGCTTGAAACCACGCTCTACGTCACCCTGGAGCCCTGCGTGATGTGTATGGGCGCCATGATCCTCGCGCGCGTCCCGCGGCTGGTTTACGCCTGCCGCGATCCGCGAGCCGGGGCGGTTGGCTCCATCTATGATTTTGCGCAAGATGATCGTTTCAACCACAAAGTCGAAGTCACCGAAGGTGTGCTGGGTGAAGAATGCAGCCAGATGTTGAGCGGGTTTTTTAAAGAATTAAGGGCTGGAAAAAAAACGAAAAAGACATTATAAAGGTGCTCCCAAACAGAACACCCACGGAGGGGTGTCCGAGCGGCCGAAGGTGACAGACTCGAAATCTGTTGTACGTTTACGCGTACCGTGGGTTCAAATCCCACCCCCTCCGCCATATTTGAAAAGGCCCAACCATTCCTGGTTGGGCCTTCAATATTTCAGCCTATTGCCTTGGCCTATGGCCTATCTCTTTGTTTTTACCCAACTAGCACCCTGGAGACGGCTTTTTCCCAGCCGCTCAGCAAATCGTGTCGTTTTGCAGCGCTCAGTTTGGGGGTAAATAATGCGTCACGTTGCCAATGGCTGCCTATGTTGGCCAGCGAATCAAAGACACCGAGCTGGACGCCCGCCAAAGAAGCCGCCCCCAAGGCTGTGGTTTCCGTGACCTGGGGGCGCTCAACCGGAACGTCGAGCAGGTCCGCCAAAAACTGCAGAAACCAGTTGTTGGCGGCCATGCCGCCATCGACCCGCAACGCCTTCGAGCCGGTTTTGCTGTCGCGCTTCATCGCTTCCATGAGGTCGTAGGTCTGGTAGCCGACCGATTCCAGGGTTGCCCGGACTATTTCAGCAATTCCGGTGTCGCGGGTCAGCCCGAAGATGGCTCCGCGTGCTTGAGGGTCCCAATGTGGAGCGCCCAGGCCCGTAAAAGCCGGGACCAGGTAGACGCCGAAATTGGAGGCGAGGCCTTGCGCCAAGCCTTCGACCTCGCCGGCGGAGTCGATCAATTTCAGCCCATCGCGAATCCACTGGACAGCCGCTCCGGCTGCAAAGATGGAGCCTTCGATGGCGTAGCTGGTCTGTCCGTCAACGCGGTAAGCGACCGTTGTCAGCAGGCGATTCCGGGAACGTAGAGCCTTTTCACCGGTGTTCATCAACACGAAACAGCCGGTGCCGTAGGTACTTTTGATCATTCCCGGTTCAAAGCAAGCTTGGCCGATGGCTGCCGCCTGTTGATCCCCGGCTATGCCACTGATAGGAATGGTTCGTCCGAACAGCTTGGCGTCGGTCGTGCCGAAGTCGGCGATGCAATCTTTGACTGCGGGCAACAGGGCCTCTGGGATGTTGAACATCTCCAATAAAGAGCTGTCCCATTCTTGCGTATGGATATTGAACAGCATGGTCCGCGACGCGTTGGTGGCGTCAGTGGCGTGTGCCTTGCCGCCGGTCAGCCGCCAGAGCAGAAAACTGTCGACAGTGCCGAAGGCCAGTTCACCCCTTTCGGCTTTGGCCCTGGCCCCGACGACATGGTCCAGAATCCAGGCTAGTTTGGTTGCCGAAAAGTAAGGGTCGAGCAGCAGACCGGTGCATGCGGCGACATGTTCCTCCTTGCCAGTGGCTTTGAGCTCGGTGCAACTGTCAGCGGTGCGCCGATCCTGCCAGACGATGGCGTTGTAGATGGGCTTGCCGGTTTGGCGATCCCATACCAGGGTCGTCTCGCGCTGGTTGGTGATGCCTATGCCCGCAACCTCTACCCCCTCTTCCCCGGCTTGCTGCATGGCCTGGCGACAGACATTGAGCACCGACTGCCAGAGCTCCTCCGGGTCATGCTCGACCCAGCCATCCTGAGGGTAGATCTGGGTGAATTCCTTCTGGGCAAGAGCGATACAGTGCCCTTTGTCGTCAAAGATCATCGCGCGGGAACTGGTTGTCCCCTGGTCGATCGCAAGGATGTGACGTCCTTTCATACGATGCCTCCTGTAACCCCTGATTTTGTTTGTGACACGTTCATGATCAATCAATATCGAAAATTGTCAAGGGCAGACCTGTTCATAAGCGAACAAAAAGACCTTCCTTTCCTTGTCAGATGAACAAAAGTTGATATAAGGATTTAAACCCAATTCGAGACAGAACGTGATTCTCTTCTGACTGGCCTGGATGCAATATGAACCAGCGACAACAGGAAATTTTACTTCTCGTTCAACAGCAGGCCTTCGTTGCCATCGAAACGCTGGCGCAGAATTTCCAAGTTACGCCGCAAACGATCCGCCGCGATATCAATACCCTCTGCGATCAGCAACTGCTCACCCGCTACCATGGCGGGGCCGGGCTCTCCACAAATGTTGAAAATGTTGAATACTCTGCCCGCCAGGTCATGAATCTGGATGAGAAGCGTTGTATCGCCGAGCTCACCGCAAAGCAAATTCCCGATCGGGCATCGATCTTTATCAACATCGGCACCACAACCGAAGAAGTTGCCAAGGCCTTACAGAATCATACCGGCTTGCGGATTATCACCAACAACCTCAAGGTTGCAGTGATTCTGCGCAGCAATCCCAGTTTTGAAATCATTATACCAGGTGGCGCTGTCAGACCTCGTGATGGCGGCATTACCGGCGAAGCAACCCTCGATTTTATCCGCCAGTTCAAGGTTGATTTCGGCATCATCGGCATTTCCAGCATCGACGCGGATGGAACGCTGCTCGACTTTGACTATCATGAGGTTCGGGTAACCCAGGCCATTATCGAAAACGCCCGACAGGTCTTTCTGGTTGCGGACCAGAGCAAATTCGAGCGCAGTGCAATGATCCGGATCGGCAACATCAGAGAGGTTGACGCTTTCTTTACCGACCGTCCGCCACCAACGCAGATCCTTGAGATGCTAAGCGAAGCTAACGTTGTCCTACATACTTCTGATGCTGCCATGGGCAAGACGAAACGGCCGACAGGGATAATCTGAACAAGGGAAATGTCTTTATGGCAAGACCTCAGCATTTACAGCATTTGAAAGATGGTCGCACTTTTGACCTGCTTGTCATTGGCGGTGGAGCAACAGGCTGCGGGGTCGCCCTTGACGCGGCAACGCGTGGTCTGGACGTTGCGCTGGTTGAAAAAAATGACTTTTCCGAAGGCACCAGTAGTCGTAGCACCAAGTTGGTTCACGGCGGTGTTCGCTACCTGGAGATGGCGGTAACAAAACTGGACCGGGTGGAGTATAACCTGGTCAAGGATGGTCTCCGCGAACGAGGCCTCTTGCTGAAAAACGCACGACACTTGTCAAACCGACTGCCCCTGATCACTCCGCTCTACAAATGGCTTGACGTGCCTTATGTTTTTGCTGGGCTCAAACTCTACGACATCCTCTCCGGAAAACAGAATATTGGTCACAGTCGTCTGTTGAGCCGCAAGGAAGCCTTGCGTCGTTTCCCGATGTTGAAAGCCGAAGGGTTAAAAGCCGGAGTCCTCTATTACGATGGTCAGTTTCATGATTCCCGTATGGCCCTCTCCCTGGCATTGACGGCCGCACAGCATGGCGCGACGATTGCCAACCATGTTGCAGTTTCCGGATTATGCAAAGAGGGTGGGAAAATTGTCGGGGCGGAATTGACAGATTCTTTAACCGGCGAGTCCTGGCCGTTGAAGGCCAAGGGCGTGATCAATGCCACCGGTCCTTTTGTCGATCAAATAAGGGTGATGGACAACCCCGAAGCGTCCAAAATCCTTTCTGCAAGTACGGGAATTCACCTCGTGCTGGATAAACGTTTCGCTCCACCCGACACCGGCCTGATGATTCCAGAAACCGAAGATGGCCGGGTTCTCTTTGTCCTGCCCTGGGAAGATCATGCCTTGGTCGGCACGACTGATGAGCCTGCAGAAGTTACCGATCACCCCCAGCCCCTTGAATCAGAGATTGACTACCTGCTGCGTCACGTCGCCCAATATTTTAATCTCAAAGTCAAAAAATCAGACATCAAGGCAGTCTGGTCAGGATTGAGACCACTTGTATCCGACCCGAATGCCATCGGCACAGCCAAATTGGCTCGCGACCATGTGATCGAGGACAGTGCCAGCGGCTTACTGACCATTGCCGGCGGTAAGTGGACCACGTATCGAAAAATGGCTCTTGATACCGTAGATCATGCATTAAACCGGTTCACCTTGTCTGCACCGAGACCGACATGTCAGACCGAGCAGTTACCGATTATCGGCAGCGCAAACTATCATGAGAAGGGCGATCTTGAGCTGAGCAAAAAATATGGTTTCGCCGCGGATGTTGCTTCCTACTTGAATCGAACCTACGGTGATCAGGCGGAGCAGGTTGCTGAATTAGCTGAAGCAAGACAAGGGATACGGCTTGTCAAAAATCACCCGATTCTGGAAGCGGAAGTTGTTTATGCTGCTCGCTATGAATTGGCTGAACGGGTTATCGATGTTCTCGCTCGGCGAACGCCATTGGCCTTGCTGGATACCAAGGCAGCAAGCCAGGCGGCACCGAGGGTACTGGAAATCATGGCAGAAGAACTGGGTTGGGATCAACGTCGCTGTGATGATGAAGTTTTATTGGTTGAAAAGAGGTTGTCTGAGGCCCTTTAATTGTGGAGTCGCGAGTCAAGGCGAGCCATTTCATTTGTTGTTCGACAAGGTGATGTCGTTAGCCGGGAACGCTGTAAGGTGGAGAGACTATTCTTCTTTTGCTCCCTTCTTATCAGGGGTCACTGTTTCAATCAACTTGAGTGGTGATTTTATGAGCCGTTCACCCAGGGAGAGAAGGCTTGAGCCAACCGATGACGCCGACATAATTCGAACCTTGGGGTCGGTCTGCTTGCCCTTGACACTGACAGGGATCGCCACCAGGCTCCCCCCCATCAGGTAATTGATCCCGGGAATGTTTCTCACCAGGGTATCAACCGTCTTGAACGGTGAGGCCAGCAACTCAGCACTGACCGTATCTTCTCTGAAATCAAGCCTGCCCTGGCCAATGACATCCAGTGCGTCACCATCCATCTGGATTTTGTTGATATTCAGCTTTTCCCCCTGGAAAGTGCCCTGGATGTCGATAGCTGAGTAAGCAAAGCCATCGACATCCAGGGTAGGCAGTTTCCCTTTGACAATCTCGGTGACATTGAGAACTTCCAGGGTTCGTGCCATCAGCTTGCTCTGCTCGATCAACCCTTTTGTAAATTTCATCTCAAGGGGCCCTTGCAGGTTGTTAAGCAGCTCTTTCGCTTGCCCCTGAGATGTGATCTTGCTGGAGAAGTCCAAGGTCCCCGTCATTTTGACGCGTCCTTCGGTGAGGCAGGAATAACTGGTTTCAACATCCAGAGCTTTGCCCTCCAGGGTAAAATCCAGAGAGAAATCTTCGCCGGCGATAACCAACAGGCCGGAGGTGTCAATGCCACAGAGTGCTGCTTCGGAGATCTTGACATTAATCCTGCCATCGTCGAAACCGATTGTGGCTTTGACCGGAGCCCAGACAAAGTCGTTCCACGAGAGAGCTGTCGCATCGGCTTTAACCTGAGAACCGTCTGCAGCCAGGGCAATCTTTTCGACTCCAAGCCTGCCGCCAGATGGCAGGTGGATGACCAACTCATTCCCTTCCAGATGACCCTTTAACACCGGCACTGCTTGCTTTGTAAGCGGGGCTTTGATGTCAAAGTCCCCCTTCAGCCGACCTTTGCCAAACTGCTGATCGATGAACAAAGATTCCAAGGTCTTGTGGTGGAGGCTGCCAGTGAAGTTCAGCTTGAACTCGGCCTGATCGTGAACGAAAGCAACTGTGGCATCAGAGTCCTGGTCCTTGATTGTCAGCTGCTTGACCTGCAACTGTTTTGAGAGATAATCGACATCAATTGTCAGATTCGGACCTTTCTCTATAGAGACATCCCCTTTGAATGAAGTTGTCGAGTCTGGCTGCCAGAGGATTCTTGCTCCGGAAAAGGTTAGTGGTGTGCGGACAGCATAGTCCCCTGTCTTCGCTGGGACTTCTGTCACAGGTGTTTCTGCTGTGTCTGCTAACTCGAGGGTATCTTTTAACCAGGCAACAGAATCCTTGCCCATCGTGCCGTCCAGAGAAAGCTCAACCTGATCCAGGGCCTGTGGGAGGCCCTTGAGCACTCCGCTCAGGGTAAGATCTGCATCCAGGCCGAGCATTTTGAGGCTCTGGAAGGTCAACTTCTCGGCATCAAGGGTAACGTCGCCCTTAGGCAGCTCAATCTTTGCCGGGAAGCGAGAGGTCTCGATGCCAATCTCATGGATTGCACCGACCCCAGCGATCTGCCAATTTTGGGTCGTATTGACTGCTCCCTTGAGGGTTAATGCCGTCAGGTCCAGTCGACCGGTTACCTGTTTGACATCTTTCAACGCCTCTTTCGTCGTTTCGAAAGAAGCCAGCCAGAAATAGAGCTGATCAAGGACAAGAGCAAATTTTCCGGAACTGAGGTCTATGTGAAGAGCATCTGTCCAGTCAATGTTGCATGCGAAATCTGAGAAAGCCGAGCGGCCGAATGTGCCACTTAAGTCTTTGAGCTCGATATGTTTCTCAGCGAAGGAGAGCTGGCCGCTGCTAACGCCGACCGGGAATGGCAGACCTTGATAATCAGCCGTCAGGTTCAAACCTGACATATCAACCCTGGCCTTGATATCAGTCAAGTTGTCACCGAGAATCAGTTTCCCGATGGCGGACCCTTTGAGGTTGGTCACTTTGTCCACGAGCTGCGCAAATTCAGATTTTTCAATGATACGTTTGAGTATGTGTTGCGCCTGGGGAAGGTCTGCGCTGAGCATAAGTTCCAGCTGAAACAGGTCGCTGTCTTCACCAAGGGCAACTCTCAGAGTCCCATCGTGTCCGGAGGAGCCTTCAAGGCGAGTTGATATTTTGCTGCCTTCCAGCACGCCCTCGCTGATCACCACATCGCCGTTAACTTCTGTCAGGTCCAGTTTGATTTGCGGGATCGAGACAGCTCCTTTCTGCAGTTGGCCCTTTATAACAATATTCTTCAGGTCACCCAATGCAGCGGCGGACTCTCCCTGCGAGTGAAAGCTGATTTGCGGAACCTTGCCGCCGCGCAGGTAAGCAAAGATCTCATTTACGGGCGTCGTCTCGCCAGCCAGGGCCAGCGCGGCCTCACGGGTCGCATCAACGTCGATGTCAGCCCCTTGCAGGTCAAGTGAAAATGCCGGAGATGTCGAACTGACAACCAGTGCGCCATTGATTTGAAGTGCCGGTTTGCTCAGAGTCAGTTCGTCCAGGGAGAACGAGAGTTTGTCCTGAACCCTGCGACCTTTGCCATTCAGGACTAAACCTTCAAAACTGATCTCCTGACCGTTTTGATTGAGTGTAAGGGCAGAGATGGAGCTTTCCAGGGTGATTAGTTCAGAGCCCGCCTTCGCTATGTCCAGGTTCAGCTTCAGTGCCAGGTCCTTGACTGAACTGAACGGTTTGATGCCTTTGTTGAAGGCCAGGGACCCATTTTTTATCAGCAGGGTCAGTTCCGGAGCGGCCGAGACCAATGGCTCCAGACCTTGCTTGAGATGACTTTGCAGCTCTCTGAGAGACATGGGCGACGCTTGCGATTTATTCTTTGCCTCGGGAGCCGGCAGGCTCAGGGTAAGATTCGGGGCGTCCAGAACGATTCGCCCAGGGCGCACTTGCCCCTTCAGTAAGGACCAGAACTCTGGACCGATCTGAACGGAGTCGACACTTCCTTGCACTTGGCCAGAAAAATCAACTGTGACCTGGTTCAGGGTGATTGAAAGGCGGGGCAGGAGAGAGAATTCCGCATGCTGGTAATCAACTTGTCCACCCGTCTTTTGTTGAATGGCTGCATTCAATTTGACTTTCAGTGAGTCGGAATTGAGGAAAGATGGCAAAGCCAGAAGCAATGCTATAATGACAACTGTTGCGGTCAATAAAGAGTATGCGATGTGTTTGCGTGAAAGCATCAGGGCCCTTGACTTGTCTGGTTGCGATCTATTGGTTCAAATGATTCTAAACACAGAATCTACAGGTTACAATACTTGCTAGCCGTTTACAGGTTTATAGTTTCTCTGTGAATGTAAACCCCTCCATTTGAGGTGGCAATTAAAAGCAGAGGGAGAAGATACGGGAAGGCTGCTCTGGATGGCAGCAATTTTATTTTCAGTAGCATCGAAGACAGGAAGCCGCCCTGTCTGCTTTTATGCTGGCAGAAAGCAGGGCTGGTTTTTGGTATTTCCGATGCGGTACTCACAATATCAATCTGTTCATTTTATCAGGAGTTAAATGCTATGAGGCGTGCTTTGGTTGTCGATGATGAACCCCTGTTGCGACGTCAGGTTGCTGAAATCGTTGCCGGGTACGGGTTTGATGAGATTCTCGAAGCTGAGAATGGTGCCCAGGCCCTAGAAATAGCGGCTCACCAGGAGATTCTTCTGGTGGTTATGGATGTCGGTATGCCTGTTATGGATGGTGTCACTGCTGCCGAAAAAATCGGCAAGATCAAGCCCTTGCCGATCGTTCTGGTCACGGCAAACACGGAGTCTGAGACGATTGAACGGGCACGTCTGGCCGGAGTCATGAATTATGTCGTCAAGCCGGTGCGTGCCGAACAGCTGTTCGCGGCTGTGGACCTGGCGATCCACCAGTTTGTCGAGTTGTCAAGCCTGCGTGAAGAGGTGTCCCAGTTGAAGGAAACTCTCGAAACCCGCAAGGTGATTGATCGCGCCAAGGGTGTTTTGATCAAGCGGGGCATGGATGAGCCGCAGGCGTTCCGACGTTTGCAGAAGCTGGCGATGGATAAAAGGAAATCCTTACGGGAGGTTGCCGAGGCGATATTGCTGACGGAAGAGTGATCTGTTACGACAGCCCTCCGCGGAGGTGGTATACTGACGTCACGCAAGGACGTTTATCAATGGAGGCTTTATGTCAGAACTTTCGAAACCTGAATGTACGCATCCCTCGGGACATCATCTGCATATCTGTGAGTTGAAAAAGGCCGGATCGCGTGAAGAAATCGCAACACGCACAGACGCTCCGGGCTATCTCTGTCACAACTGTAATGCTTCGGCCAATCAGGCTGAAGATCTTTGCAACCCAAGCCCGTTTATAAAACGGTAATTGCATTAGATACGAAACCATTCACATGGCCACCCGGAATCTCCGGGTGGCCTCTTTTCTTTGCTTAAACTGCCATCTGTTGCAAGCTCGGAAAATGTTCCCAGAGTTCCGGAACCTCCTGAATGCGACGGCCCTGTTCAACAGCACTCTGTAACAGCCCTGTCAACTGCATGTCGCCATAGAGGACGGCACCAACGACCTGGCCATCGTGGCACGCCAGGCCACGGTAACTGCCGTTTTCTTCGACTTCCAAAAGGCGTGTGCTGGCGTCGATTGCCTGGATCTGTCCAATGCTGAAGAGATCGACATCCAGAACCTTGATGCGATTGGTCATAGGCAATCCGGGAAACTCACCTGAAGCTCCAACCGCATTGGCTCCGGCGACCAGACCCTGGGCGTAACTGGCGGGCCAGATACCGTAAACCTTGCCCTGATGCTCGGAGACGTCACCAGCGGCGAGGATATGTTCATCCGAGGTAAAGAGCTGATCATTGACGACGACGCCCTGTTTGACCTTGAGGCCGCACTGGCGGGCCAGGTGGCTGTTGGGCCGAACTCCGGTGGCGAGAACCACCAGGTCCGCTGGAATTTCAGTGCCATCTTCGAGTAACACGCCGTGCACGGTTTCGTCACCCGTGAAGTCCTGGACCTGAACACCACATTTAATCGTCATCTGCTGCTTTTCAAGGTGGGTAAAGAGTAATGCTGCTGCGGCAGGAGGGAGTTGCCGCGGCAGCAGCCAATCAAAACCCTCCAGAACGGTAACTTCTGCACCGCGTCGCTGCAAGGCCCAGGCGGTTTCCAGGCCGAGTAGGCCACCACCGATGCAGACCGCACGACATCCTGGACTAAGACTGCTGATCATCTTGCGGGCGTGTTCAATAGTCCGCAGCACCATGACACCATCACGGTTAGCACCGGGAATGGGAGGAATGAAGGGGTGAGCACCATTGGCCATGATCAACCGGTCATAATCCAGTTGTTTGCCATCGCGCAGTGTAACTTTGCGGGCATCACGATCTATGGATTGTGCTTCGCCGGACAGGTAGTTAATCTTTTGCGCGTCAAACCATTCCTGGTGTTGTATGAGCAGATCCTCTTCTTTGACTTCTCCCGCCAGGAAGCGGGTCAGGTTGAGCCGGTAATAGGGCAGGCTCATCTCTCTGGAAACGAGGGTGATCTCGACGGTGCTCGCCTGGCGGCGCGCTTCTTCCGCCGCGGTCATCCCTGCAATGCCGGCACCCAGGATGACCAGTTTGTCTATATTGGAGGTCTTTGCAGACGTTTCTGGCGCAACGTAAGGATGAAAAAGAGCGGCAGAGGCGCCACAGATCGGACAGAAATTCGGTGGCGACGAGCCATCTTCAATATGATCGCAAATGCTGCATTGCCAAGCTTCGGTGACCGTTTCACGCGCCGCGGAAGTTTGAATCTCCAGTGCGGAAAAATGGCTTATGTCCGCCCCGCAAACAGGGCAGGATTGAGGCGCTTCTGGACCATTGTGGACGTAGCCACAGAGGTCGCACTTCCAAGTTCTAGACATGAGAAAACCCGTCATTGAAGGTGCCCGCACAACTCTCGCTGTAGGCAAAGAAATATGACCAGCGAAGGCTGGTTGGCAAGTTGTTTCCTCGCGGAAAACTTAACTGTTAATGTTTCCGGAAGGACGATTCCCAGATCGTTGGCTCAACCTCGGAACTGAACCGTGTCACGAATTCGGTGTGCTCTTCCGGAGTCAGGTGTATGCTGCCTGTGATCAGGTCTATCTTCGTGTGTTTTCTGGAAATCAGGACGTCATAAATCCATTTTGCATCCGCTTTACTGCGCAGACACTGTCCAATAAGGTGGTTGACGTTGTCATCATTAATGTTCATGCGGTATCTCATCGTCGCCTCCCCAGGTTAGGGTTGCATGTTCTATATAAACATTCTAGTCGTTTTTTCTCCCTGTGCAATTATCAATTCCTCTTCGGGGTCGATGGATTCTGTCTTAATCGGGTTTCGTTTTGTGATGACTTGAATACGCGCCGATTGCCGCTAATATTGATATCAGGTTAGCGGCGCCGTTAAATCACAGCCCTGTGCGAGGAGTTATGATCGTGGAACAGATAGAAATTATTCAGGGTGACATCACGCGACTTGAAGTTGAGGCAATTGTCAATGCCGCCAATGAGAAGCTTCTTGGCGGCGGCGGTGTGGATGGAGCCATTCATCGGGCCGCTGGTCCCGAACTGTTGGAGGCCTGCCGTGAACTGGATGGCTGCCCTACGGGAGAGGCCAGGATTACGAAAGGGTACAATCTTCCGGCTCGGTATGTGATTCATACTGTGGGGCCTGTCTGGCAAGGTGGCGGCTCTAACGAAAACAATCTCCTCGCCAGCTGTTATCGCAACAGCTTGCAACTGGCTGTTGATCACAACCTTCGCAGTATTGCATTTCCTTCGATCAGCACCGGTGTTTACCGGTTTCCGATAGAACAGGCCAGTCGCATCGCCCTGCGAGTCATCCTCGATTTTGTTGAGACTGAGGCGGCTGCTCCGCGCGTGGTTATGGCCTGCTTCTCAGAACAGGATCTGGAAATATACCGGCAAGTTTATCAGGAACTGCTGGCTTGATCCTTTAATGCAAGCAACGAAAAGCTCCATATTCTCTGCCTGTAACGATGTCCGTTACAGGCTTTTTGTCTGTGAATTGAAAAAACTCAAAATTATGGCTGCAATACGGGCCTTCTTTGTGCAAGTGGAACTGTTTTTGCACAATAAATAGAATGGTGTTATATAAGCGGCTTTTTATCGCTATTTACGGCAAATAACCTGCTCGTTGACGGTTAATGACGTAATCAGGATGGTCATGGGAGGTTTAAGGGGAACGATGAATAAAACAATTGGACAATTAGCAACACGGTCAGTGGTTGCTATAGAATCGGAGGCGACTGTCCAAGAAGCTTTGCAGATTATGTGCGATAGATGCATCAGTTGTATCATTGTTCTGTCTCACAATGAACCGATCGGCATCCTCACCGAGCGTGATATTGTTTTTGCCGCCAACTGGCTGCTGGGTCAACCTGACCTGCTGGTCAAGGAGGTCATGAACAAGCCGGTTATGACTGTTTCTGAAGATATGTCAGTTGTTCAGGCTCACCAGCTCTTTTGTCAGCATGGTATCCGCCATCTGGTCGTCCTTGATAGTCGCTTAGAGATGTTTGGTATCTTTACCCAGACTGATATGGTTCGCTCCCTGAAAGAAAAAGCCTTTTCCGGTGTCCGAGATGTCTCTCAACTGATGACTGAGCAGGTCCTGCATGTTGCTCCCGATGTCCCGGCTCGCTACGCCCTCTCCTTGATGGCGCGGCGTTCGGTCAGTTGCATTGTCGTCGTTGAGAACGGTCAACCTGTGGGCATGTTCACAGAACGCGATGTTGTTCGCTGTGTCGCTAAAGGTGTGGACTTGTCGGGGGTGCCTGTCAGCGAGGTGATGAGTTACTCCATTGTTTCAACCCCGTTAACGTCAGCGCCCTATGAAACCATTGGCTTGATGCTGAAGAAATCGATACGACGCTTACTGGTAACTGATGAACGTGGTGGCATGACAGGCATCTTGACACAGACGGATATCGGCAGAGTGCTGGAGCAGCAGGAGTCGGGTCTGGTCAGCGCGTTGCTTGGAGACTCGGGTCAGGCGGCAGGCTTGGAGCCAGGTTTTGTCTGATCTTTTTTAGAAACAGAAGTGTTGAACAATACAAGGGCCTTGCATCTTCATGCAAGGCCCTTGTTGTTGACCCTCTTCAGGAGGCAAATCCAGGCTGTTACGATGCCTCTGGTTTGCCGTTTTCGTCGACAGCGATGCTGCGTTCCAGTCGCTTGAGCTGACGTTCGCGCATCGGTTCGCTAATCGTTAACACTTTGCGGACGAGTTGTTTGTCTTCATCTGTCAGGCGGCTGCAGCCTAGATACAGATGCATAAAGCGCATGCGCTGGCTGCGGGAAAAAGATTGAGTCGCAGCAGAATCGAGAGTGGCCAAGTCAAATGCCCGGCGCTTGCGCATGATTACCTGTGGCCAGAAATAGCCGCGAGGTGCATCCATCACGTAGAGCTTCGACATGTTCTGTTCCGAGACCATCATGTTACGAAGAAACAGGTCGTGGTGTTCGAAACCATGATCATGCATCTGCTTGACGACTCGGGCGACTTCGTGAATGAGCTCGCCGGTCTTCTGCTTGCGATCCTCTTCGGTTTGCTGGCCGAACCATTCATGGACAAGGTAATCGACGCCCATAGCCTTGGGAATCTCTTCGGTAATAATAAATGCATGGATGATCCCTCCGGCGAATCGATGGTCACCGTAGGCGACCAGTTGCGGGATACGTAAACCACACTTGGCGAGCCGTTCCAGGTTCTCGTATTCTGCACGCACCATGGACCGGCCCACGAGGGAACCTCGAAAAGCCCGGGCCCAGATCTTTTCAAAGAGATGGTTCCAGTAAAGCTTCAGGTAGAAAACCCGGGTTTCACCTTCGTAGCTAATCTCGATGCGCTTAACAACGTTCTTCTCTTGTTTTCTGTCCATACTGATTGCTTCGCCCAATTTGCTGCGGAGCACACCCTGAATGCTGTCAAGGTCAATGGACTTGAGCAACTCAGGATAATCAGGGTGGATGACGACCCGGTGAGTGTTGAGACAACGCAGCCCTTTTGGGGCCGTTCCTTCTTTTAGCGCTGTCCAGATTTGATTACTCAATGTTTTCCCCTAAACAATTTCTGATTTGATTCATCCATGCACCAACGACTGTTATCTGTGTAAGACTCTACAGCTTCGCACCATAAGTATCCGGTGGTAATGTCTGGCCTCCGGTTTTCGTGAGAATGCTCGTGACGTTGAAATCATACTGCTCGAAGTTCGCGAATGTCGCGGTGCCCTGACTGTTGTTCTTGCCCGGGAGAAGTTGACTGTCACAAAGAGTGTTTGAAACCTCTATAGAGGAGAGGGCGTCGACTTCAATCGGAGCATTTTGGCTGAGAGCAATTAAAGAATTGTCCAATTTGGCGTAGCCGCCACCTTTGCCGGCAACTTTCTCATAGCTCTTGACCGCATAGTCATTTTTATAGAAGGTTGTCTTTGTTATGGTCACACGGGCGCTATCCTTCACTCCGACGCCGATTGCGCAGTTAGCAATCACGTTGTTGTTAACCAGGGCTTCGGCCTTTTCTCCGACCGAAACACCCTTGTCAATAAAACCGACGATCAGGTTGTCCTCGATGACAATATTGCGACTACCATGGCCGATATCGATGGCATCTGAATTCTGGCACTTTCCGCCGAAGAAGCGATTGCCACGAATGACGCCATGCTTGACGTAGTCAGCATCAATGCCATCGACCTTGTAATCAGAATTTGGAGTGAAAAACTCGGAGTTCACAACTTGCAGGTCTCCCTGGTAAAATTTCATCACATTGATATTGCCGCCACCTGAAAATGTGCGGTAGTCGAAGAGGCATTTGTCAAACGTGAGGCTTGATTTATAACCGGAGCAGATTTCGCGCACTTTCTTAAAGGTGCAATGCTCCCAGTTGGCTGATGCGAAAACCAGGCGCGCTCCATAACTGCTGTTTTCAAAGTTGACATGCTGAAATTTAGAAGGCACATCACTCCTGAAAAACAGGCCTGCCCATGAATCAGCTTCATTCTCTGAATAGGCGCCTAACAGAATGGGGCTTTCCGACGTCCCAGCAGCCAAGATGCTCCCGTAAACCTGGATGTCAGCATCAGGGGCGAGGAAAACCTCAACCCCGGGTTCGATGCTCAGGGTGGCGCCTTTGCCGATCATGAGATGTGAATCAATGACCCAGGGGGACTTCGCCAAGCTCAAAGCAAGGTCCTGCTCGATGCTCTCTGGAACTTTTGTTGCCTGGGCAAGAGAAGGGTGCTTTTCTGTTGAATGAGAAGTGGCCCGATCGGCCCACTTCTCATTCCATTTCCGCGTTTCACTTCGAATCTCGAGGGCTTTTTTAGCCGTAGGAAATGAAACGGCCACAATTGCTGTTATGGCCAGAACAAACAAAATTAGAAAGTGTGTTTTTTTCATATGGGAATAGAGTCCTTGTGTCCATTGAGCATAGGGCCGCTGAGCTGGCTGGGCGCTCCCTTGAAAGCGTCTGAAACTTCAGACTGGTGGAAGACTCTACCATAGTCTCTATAGCCAGCCAAGGTTGTTCAAATCAACTCTGTTTAGCAAAGACTTCGACCTGATTGTCCTGTCGTCCAACATCTCCTGATGAACTGCAGTAGTCGAGACCTGCGGTTGGAAGTTTTCCAATATTACTGGATTTCTCTAGTAGATGGTTTCCTTAATCCACCCGCTTTGTCAGGTCAGGAACACACAAGGAACGGGGAAACAGAAAAGGGACCTGCATATTAATGCAAGTCCCTGAGTTCTTTTGGTAGCGGGGGCAGGATTTGAACCTGCGACCTTCGGGTTATGAGCCCGACGAGCTACCTGACTGCTCCACCCCGCAACAGAGGCGCCAAACTACCGGAAGCCTTCCGGGTTGTCAACCTTTTCTTCTCTATTCGGCACAGCGCTTGCCGGTTGTCCACTTTTGGAGTATAACCACTCAACCGAGAGA